>NZ_RWIO01000096.1:0-1313 GCF_009764655.1 Pseudomonas sp. PB105
TGTCTAGTCCTGAAATAGGTTTACACCTGTTTGAGTCTCAAAACGCCTGATGCACCGCATCGGGCGTTTTGTATTTCAGGGATAAGTGCGGCCGCTCCCCGTTGTAGATCAGCACCGACTCATCCACCATTTTTACGGCATCCGCCAAATCTTTGGGTCGGTGCAGCAAAAACTCAGTTTTCAAAATCCCATTTACCCGCTCTGCCATCGCGTTCTGATAGCAATCGTAGCCGTCAGTCATTGAGCACTTGATCCCATGCTTGGCGTGCATTTGCTGGTACAGGTCGGAGCAGTATTGGGCCCCGCGATCCGAGTGATGGATCAGCGACTGCATGGATTTTCGCTGGTTAACAGCTTTCTGCAATGCTTTGACCACCGACTCCGTATGCAGGCTGTCATGCACATGATGACCCACGATCTTGCGTGAGTACGCGTCTGTTATCAGGCTGACGTAAACAACACTTTCCCGCGTGGGCAGATAGGTAATATCTGCAACCCAAACCTGCTCGGGCCTGCCAGCGACAACTTGTTCCGGGCCTGCTTTGAGCAGGTTGGGATGGCGGCGGAACCGATGATGGCTATGCGTAGTTTTATGATAAGCACGCTTTCGAGGAACCAGCTCTCGCGCTTCGCGCAAGATGGAAAAAAGACGGTCTCGACCAACAATTACCTGCGCTTCAGCCTCAGTGCTCATCAGATAATGCAGCTTGCGCGTGCCTAGCCTCGGCTGGCGACGCCGCTTTTCCAGAACAAAGTCCACTACTTGCTGGTCTTGGTGAGCTCTCGCATCAACGGCTCGGTTACGTTTGTAATACGCTTGGCGCGAAATTCCCATGAACAGGCAAGCCCTGGTAATGCTCAGGTCTTGGATTTGCCCTTGCGAGAGGACTTGCCGGGTCGCTTTTTTACGATGGACACACCGTAATCATTTTTCAAGACGTTCACGACAGCTTCAAAGAACTGGGCCTTTTGATTGCTCAGCGCCAACTGTTCTTCAAGCTCTTTAATCCGCTGCTCGGGTGTCAGCGGGAGGTTGGGGTCGGTCATCGGCCTGCTCCGCGGCGCTCGGATTGAGGCGCCTTGGCTCCAGTCCTGTCGGCCATGCTTGCGTAGCCAAACCAGTACCGTGGACCGGCCCTGGATGCCAAAGCGCCGTTGAGCCTCTTTATAACTCAACTCGCCTTTTTCGACTTGGTCTACGACCGACAATTTAAAAGCTAGCGTGTAATCGCGTTGGCTGCGCCTTTTTCTCGTATCCATTGAGTCCTCCTGAACAAAGGTCAGAAGGTGTAAACCTTATTCAGGACGGGACA
>NZ_RWIO01000097.1:0-1109 GCF_009764655.1 Pseudomonas sp. PB105
GCTGGTGAAGCTCTTCGCCCAGGCGGCTGAATGAAAACCGCGACTGGGGATAGGTCAGCGTCGGCTGGTAGTCGCTGGTCGTGCTGTCGCGAAACGCCGCACGCACGAACAGCGCGGCGTTGTCTTTGAGGGTTGCCCGCTGTTCAGTGGTCAATGTCGAGCGCGGCCAGATCTCCAACTTCACGGCGTGCTGGGTCTCAGGCATGACCATCACCAACAGGTCATCGCCGTGGCCGTGGTTGCCCTGGTCGCGGATATGCGCGTTGATCTGCGCCAGGTACGTCGCCGCCGGCACGTCCGCATCGAACAGAACAAAGGCGTTCGCACTGCCCGGGCCACGTGGCGCGCCGTGCTGGAAATACACACCATCCGGGCGCACACCTGGAAAAGCCGAGATCATGGCGCGATACACCGCGTCGGTGTGCCACTGGTTGACCGCTGAAAACTGGTTGCGGGTACGCAAACGCAGCTCGTCGTTGGGCTCAGGATCTGCACCTGGTGTGGTCAACCAGCCGTCGGTGTTCACCACCTGGGCAATGCCTGGTACCGGCACCGGGAGGATCGCGTAATAACCCGGGGCCAGGTTGAAACCGGCACCGGTGTCGACCGCCTCGACCGGGATCTGCAGCTGCATCAACCCATCGGCGAAGATACCCACCGCCGTGGTCACCACCTGGTAGATATGGCCGTTGATTGATGCGGACTGCACCAGCGTTCCGGCTGGTACTTCCAGGGCGCCGCCGGCGGCTTCGCGGGTGAACAGCAAAAAGCCCTTGGCCTTGGTCGCACCCTTACGCTCTACGTTGACCGCCCAGGCCAGCATGTCGAGCCAGGCGTCTACAGCGGTCTTGACGAAAAAGTTCGGCAGCACCGTTGCCACGAAAAAATCCAGGATCCACAGCACCGGTTTGGTCACCAGGGCGCGCACCACGCGCCAGAACGGCGAATAGGCGCTGGTGTTGCTCAGTTTGCTGCCCTGGGCGGCTACCTCTTTTTCCCACGCCTGCAGGAGCCCCGCTTCGGTCGTGGGAATGCCGGCGTCGGCCAGCGCCTGCTTGAAATCTACGTCGCTCACAAATCCACCTCGATGTTGCCGAATTTCAGGGTTG
>NZ_RWIO01000098.1:0-1109 GCF_009764655.1 Pseudomonas sp. PB105
GCTGGTGAAGCTCTTCGCCCAGGCGGCTGAATGAAAACCGCGACTGGGGATAGGTCAGCGTCGGCTGGTAGTCGCTGGTCGTGCTGTCGCGAAACGCCGCACGCACGAACAGCGCGGCGTTGTCTTTAAGGGTTGCCCGCTGTTCAGTGGTCAATATCGAGCGCGGCCAGATCTCCAACTTTACGGCGTGCTGGGTTTCAGGCATGACCATCACCAACAGGTCATCGCCGTGGCCATGGTTGCCCTGGTCGCGGATATGCGCGTTGATCTGCGCCAGGTACGTCGCCGCCGGCACGTCCGCATCGAACAGAACAAAGGCGTTTGCACTGCCCGGGCCACGTGGCGCGCCGTGCTGGAAATACACGCCATCCGGGCGCACGCCTGGAAAGGCCGAGATCATGGCGCGATACACCGCGTCGGTGTGCCACTGGTTGACCGCTGAAAACTGGTTGCGGGTGCGCAAACGCAGCTCGTCATTGGGCTCAGGATCTGCACCAGGTGTAGTCAACCAGCCGTCGGTGTTCACCACCTGGGCAATGCCCGGTACCGGGACGGGCAAGATCGCGTAATAACCCGGGGCCAGGTTGAAACCGGCGCCGGTGTCGACCGCCTCGACCGGGATCTGCAGCTGCATCAACCCATCGGCGAAGATGCCCACCGCCGTGGTCACCACCTGGTAGATATGTCCATTGATCGATGCGGACTGCACTACTGTCCCGGCCGGCACTTCCAGGGCGCCGCCGGCGGCTTCGCGGGTGAACAGCAAAAAGCCCTTGGCCTTGGTCGCACCCTTACGCTCTACGTTGACCGCCCAGGCCAACATGTCGAGCCAGGCATCTACAGCGGTCTTGACGAAAAAATTGGGCAGCACCGTTGCCACGAAAAAATCCAGGATCCACAGCACCGGTTTGGTCACCAGGGCGCGCACCACGCGCCAGAACGGCGAATAGGCGCTGGTGTTGCTCAGTTTGCTGCCCTGGGAGGCTACCTCTTTTTCCCACGCCTGCAGGAGCCCCGCTTCGGTCGTGGGAATGCCGGCGTCGGCCAGCGCCTGCTTGAAATCTACGTCGCTCACAAATCCACCTCGATGTTGCCGAATTTCAGGGTTG
>NZ_RWIO01000099.1:0-120097 GCF_009764655.1 Pseudomonas sp. PB105
TAGTGAAACGATGCATCGCCGATGGTAGTGTGGGGTTTCCCCATGTGAGAGTAGGTCATCGTCAAGATTAAATTCCGAAACCCCATTTGCGAAAGCAGATGGGGTTTTGTTTTGGGCGGTCGGAAAGTCCGGCGCGCTGCTCGGAGTGCGCTTCAATGCCAAGCGTCCGCCTTTCTATGCAATGCCCCTGCGCATGGCTATCATGCGTGCCTCATTGTGAGGCGATACTTGCATGCTGACGTTGTTAGAACTTCTGAAAGATGGCCGGTTCCATTCCGGAGAAGCGCTTGGTGCTGCCCTGGGCGTTAGTCGCAGTGCTGTTTGGAAGCAGCTCCAGCACCTTGAAGCCGAATTGAATCTGCCCGTTCATAGGATTCGAGGGAAGGGGTATCAATTGGCTTCTCCTCTTGTTTTCTTGAGCGCTGCGGAAATTCGGCAACATGCGCCTGCTTTGGCGTGGCCTATCCATGTCTACGATTCCATCGACTCAACAAATGCTGAAGCTTTGCGCCTTGCGGGTGTCGAGTGCGCAACCCCCTTCCTAGTGCTTGCGGAACAGCAAACGGCGGGAAGAGGCAGGCGTGGTCGAAAGTGGGTCAGTCCGTTTGCTCAGAATGTGTATTACAGCCTCGTCTTGCGTATTGAGGGCGGTCTGCGGCAACTGGAGGGGCTAAGCCTTGTGGTTGGGTTGGCAGTCATGCAAGCCCTACGTGAATCGGGAGTTCAGGCTGCTGCTTTGAAATGGCCTAACGACGTCCTCGTTGGACATAAGAAAATTGCCGGGATCTTGCTGGAACTCGTAGGGGACCCTGCGGATATCTGTCACGTTGTCCTCGGAATAGGTATCAACGTCAATATGCAGAAGGCTGATGAGGTTGACCAGCAATGGACATCGGTGCAGTTGGAGACGGGCTCTCCTGTTGATCGCAATTCGTTGGTTGCCCGTCTTGGTCTGCAGTTGCAGCGGTACCTGGATCGGCACAGGGCATTAGGTTTTGCCGCGCTTCAGGATGAATGGGAGGCAAGCCATGCTTGGCAGGGCAGGGCGGTGTCGCTCATAGCCGGTGTCAATGAGGTCGATGGATTTGTTCTGGGCGTTGATCGTCAAGGTGCGTTGCGCTTAAGTGTCGATGGCATTGAGAAAATATACAGTGGTGGTGAGTTAAGCCTGAGGTTGCGTGATGATTCTTGAGCTCGACTGTGGGAACAGCTTTATCAAGTGGCGTGTGCTCGGTTCGAGTCTGGCTGGTGTAGCGATAGAAGGTGTGGCAGGTTCTGATGAGGCATTGGTTGATAGTCTGCTGGCGGTGCCTGGCCTGTTGCTGACGCGTTGCCGGCTAGTGAGTGTGCGTGCGCTGGAGGAGACAGACAAGCTGGTCGCGGCGCTTGTGGATGCATTTGGTGTTGCTGTTACCTGCGCTGCTTCGGCTCGTGAAATGGCTGGGGTGCGTAACGGCTACGAAGATTTCGAGCGCTTGGGGCTCGATCGCTGGTTGGCGATGCTTGGTGGATTTAAGTTGGCATCCGGCGCTTGCTTGGTCCTGGACTTTGGTACGGCGGCGACGGCAGATTTTATAGCTGCGGATGGAGAGCACCTGGGGGGCTTCATTTGTCCGGGTATGTCTCTCATGAGGAATCAGCTGCGAACGCATACGCGCAAGATCCGGTATGGCGATGCCGCCGCTGAAAGGGCCTTGGAGTGCCTGTCACCTGGTCGCACCACGGTCGAAGCTGTAGAGCGGGGCTGTACGTTGATGCTAAGAGGGTTTGTGCTGACCCAGTTGGAGCTGGCCAGGAGCTACTGGGGCGATGACTTCACCGTGTTCCTGACAGGCGGCGACGCTGAACTGGTATTGGATGCTGTGCCGCAGGCTCGGCTCGTTCCTGATCTGATTTTCGTTGGTTTGGCGATGGCGTGCCCGTTATCTTGAGGTGTTTATGCGTTGGCTGTTTTTGCTTTTACTGATCCTCAACGCTTTTTACTACATATGGCATCAACAAGAGGCGCCGTTGCGCGCTAAAGATGTCACTCCTCTGAGTCTCTATCGAGGCAGCCAGCAGGATATTCGTCTGCTGAGCGAGTCCTCTGACGCCGTGGCCCGCAGGGAGCGGGCAAAGGCGTCTGATGCGCAAAATACCTGTTTGTATATTGGTGGTTTTGTAGATCAGCGTCAGGCGCAATCTGTCGAGCAGCGCCTCACCAGCCTGGATATAAAGGTCAGGATTCAGTTGCTGAGCTTGCCTGATGCCCAGGGTTACTGGCTCCGGGTTGCCCCGGAAAGCAGGCGTCTGGCTGAGGATCTGCCCTTTGAAAACCTTGCTAAGGAATTCAATGAGTTAAAACATAAAATAATGCTGTGCGAAGGCATTGCAACTGTCGAATAGTTTGAATAGAATGGCGCCCGCTTCGCAGTGAAGACCTTTAGGGGGATTTGATGGGAAGTGACGTCAATGCAGCTAACCTCATAATTTAAATGAGAAAATGCTTGACAGAAGGTCGGCGTGATGTAAAATGCCGGCTCGCTTAGGAGGGGTTCCCGAGCGGCCAAAGGGATCAGACTGTAAATCTGACGTCTACGACTTCGAAGGTTCGAATCCTTCCCCCTCCACCATTTTTAGCGTGAGCTGCAAGCTCCGCGGGTATAGTTTAGTGGTAGAACCTCAGCCTTCCAAGCTGATGATGCGGGTTCGATTCCCGCTACCCGCTCCAAGTTTGCAGGTTGTGCAGGTGTTTTGCTCTTGTAGCTCAGTTGGTAGAGCACACCCTTGGTAAGGGTGAGGTCAGCGGTTCAAATCCGCTCAAGAGCTCCATATAACAAGGCAGATATGAAAATATCTGCCTTTGTTTTAACAGCTGCCTCGGCTTGAGGGTTTTTTATCTGGCGACGATGATGTTGTCAGGTGAATTCAAGTCTAGTGGGGTTGGTTGTTGTAAAGTCTTTTTCAGGCCTGCATAATGGTCGGCCTGATTTTGTTTTAGGTCAGTAGCTCAATTGGCAGAGCGACGGTCTCCAAAACCGTAGGTTGGGGGTTCGATTCCCTCCTGACCTGCCAGATTCACGTGGTGTGTCTGGCTTTCTTTTCACAGGATCTTCATAGATGACTCCTAAGGCTGAAGCTCAAAGCTCTCGTTTCGATCTCGTCAAGTGGCTCGCTGTGGTCGCATTGGTGGTCGTAGGCGTTGTTGGCAATCAGTACTACTCTGCTTCGCCGATCCTGTACCGCGTTCTCGCTTTGCTTGCTCTTGCTGCTGTAGCTGCCTTTGTAGGCTTGCAGACTGCCAAAGGCAAGTCTTTCGCGGTTCTGGTGAAGGAAGCTCGCACCGAAATCCGTAAAGTCGTTTGGCCGACTCGCCAAGAAACCACGCAGACCACGTTGATTGTTGTGGCTGTTGTTCTGGTTATGGCGTTGCTGTTGTGGGGGCTTGATTCCCTCCTCGGCTGGCTTGTTTCCTTGATTGTTGGCTAAGGGTGTCCCGTGGCTAAGCGTTGGTACGTTGTGCATGCTTACTCGGGTTACGAGAAGCATGTTATGCGCTCTTTGCTAGAGCGCGTAAAGCTGGCAGGCATGGAAGATGGCTTCGGCGAAATTCTGGTTCCCACTGAAGAAGTGGTTGAAATGCGGAATGGTCAGAAGCGCAAAAGTGAGCGTAAGTTCTTCCCTGGCTATGTGCTGGTTCAGATGGACATGAATGAAGGTACTTGGCACTTGGTCAAGGACACTCCTCGTGTCATGGGTTTCATTGGCGGTACTGCTGATAAGCCTGCTCCAATCACTGACAAAGAGGCAGAAGCAATTCTGCGTCGTGTTGCTGATGGTAGCGACAAGCCTAAGCCGAAGACGTTGTTCGAGCCGGGTGAGGTTGTTCGTGTCACAGATGGTCCGTTTGCTGATTTCAACGGTACTGTCGAAGAAGTTAACTACGAAAAGAGCCGGATCCAAGTGGCGGTGCTCATTTTCGGTCGCTCTACTCCGGTAGAGTTGGAGTTCAGCCAGGTCGAGAAGGTCTAGCTGAATAAGCATCCCAACCCCGCAGCCTTAGGCTGTGGGGTTTTGTCGTCACTGGGATAAACGCGCAAGTAACCGGGGAGCCTTTCGAGGCGTTTGAACCCGTAATTGGAGTGCCTCATGGCCAAGAAGATTACCGCTTACATCAAGCTGCAAGTGAAGGCCGCTCAGGCCAACCCAAGCCCACCTGTTGGTCCAGCTCTGGGTCAGCACGGCGTGAACATCATGGAATTCTGCAAGGCTTTCAACGCCCGTACTCAGGGTCTTGAGCCAGGTCTGCCGACTCCAGTGATCATCACTGTATACAGCGACCGTAGCTTCACTTTCGAAACCAAGTCGACCCCGGCTTCGGTTTTGCTTAAGAAAGCTGCTGGTCTGACTAGCGGTTCCGCTCGTCCTAACACCGTTAAGGTTGGCACCGTAACTCGTGCTCAGCTGGAAGAAATCGCGAAAACCAAAAACGCGGATCTGACTGCAGCTGATATGGATGCAGCCGTGCGTACCATCGCCGGTTCTGCTCGTAGCATGGGCCTTAACGTGGAGGGTGTGTAATGGCTAAGCTGACCAAGCGCCAAAAGGCTATCGCCGGCAAAATCGAAGCGGGCAAGTCCTACAGCTTTGTAGACGCTGCTGCTCTGCTGACCGAGCTGTCGACTGTCAAGTTCAGCGAGTCTGTTGACGTTGCTGTAAACCTGGGTGTTGACCCACGTAAATCCGACCAGGTCGTTCGTAGCGCTACTGTGCTGCCACACGGTACTGGCAAGACTGTACGTGTAGCCGTCTTCACCCAAGGTCCAGCTGCTGAAGCAGCTCTGGCCGCTGGCGCTGATCGCGTTGGCATGGACGACCTGGCTGCCGAAATGAAAGGCGGCGACCTGAACTATGACGTAGTTATTGCTTCCCCGGATGCAATGCGCGTTGTAGGTCAATTGGGTCAGATCCTGGGCCCGCGCGGCCTGATGCCTAACCCTAAAGTCGGTACCGTAACTCCAGACGTAGCTACCGCGGTTAAAAACGCCAAGGCTGGTCAGGTTCGTTATCGCACCGACAAAAACGGCATCATTCACACCTCCGTTGGCAAAGTCGGCTTCGACGCCGTCAAGCTGAAGGAAAACGTTGAGGCCCTGATCGCTGATCTGAAGCGTATCAAGCCAGCTTCCTCGAAAGGTATCTACGTCAAGCGCGTTACCCTGAGCACCACTATGGGCCCAGGTCTGGTCATCGACCAAGGCTCGCTGGACGTATAAGACACAGATTGGCGCAAGCGATTGCGTCAATTGGAAAAAATTGGGGTCCCTGCCTGGCGGGGGCTATCCAAGACCGTAGGCGACGCAAGTCTTAAACCAAAAGCCTACGCAGATGGTGCTCCCGGTTCCTTACCGAATCAGACACCAAAACGACATCCGGCTCCGGCCAGATGAAACGGTAACAAGCAGGAGTTAAACCCGTGGCAATTAATCTCGAAGACAAGAAGGCCATCGTCGCTGAAGTCAACGAGGCTGCCAAAGCTGCTCTGTCCGCTGTCGTGGCTGATGCCCGTGGTGTGACAGTAGGCGCTATGACCGGACTCCGTAAAGAGGCTCGTGAAGCTGGCGTATACGTACGTGTTGTACGTAACACCCTGCTCAAGCGCGCCGTTGCTGACACTGAATACAGTGTCCTCAACGACGTGTTCACAGGCCCGACTCTGATCGCGTTCTCCAAGGATCATCCAGGCGCTGCTGCCCGTTTGTTCAAGGAATTCGCCAAGAGTCAGGATAAGTTCGAGATCAAGGCAGCTGCGTTCGAGGGCAAGTTCCTCGCAGCTAACCAAATCGACGTACTGGCAACACTGCCGACCCGCGACGAAGCCATTTCGCAGCTGATGAGCGTGATTCAAGGCGCTACCAGCAAGCTGGCTCGTACTCTGGCTGCAGTTCGCGAGCAAAAAGAAGCTGCCGCAGCCTAAGGCTGAGCAAATTCTCTCGCGTATTTTTGTTTATTTCGATGGCCGCGTAGGCCGTCCCCCAATTCAGGAAATACAGCAATGTCTATCTCCCAAGACGATATCCTCAACGCCGTAGCTGAAATGTCGGTTCTGCAGGTTGTTGAGCTGATCAAAGCTTTCGAAGAAAAATTCGGCGTTTCCGCTGCCGCTGCTTCCGCTGGCCCAGCTGCTGCTGCTGCCGTTGTTGAAGAGCAAACCGAATTCAACGTCATGCTGCTGGAAGCTGGCGAGAAGAAAGTAAACGTGATCAAGGCAGTACGTGAACTGACCGGTCTGGGCTTGAAAGAAGCCAAGGCTGTAGTTGACGGCGCTCCTGCTATGGTTCTGGAAGCAGTGACCAAAGATGCAGGCGACAAAGCCAAGGCAACTCTGGAAGAAGCAGGCGCTAAAGTCGAGCTGAAGTAAGCATCGACATTGCGTCTCCAGCCCAAGCGTTAAGCTGAAGGCTGATGGCTGGTGGCTCTTGCCACCGGCCTTTTTCCGTTCTTGGCTGTCGACTCGGTCGCCGCCATTAACGCGCTGTAGCCACCCGATGCGGTGGTGCAAACCATGGGGTTTGCAAGATTTTCTGGCTGCTCCCGTCGGAGGGGCCAAACAAGCAGGTGACCAAGCTGGGGAACGCTGATGGCTTACTCATATACTGAGAAAAAACGTATCCGCAAGGACTTTAGCAAGTTGCCGGACGTCATGGATGTCCCGTACCTTCTGGCTATCCAGCTGGATTCGTATCGTGAATTCTTGCAGGCGGGAGCGACCAAAGATCAGTTCCGCGACGTGGGCCTGCATGCGGCCTTCAAATCCGTTTTCCCGATCATCAGCTACTCCGGCAATGCTGCGCTGGAGTACGTCGGTTATCGCCTGGGCGAACCGGCATTTGATGTCAAAGAATGCGTGTTGCGTGGCGTTACGTACGCCGTACCTTTGCGGGTAAAAGTCCGCCTGATCATTTTCGACAAAGAATCGTCGAACAAAGCGATCAAGGACATCAAAGAGCAAGAAGTCTACATGGGCGAAATCCCATTGATGACTGAGAACGGTACCTTCGTTATCAACGGTACCGAGCGTGTAATTGTTTCCCAGCTGCACCGTTCCCCGGGCGTGTTCTTTGACCACGACCGCGGCAAGACGCACAGCTCCGGTAAACTGTTGTACTCCGCACGCATCATTCCGTACCGCGGTTCGTGGTTGGACTTCGAGTTCGACCCGAAAGACTGCGTGTTCGTGCGTATCGACCGTCGTCGCAAGCTGCCGGCCTCGGTACTGCTGCGCGCGCTCGGTTACACCACTGAGCAAGTGCTGGACGCTTTCTATACCACCAACGTGTTCAGCCTCAAGGATGAAACTCTAAGCCTTGAGCTGATTGCTTCGCGTCTGCGCGGTGAAATTGCGGTCCTGGACATTCAGGATGAAAATGGCAAGGTCATTGTTGAAGCGGGTCGTCGTATCACTGCGCGCCACATCAACCAGATCGAAAAAGCCGGCATCAAATCGCTGGAAGTGCCTCTGGACTACGTCCTGGGTCGCACGACCGCTAAAGTCATCGTTCACCCTGCTACTGGAGAAATCCTGGCTGAGTGCAACACCGAGCTGAACACTGAGATCCTGGCCAAGATTGCCAAGGCTCAGGTTGTTCGCATCGAGACTCTGTACACCAACGATATCGACTGCGGTCCGTTCGTCTCCGACACCCTGAAGATCGACTCCACCAGCAACCAATTGGAAGCGCTGGTCGAGATCTATCGCATGATGCGTCCTGGCGAGCCACCTACCAAAGACGCAGCCGAAACCTTGTTCAATAACCTGTTCTTCAGCCCTGAGCGTTATGACCTGTCTGCGGTCGGCCGGATGAAGTTCAACCGTCGTATCGGTCGTACCGAGATCGAAGGTTCGGGCGTGCTGTGCAAGGAAGACATCGTTGCGGTCTTGAAGACTCTGGTCGACATCCGTAACGGCAAAGGCATCGTCGATGACATCGACCACCTGGGTAACCGTCGTGTTCGCTGCGTAGGCGAAATGGCTGAGAACCAGTTCCGTGTTGGCCTGGTACGTGTTGAGCGTGCGGTCAAAGAGCGTCTGTCGATGGCAGAAAGCGAAGGCCTGATGCCGCAAGACTTGATCAACGCCAAGCCAGTGGCTGCGGCGGTGAAAGAGTTCTTCGGTTCCAGCCAGCTCTCGCAGTTCATGGACCAGAACAACCCGCTCTCCGAGATCACCCACAAGCGCCGTGTTTCTGCACTGGGCCCGGGCGGTCTGACCCGTGAGCGTGCAGGCTTTGAGGTTCGTGACGTTCACCCTACGCACTACGGTCGTGTATGCCCGATCGAAACGCCGGAAGGTCCGAACATCGGTCTGATCAACTCCCTGGCCGCTTATGCGCGCACCAACCAGTACGGCTTCCTTGAGAGCCCGTACCGTGTGGTGAAAGACGCTCTGGTCACCGACGAGATCGTGTTCCTGTCTGCTATCGAAGAAGCTGATCACGTGATCGCTCAGGCTTCGGCCACGATGAACGACAAGAAAGTCCTGATCGACGAACTGGTAGCTGTTCGTCACTTGAACGAGTTCACCGTCAAGGCGCCGGAAGACGTCACCTTGATGGACGTTTCGCCGAAGCAGGTAGTTTCGGTTGCAGCGTCGCTGATCCCGTTCCTGGAGCACGATGACGCCAACCGTGCGTTGATGGGTTCCAACATGCAGCGTCAAGCTGTACCGACCCTGCGTGCTGACAAGCCGCTGGTAGGTACCGGCATGGAGCGTAACGTAGCCCGTGACTCCGGCGTTTGCGTCGTGGCTCGTCGTGGCGGCGTGATCGACTCCGTTGACGCCAGCCGTATCGTGGTTCGCGTTGCCGATGACGAAGTTGAAACTGGCGAAGCCGGTGTCGACATCTACAACCTGACCAAATACACCCGCTCGAACCAGAACACCTGCATCAACCAGCGTCCGCTGGTGAGCAAGGGTGATCGCGTTCAGCGTAGCGACATCATGGCCGACGGTCCGTCCACCGACATGGGTGAACTGGCTCTGGGTCAGAACATGCGCATCGCGTTCATGGCATGGAACGGCTTCAACTTCGAAGACTCCATCTGCCTGTCCGAGCGTGTTGTTCAAGAAGACCGCTTCACCACGATCCACATTCAGGAACTGACCTGTGTGGCACGTGATACCAAGCTTGGGCCTGAAGAGATCACTGCAGACATCCCGAACGTGGGTGAAGCTGCACTGAACAAGCTGGACGAAGCCGGTATTGTTTACGTAGGTGCTGAAGTAGGCGCAGGCGACATCCTGGTTGGTAAGGTCACTCCGAAAGGCGAGACCCAACTGACTCCGGAAGAGAAGCTGCTGCGTGCGATCTTCGGTGAAAAAGCCAGCGACGTTAAAGACACCTCCCTGCGTGTACCTACCGGTACCAAAGGTACTGTCATCGACGTACAGGTCTTCACCCGTGACGGCGTTGAGCGTGATGCTCGTGCACTGTCCATCGAGAAGACTCAACTCGACGAGATCCGCAAGGACCTTAACGAAGAGTTCCGTATCGTTGAAGGCGCGACCTTCGAACGTCTGCGTTCCGCTCTGGTAGGCCACAAGGCCGAAGGCGGCGCAGGTCTGAAGAAAGGTCAGGACATCACCGACGAAATCCTCGACGGTCTTGAGCACGGCCAGTGGTTCAAGCTGCGCATGGCTGAAGATGCTCTGAACGAGCAACTCGAGAAGGCCCAGGCCTACATCGTTGATCGCCGCCGTCTGCTGGACGACAAGTTCGAAGACAAGAAGCGCAAACTGCAGCAGGGCGATGACCTGGCTCCAGGCGTGCTGAAAATCGTCAAGGTTTACCTGGCAATCCGTCGCCGCATCCAGCCGGGCGACAAGATGGCCGGTCGTCACGGTAACAAGGGTGTGGTCTCCGTGATCATGCCGGTTGAAGACATGCCGCACGATGCCAATGGCACCCCGGTCGACGTCGTCCTCAACCCGTTGGGCGTACCTTCGCGTATGAACGTTGGTCAGATCCTTGAAACCCACCTGGGCCTCGCGGCCAAAGGTCTGGGCGAGAAGATCAACCGTATGATCGAAGAGCAGCGCAAGGTCGCAGACCTGCGTAAGTTCCTGCACGAGATCTACAACGAGATCGGCGGTCGCAACGAAGAGCTGGACACCTTCTCCGACCAGGAAATCCTGGATCTGGCGAAGAACCTGCGCGGCGGCGTTCCAATGGCTACCCCGGTGTTCGACGGTGCCAAGGAAAGCGAAATCAAGGCCATGCTGAAACTGGCAGACCTGCCAGAAAGCGGCCAGATGCAGCTGTTCGACGGCCGTACCGGCAACAAGTTTGAGCGCCCGGTTACTGTTGGCTACATGTACATGCTGAAGCTGAACCACTTGGTAGACGATAAGATGCACGCTCGTTCTACCGGTTCGTACAGCCTGGTTACCCAGCAGCCGCTGGGTGGTAAGGCTCAGTTCGGTGGTCAGCGTTTCGGGGAGATGGAGGTCTGGGCACTGGAAGCATACGGTGCTGCATACACTCTGCAAGAAATGCTCACAGTGAAGTCGGACGATGTGAACGGTCGTACCAAGATGTACAAAAACATCGTGGACGGCGATCACCGTATGGAGCCGGGCATGCCCGAGTCCTTCAACGTGTTGATCAAAGAAATTCGTTCCCTCGGCATCGATATCGATCTGGAAACCGAATAACACGTGACGCGAATCGAGAGCGGGGCTGTTTAGCCCGCTCTCTGCTCCGCCAGGAGGAAAGGCCTTGAAAGACCTACTGAATTTGCTGAAAAACCAGGGTCAAGTCGAAGAGTTCGACGCCATCCGTATTGGATTGGCATCGCCTGAGATGATCCGTTCGTGGTCGTTCGGTGAAGTTAAAAAGCCGGAAACCATCAACTACCGTACGTTCAAACCTGAGCGTGACGGCCTGTTCTGCGCCAAGATCTTTGGCCCGGTAAAGGATTACGAGTGCCTGTGCGGTAAGTACAAGCGCTTGAAGCACCGTGGCGTGATCTGCGAGAAGTGCGGCGTTGAAGTCGCGCTGGCCAAGGTTCGTCGTGAGCGTATGGCGCACATCGAACTGGCTTCGCCGGTTGCCCACATCTGGTTCCTGAAATCGCTGCCGTCCCGTATCGGCTTGCTGATGGACATGACCCTGCGTGATATCGAGCGCGTCCTCTACTTCGAGAGCTATGTCGTTATCGATCCAGGCATGACTACCCTTGAAAAAGGTCAGCTGCTGAACGATGAGCAGTACTTCGAAGCGCTGGAAGAGTTCGGCGACGATTTCGATGCCCGCATGGGTGCCGAAGCTGTCCGCGAACTGCTGCACGCTATCGACCTGGAACACGAGATTGGCCGTCTGCGCGAAGAGATTCCGCAAACCAACTCGGAAACCAAGATCAAGAAGCTGTCCAAGCGTCTGAAGTTGATGGAAGCCTTCCAAGGTTCCGGCAACTTGCCAGAGTGGATGGTGCTGACCGTTCTGCCGGTTCTGCCGCCAGACCTGCGTCCTCTGGTACCGTTGGATGGTGGTCGTTTCGCAACGTCCGACCTCAACGACCTGTACCGTCGCGTGATCAACCGTAACAACCGCTTGAAGCGTCTGCTTGATCTGTCCGCTCCGGACATCATCGTGCGCAACGAAAAGCGTATGTTGCAAGAAGCGGTCGATGCACTGCTCGACAACGGCCGTCGTGGCCGCGCTATCACGGGTTCGAACAAGCGTCCTCTGAAATCCTTGGCTGACATGATCAAGGGTAAGCAAGGTCGTTTCCGTCAGAACTTGCTCGGCAAGCGTGTTGACTACTCCGGTCGTTCGGTAATTACCGTAGGCCCGACCCTGCGTCTGCACCAGTGCGGTCTGCCTAAGAAGATGGCACTTGAGCTGTTCAAGCCGTTCATCTTCGGCAAGCTGGAAATGCGCGGTCTCGCGACCACCATCAAAGCGGCCAAGAAAATGGTCGAGCGCGAACTGCCAGAGGTTTGGGACGTTCTTGCTGAAGTGATTCGCGAACACCCGGTTCTCCTCAACCGTGCACCGACCCTTCACCGTTTGGGTATTCAAGCGTTTGAACCGGTACTGATCGAAGGTAAGGCTATCCAGCTGCACCCTCTGGTCTGTGCTGCGTACAACGCCGACTTCGACGGCGACCAAATGGCCGTGCACGTACCGCTGACACTGGAAGCCCAGTTGGAAGCGCGTGCGTTGATGATGTCGACCAACAACATTCTGTCGCCAGCCAACGGTGAGCCAATCATCGTTCCGTCGCAGGACGTTGTATTGGGTCTGTACTACATGACCCGTGAAGCGATCAACGCCAAAGGCGAAGGTCGTGTGTTCGCTGACCTGCAAGAAGTTGACCGTGTGTTCCGTGCCGGCGAAGCCGCACTGCACGCCAAGGTCAAAGTGCGGATCAACGAAACCGTCAACGACCGTGACGGCGGCAGCGTGAGCGGCACTCGTATCGTCGACACCACTGTCGGCCGTGCGCTGCTGTATCAAGTTGTGCCAAAAGGTCTGTCCTACGACGTCGTCAACCTGCCGATGAAGAAAAAGGCGATCTCCAAGCTGATCAACCAGTGCTACCGCGTGGTTGGTTTGAAAGAGACCGTGATCTTCGCTGACCAGTTGATGTACACCGGTTTTGCTTATTCGACCATCTCCGGCGTTTCCATCGGTGTTAACGACTTCGTTATCCCGGATGAAAAAGCCCGCATCATCGCAGCTGCAACCGATGAAGTGAAAGAGATCGAAAGCCAGTACGCCTCGGGCCTGGTAACACAGGGCGAGAAGTACAACAAAGTGATCGACCTTTGGTCCAAGGCCAACGACGAAGTCTCCAAGGCGATGATGGCCAACCTCTCGAAAGAGAAAGTCATCGACCGTCACGGCGACGAAGTTGACCAGGAATCCTTCAACTCGATGTACATGATGGCCGACTCGGGCGCACGGGGTTCTGCTGCGCAGATCCGTCAGCTCGCCGGTATGCGTGGCCTGATGGCCAAGCCGGACGGTTCCATCATCGAAACGCCGATTACTGCGAACTTCCGTGAAGGTTTGAGCGTACTCCAGTACTTCATCTCCACTCACGGTGCTCGTAAGGGTCTTGCGGATACCGCGTTGAAAACCGCTAACTCCGGTTACCTGACTCGTCGTCTGGTAGACGTTGCACAAGATCTGGTTGTAACCGAGATCGATTGCGGCACCGAGCACGGCTTGCTGATGACTCCGCACATTGAAGGCGGTGACGTTGTAGAGCCGCTGGGTGAGCGCGTATTGGGTCGAGTTATTGCACGTGACGTATTCAAGCCAGGTACCGAGGAAATTATCGTTCCTGCCGGCACCCTGGTAGATGAAAAGTGGGTCGAGTTCATCGAACTCAACAGCATCGACGAAGTGATCGTTCGCTCGCCGATCAGCTGTGAAACCCGCTACGGCATCTGCGCCAAGTGCTACGGCCGTGACTTGGCTCGTGGTCACCAGGTGAACATCGGTGAAGCGGTCGGCGTTATCGCTGCCCAGTCCATCGGTGAGCCGGGTACCCAGCTGACCATGCGTACGTTCCACATCGGTGGTGCGGCAAGTCGGACCTCCGCTGCGGACAGCGTTCAGGTGAAGAATGGCGGTACCGTCCGTCTGCACAACCTCAAGCACGTTGAGCGAGTGGATGGTCACTTGGTTGCTGTGTCCCGTTCCGGCGAACTGGCCATCGCTGATGACTACGGTCGTGAGCGTGAGCGCTACAAGCTGCCGTACGGTGCTGTGATTTCGGTTAAAGAAGGCGACAAGGTCGACGCTGGCGCTATCGTGGCCAAGTGGGATCCGCACACTCACCCAATCGTTACCGAAATGAAAGGTACCGTGACCTACGTAGGCATGGAAGAAGGCATCACGATCAAGCGTCAGACTGACGAATTGACCGGTATGACCAACATTGAAGTACTCGACGCCAAAGATCGTCCAGCTGCCGGTAAAGACATCCGTCCTGCCGTGAAGATGGTCGATGACAACGGCAAGGATCTGTTGCTGCCAGGCACTGACGTAATCGCTCAGTACTTCCTGCCAGCCAACGCCCTGGTCGGTGTAGCGGATGGTGCGAAGATCGCGATCGGTGATGTTATCGCGCGTATCCCGCAAGAAACTTCGAAGACTCGCGACATCACCGGTGGTCTGCCGCGTGTTGCCGACTTGTTCGAAGCTCGTCGTCCGAAAGAAGCGTCGATTCTGGCAGAAGTCAGCGGCACCATCGCGTTCGGCAAAGAGACCAAGGGCAAGCGCCGCCTGGTTATCACCCCGAACGACGGTACCGATCCGTACGAAGAGCTGATTCCAAAGTGGCGTCACCTGAACGTCTTCGAAGGCGAACAGGTAAACCGCGGCGAAGTTATCTCCGACGGCCCGAGCGATCCACACGACATCCTGCGTCTGCTGGGTGTAAGTGCGCTGGCCAAGTACATCGTTAACGAGATCCAGGACGTTTATCGCCTGCAAGGCGTGAAGATCAACGATAAGCACATCGAGACCATCCTGCGTCAGATGCTGCGTAAAGTTGAAATCGCTGAATCCGGCGATTCCAGTTTCATCAAGGGCGACCAGATGGAACTGACTCACGTACTGGTAGAAAACGAGCGTCTGGCTGGCGACGAGAAATTCGTTTCCAAGTTCACTCGTGTGCTGCTGGGTATCACCAAGGCGTCGCTGTCCACTGAATCGTTCATCTCGGCGGCCTCCTTCCAGGAGACCACTCGTGTACTGACCGAAGCAGCGGTAACCGGCAAGCGCGATTACCTGCGCGGCCTGAAAGAGAACGTGGTCGTGGGTCGTCTGATCCCGGCGGGTACCGGTTTGGCTTATCACAGCGAGCGTAAGCGTCGCCGTGATGCTGACAAGCCGCTGCGCGTTAGCGCCAGTGAAGTGGAAGCTGCACTGACCGAAGCACTGAACTCAAGCGGTAACTGAGTTCTGCACTAGATAAGACTGGGCCCTGGCAGCCCCATTCGTCGGATCGAGGCAGTTTTGCCCCGGTTCGACGAGTGGGGAGGTCGGGGCCTTGCCTTGACTGGGGACAAGATCCTCTTTAGACTCTTGTACCCCTAAATTTGGCGGGAATTCGTTCCTGCCATTTTGCTTTTCTTGCAAGACAATAGCGTCGCAAGACAACAGTGGAGCTAGTAGATGGCAACTATCAACCAGCTGGTACGTCAGCCGCGTAAGCGTATCGTCGAGAAATCCGACGTACCTGCGCTGCAGAACTGCCCGCAACGTCGTGGCGTATGCACCCGTGTGTATACCACCACGCCGAAAAAACCTAACTCGGCACTGCGTAAAGTATGCCGTGTGCGTCTGACCAACGGTTTCGAGGTTTCCTCGTACATCGGCGGTGAAGGCCACAACCTGCAAGAGCACAGCGTGGTACTGATCCGCGGCGGTCGTGTAAAAGACTTGCCAGGTGTTCGTTACCACACCGTACGCGGCTCCTTGGATACTTCCGGCGTTAAAGGTCGTAACCAGGGTCGTTCGAAGTACGGTACCAAGAAGCCTAAGTAGTAGCGGCTTTTTGTAAAACTGAATCATCTTATTTTCTGAGTCGATAAGAGTAAGGTCGGAGGCGTCCCGAAAGGGCACCGATTCCGAACGAACCTGAAGACCGTTTGAGGGCTTATCCATGCCAAGAAGACGCGTAGCAGCCAAGCGCGAAGTGCTTGACGATCCAAAATACGGAAGCCAAATCCTGGCCAAGTTCATGAACCACGTGATGGAAAGCGGCAAGAAAGCCGTTGCCGAGCGTATCGTTTATGGCGCGCTGGAAAAGGTTAAAGAACGCAAGAACAGCGATCCCCTGGAAATCTTCGAGAAAGCTCTCGACGCCATCGCTCCGCTGGTCGAAGTGAAGTCGCGCCGTGTAGGCGGTGCTACTTACCAGGTTCCGGTCGAAGTTCGTCCGTCCCGTCGTAACGCTCTGGCAATGCGCTGGTTGGTAGACTTCGCCCGTAAGCGTGGCGAGAAGTCTATGGCTCTGCGTTTGGCCGGCGAACTGTTGGACGCTGCTGAAGGTAAAGGTGCTGCTGTTAAGAAGCGTGAAGACGTGCACCGTATGGCTGAAGCTAACAAAGCTTTCTCGCACTACCGCTTCTAATCTTAGCTTCACTAATTTTGCGAGGGCTTTATGGCTCGTACTACTCCGATTAGCCGCTACCGTAACATCGGTATCGTTGCTCACGTGGATGCTGGTAAAACCACCACCACCGAGCGCGTACTGTTTTACACCGGCAAAAGTCACAAGATGGGCGAGGTGCATGATGGCGCCGCGACCACAGACTGGATGGTTCAGGAGCAGGAGCGTGGTATTACCATTACTTCTGCTGCTATTACCGCCTTCTGGAAAGGTTCCGAGAAGCAGTACAAAGATGAGCACCGCTTCAACGTAATCGATACTCCGGGCCACGTTGACTTCACCATTGAAGTTGAGCGTTCCCTGCGCGTACTCGACGGCGCTGTCGTTGTGTTCTGCGGTACCTCGGGTGTTGAGCCTCAGTCGGAAACCGTATGGCGTCAAGCCAACAAATACGGTGTTCCACGTCTTGTTTACGTAAACAAGATGGACCGTGCTGGTGCCAACTTCCTGCGCGTGATCGGTCAGATCAAGCAGCGCCTGGGTCACACTCCGGTGCCAATCCAGTTGGCTATCGGTTCCGAAGACAACTTCCAAGGCCAGATCGATTTGCTGACCATGGAAGCTGTTTACTGGAACGATGCTGACAAAGGTATGGTTCCTGTTCGTAAGCCTATCCCTGCTGAGCTGCAGGAACTGGCTGACGAATGGCGCAACAACATGGTTGAAGCTGCGGCCGAAGCCAACGAAGAGCTGATGAACAAGTACCTCGAAGGTGAAGAACTCACCAACGTGGAAATCAAGGCTGCTCTGCGTCAGCGTACTATTGCTGGTGAGATCGTCTTGGCTGTTTGCGGTTCCTCGTTCAAGAACAAGGGCGTTCCCCTGGTTCTCGATGCTGTGATCGACTACTTGCCGGCACCAGTGGATATTCCTGCTATCAAGGGTACTGACCCGGATGACGAGACTATCGAGCTGGAGCGTCATGCAGACGACGCAGAACCGTTCTCCGCTCTGGCATTTAAAATTGCCACTGACCCATTCGTGGGTACCTTGACCTTCGTCCGCGTTTACTCGGGCGTGTTGAACTCCGGCGACGGCGTGATCAACTCGGTTAAAGGCAAGAAAGAGCGCGTGGGTCGTATGGTGCAAATGCACGCAAACGCCCGCGAAGAGATCAAGGAAGTACGCGCTGGTGACATCGCGGCCTTGATCGGCATGAAGGACGTCACCACTGGTGAGACCTTGTGCAACGCTGACAAGCCAATCATCCTGGTTCGTATGGACTTCCCGGAGCCGGTTATTTCGGTTGCCGTAGAGCCTAAGACCAAGGATGACCAGGAAAAAATGGGTATTGCTCTGGGCAAACTTGCTCAGGAAGATCCATCTTTCCGCGTTAAAACTGATGAAGAGACTGGTCAAACGATCATCTCTGGCATGGGCGAGTTGCACCTGGACATCCTGGTTGACCGGATGCGCCGCGAGTTCAACGTCGAAGCTAACATCGGTAAGCCTCAGGTTTCCTATCGTGAGCGCATCACGAAGAACTGTGAAATCGAAGGCAAGTTCGTTCGTCAGTCCGGCGGTCGTGGTCAGTTCGGTCACTGCTGGATCCGTTTTGCTCCTGCTGACGAAGGTCAGGAAGGTCTGCAATTCGTGAACGAAGTAGTAGGTGGTGTGGTTCCTAAGGAATACATCCCTGCTATCCAGAAGGGCATCGAAGAGCAGATGAAGAACGGTGTTGTTGCCGGCTATCCGCTGATCGGCCTGAAAGCAACCGTTTTTGACGGTTCTTACCACGACGTCGACTCCAACGAGATGGCGTTTAAGGTGGCTGCTTCCATGGCAACCAAGCAACTGGCCCAGAAGGGCGGTGGTGAGTTGCTTGAGCCAATCATGGCGGTAGAAGTTGTTACACCTGAAGACTATATGGGTGATGTCATGGGCGACCTTAACCGTCGTCGCGGCATGATCTTGGGTATGGAAGACACGGTTTCCGGCAAAGTAATTCGCGCCGAGGTTCCGTTGGGTGAGATGTTCGGTTACGCGACCGACGTTCGCTCCATGTCCCAGGGTCGCGCAAGCTACTCTATGGAATTCAAAAAATACAACACAGCTCCGGCGCACATCGCTGAAACTGTATCCAAAAAACAAGGCTGATTCAGTCCTTTAGGCAAGGAGTTAATTGTCGTGGCTAAAGAAAAATTTGATCGTTCCCTACCGCACGTCAACGTTGGCACTATCGGTCACGTTGACCACGGTAAAACCACTCTGACCGCAGCTCTGACTCGCGTTTGCTCCGAAGTATTCGGTTCGGCAATCGTTGATTTCGATAAAATCGACAGCGCGCCAGAAGAGAAAGCTCGTGGTATCACCATCAACACCGCGCACGTCGAGTACAACTCGAAGATCCGTCACTACGCTCACGTCGACTGCCCAGGTCACGCTGACTATGTGAAGAACATGATCACCGGTGCTGCCCAGATGGATGGCGCGATCCTGGTTTGCTCGGCCGCTGATGGTCCGATGCCACAAACCCGTGAGCACATCCTGCTGTCCCGTCAGGTAGGCGTTCCGTACATCGTGGTTTTCCTGAACAAGGCTGACCTGGTAGACGACGCTGAGCTGCTGGAACTGGTTGAGATGGAAGTGCGCGATCTGCTGAGCACTTACGACTTCCCAGGCGACGACACTCCGATCATCATCGGTTCTGCTCGTATGGCGCTGGAAGGCAAAGACGACAACGAAATGGGCACCACTGCCGTTCGTAAACTGGTTGAAACCCTGGACAGCTACATCCCAGAACCAGTTCGTCTGACCGACAAGCCGTTCCTGATGCCAATCGAAGACGTATTCTCGATCTCCGGTCGTGGTACTGTTGTGACTGGTCGTATCGAGCGCGGTATCGTTCGCGTTCAAGATCCGCTGGAAATCGTTGGTCTGCGTGACACCACCACCACCACCTGCACCGGTGTTGAAATGTTCCGCAAGCTGCTCGACGAAGGTCGTGCTGGCGAGAACTGCGGCGTTCTGCTGCGTGGTACCAAGCGTGACGACGTTGAGCGTGGCCAGGTTCTGGTTAAGCCGGGTTCGGTTAAGCCGCACACCAAGTTCACCGCTGAAGTCTACGTTCTGAGCAAAGAAGAAGGCGGTCGTCACACTCCGTTCTTCAAAGGCTACCGTCCACAGTTCTACTTCCGTACTACTGACGTGACTGGTAACTGCCAGCTGCCAGAAGGCGTTGAAATGGTAATGCCAGGCGATAACATCCAAATGGAAGTTACCCTGATCAAAACCATCGCAATGGAAGACGGTCTGCGCTTCGCAATTCGTGAAGGCGGCCGTACTGTTGGCGCTGGCGTTGTAGCTAAAATCATCGAGTAAGCATCTCTTCTGAGATAGCTTCGATGCTTTGAAAAGGCCCCCGCTCAGCGGGGGCTTTTTTATTGGGTTGACACCTATCTGGGGCGTCTATAGAATTGCGCCTCCTTTTAACGGGCGTATTGCGCTCGCTGGGAATAGCAGCCGGAGTCTGAAATCCAATGCAAAATCAGCAAATCCGTATCAGGTTGAAGGCTTTTGACCATCGCCTGATCGACCAATCCACCCAGGAAATCGTGGAAACCGCGAAACGTACTGGTGCTCAAGTGCGTGGTCCAATTCCACTGCCTACCCGCAAAGAGCGGTTCACCGTTCTGGTCTCCCCGCACGTCAACAAAGACGCGCGTGACCAGTACGAGATCCGTACTCATAAGCGCGTTCTGGACATTGTCCAGCCAACGGATAAAACCGTTGATGCACTTATGAAGCTTGATCTGGCGGCCGGTGTGGAAGTACAGATCAGCCTCGGCTAAGACTTGGGTCTTAGTCGTGTAACGCTCTGAAATGGGCGGCCATAGCGGGTGAAAGCCCCGTACACTCATGAGGTTTACAACATGACTATTGGTGTAGTCGGTCGTAAATGCGGTATGACCCGTATTTTCACCGAAGAAGGTGTCTCCATTCCGGTTACGGTCATTGAGATCGAGCCGAATCGCGTCACCCAGTTCAAAACTGAAGAAACCGATGGCTATCGTGCAGTGCAAGTCACTGTCGGCGAGCGTCGTGCTTCGCGCGTGACTGCTGCTCAAGCAGGTCACTTCGCAAAAGCAAACGTTGCAGCTGGTCGTACTGTTATGGAGTTCCGTCTTGAAGATGGTGACTACCAGGCTGGCGATCTGATCAACGCTGAAATCTTCGCCGCTGGTCAACTGGTTGATGTAACCGGTCAGTCCAAGGGTAAAGGCTTCCAGGGTACGATCAAGCGTTGGAATTTCCGTGGTCAAGACAACACTCACGGTAACTCCGTTTCCCACCGCGTCCCGGGCTCTATTGGCCAGTGCCAGACTCCTGGTCGTGTATTCAAGGGCAAAAAAATGTCCGGTCATATGGGCGCCGAGCGCGTGACCGTGCAGTCCCTCGAAGTAGTGCGCGTCGACGCTGAACGCAATCTGTTGTTGGTCAAGGGTGCTGTTCCTGGCGCTACTGGCGGCAACCTGGTTGTACGTCCAGCGGCCAAGGCTCGCGGTTAAGGGGAAGCTGACATGCAATTAAATGTAAATGACGCTCAAGCGATCGAAGTTTCCGAACTGACATTTGGCGGCGAATTCAACGAGACGCTGGTTCACCAAGCAGTCGTGGCCTACATGGCCGGCGGCCGTCAAGGTAGCAAGCAGCAAAAGACCCGTTCCGACGTACGTGGTGGCGGTAAGCGCCCTTGGCGTCAGAAAGGCACTGGCCGTGCTCGTGCCGGTACTATCCGTAGCCCAATCTGGCGTGGCGGCGGTACCACTTTCGCAGCTCGTCCACAGGATCACTCTCAGAAGCTCAACAAGAAGATGTATCGCGCAGCTCTGCGCTCCATCCTTGCTGAACTCGTGCGTACTGATCGTCTGGTCGTGGTTCAGGACTTCGCTGTTGAAAGTCCAAAGACCAAAGATCTGCTGGGCAAACTGAACAACATGAGCCTGACCGACGTTTTGATCGTGTCTGAAGCTGTTGATCAGAACCTGTACCTGGCTGCTCGCAACCTGCCACACGTTGATGTACGTGACGTGCAAGGTTCCGATCCAGTTAGTCTGATCGCATACGATAAGGTGTTGATCACCGTGTCGGCCGTGAAGAAATTCGAGGAGCTGCTGGGATGAACCAGGAACGCGTATTTAAAGTTCTGCTTGGCCCGCACGTTTCCGAAAAGGCTACGGTTCTGGCTGACAAGAAAGGCCAGTTCGTTTTCAAGGTTGCAACTGACGCAACCAAGCTGGAAATCAAGAAGGCCGTCGAAAGCCTGTTCAGCGTGAAAGTTGAGCGTGTTACTACCCTGAATGTTCTGGGTAAGAGCAAGCGCACTGCTCGCGGTCTGGGCAAGCGTAATGACTGGAAGAAGGCAGTTATCTCCCTTCAGCCAGGCCAAGATCTCGATTTCAGCAGCAGTGCTGAGTAAGGAAGGGGTGCATCATGGCAATCGTTAAATGCAAACCGACTTCCCCTGGCCGCCGTTTTGTGGTCAAGGTGGTCAACCAGGAGCTGCATAAAGGCGCTCCTCACGCACCGCTGCTCGAGAAGAAATCGAAGACTGGTGGTCGTAACAACAATGGTCGCATTACCACTCGTCACATCGGTGGTGGCCATAAGCAGCATTATCGTCTGGTCGACTTCCGTCGCAACGACAAAGATGGCATCTCTGCCACTGTCGAGCGTATCGAATACGATCCAAACCGTACTGCTCACATCGCTCTGCTGCTGTACGCAGATGGCGAGCGTCGCTACATCATCGCCCCTAAAGGCGTGAGCGCTGGCGACCAGCTGATCGCAGGTGCTTTGGCGCCGATCAAGCCGGGCAACGCTCTGCAACTGCGTAACATTCCAGTTGGTAGCACCGTACACGGCATCGAATTGAAGCCAGGTAAAGGCGCGCAAATCGCTCGTTCCGCTGGTGCTTCGGCTCAGCTGATCGCTCGTGAAGGTGTCTACGTGACCCTGCGTCTGCGTTCTGGTGAGATGCGTAAAGTGCTGGCTGAATGCCGTGCGACCTTGGGTGAAGTCTCGAACTCCGAGCACAGCCTGCGTTCGCTGGGTAAAGCTGGTGCCAAACGCTGGCGTGGCGTTCGCCCAACCGTTCGTGGTGTTGCCATGAACCCGGTTGACCACCCACACGGTGGTGGTGAAGGTCGTACCTCTGGTGGTCGTCATCCGGTATCGCCATGGGGCTTCCCGACTAAGGGCGCGAAGACTCGTGGTAATAAGCGTACCGACAAAATGATCGTCCGTCGTCGCAAGTAAATAGAGGGATACGACAGTGCCACGTTCTCTGAAAAAAGGTCCTTTTATTGATCTTCACCTACTGAAGAAGATCGAAGTGGCGGCGGAAAAGAACGATCGCAAACCAGTTAAGACCTGGTCGCGTCGTTCGATGATCCTGCCACAAATGGTCGGTTTGACCATCGCTGTACACAACGGTCGTCTGCACGTCCCAGTTCTCGTGAACGAAGACATGGTTGGCCACAAACTGGGCGAGTTTGCCGGTACCCGCACTTATCGTGGGCACGTGGCAGACAAGAAAGCCAAGCGTTAAGGGGTTAGGAAATGGAAGTAGCCGCTAAGTTGTCGGGCGCTCGAATCTCCGCCCAGAAAGCCCGCTTGGTCGCCGACCAGATCCGCGGGAAGAAGGTGGGCGAAGCGCTCAACCTGTTGGCTTTCAGCAGTAAGAAAGCCGCCGAGATCATGAAGAAAGTGCTGGAGTCGGCCGTAGCCAACGCCGAGCATAACGAAGGCGCAGACGTTGATGACCTTAAAGTCAGCACCGTTTTCGTCAACGAAGGGCGTTCGCTGAAGCGCATCATGCCACGTGCCAAAGGCCGTGCTGATCGCATCGTCAAGCGGTCTTGCCATATCACTGTCAAGGTTGCTGACAAGTAACGGAGTCGAAGAGATGGGTCAGAAAGTACATCCCATTGGCATTCGCCTGGGAATCGTCAAGGAGCACACCTCCGTCTGGTACGCAGACGGTCGGACTTATGCGGACTATTTGTTCGCTGATCTGAAGGTGCGTGAGTATCTCCAAGACAAACTAAAAAGCGCGTCCGTAAGCCGTATCGATATCCATCGTCCGGCACAAACTGCACGTATCACCATCCACACCGCTCGTCCAGGTATCGTTATCGGGAAGAAAGGTGAAGATGTTGAGAAACTGCGTCAGGACCTGACCAAGCAAATGGGTGTGCCTGTGCACATCAATATCGAAGAGATCCGCAAGCCGGAGCTCGACGGTATGCTGGTTGCGCAGAGCGTAGCTCAGCAGCTGGAGCGTCGCGTAATGTTCCGTCGCGCTATGAAGCGCGCCGTACAGAACGCCATGCGCATTGGTGCCAAAGGCATCAAAATCCAAGTGAGCGGTCGTCTCGGCGGTGCTGAAATCGCACGTACTGAATGGTATCGCGAAGGTCGTGTGCCACTGCACACCCTGCGTGCCGACATCGACTATGCCAACTACGAAGCTCACACCACTTACGGTGTGATCGGTGTAAAGGTTTGGATCTTCAAAGGCGAAGTAATTGGTGGTCGCCAAGAAGAACTGAAACCACAAGCACCAGCGCCTCGTAAAAAAGCTGCTAAGTAAGGGGTACGCCAAATGTTGCAACCAAAGCGTACGAAGTTCCGCAAGCAGATGACAGGCCACAACCGTGGTCTGGCTCAGCGCGGTAGCAAAGTCAGCTTCGGCGAGTTCGCGCTGAAGTCTGTAGCTCGTGGTCGTCTCACCGCTCGTCAGATCGAGTCAGCGCGTCGTGCACTGACCCGTCACGTTAAACGTGGCGGCAAGATCTGGATCCGTGTATTCCCGGACAAGCCGATCTCCAAAAAACCTCTTGAGGTTCGGATGGGTAAAGGTAAGGGTAACGTGGAATACTGGGTAGCCCAGATTCAGCCAGGCAAAGTCCTGTATGAAATCGAGGGTGTAACTGAAGAGCTGGCGCGTGAGGCTTTTGCCCTGGCTGCTGCAAAGCTGCCGCTCGCCACCGCCTTTGTTAAACGGACGGTGATGTGATGAAAGCGAATGAACTTCGTGAAAAATCCGCACAGCAGCTGAACGAGCAACTGCTCGGCCTGCTGCGCGACCAGTTCAATCTGCGCATGCAGAAAGCAACTGGCCAGTTGGGGCAGTCTCATCTGCTCTCGCAAGTTAAGCGTGACATTGCTCGCGTGAAGACTGTGCTCAACCAGCAGGCAGGTAAGTGATCATGGCTGAAGCCGAAAAGACTGTCCGTACGCTGACTGGCCGTGTTGTCAGCGACAAGATGGACAAAACCATCACCGTACTGATCGAGCGTCGCGTTAAGCACCCGATCTACGGTAAATATGTTAAGCGTTCGACTAAGCTGCACGCGCACGACGAAACCAATCAGTGCCACATCGGCGACAAAGTCACTATTCGTGAAACTCGTCCGCTGGCCAAGACCAAGTCTTGGGCACTGGTTGATGTTCTCGAACGCGCTGTGGAAGTCTAAGGACTAGGGGTCGGAGAAATTATATGATTCAGACTCAATCCATGCTCGATGTGGCCGATAACAGCGGCGCTCGCCGTGTTATGTGCATCAAGGTGCTGGGTGGCTCCCATCGTCGTTACGCTGGTATCGGTGACATCATCAAAGTTACCGTGAAGGAAGCAATTCCTCGCGGCAAAGTGAAAAAAGGCCAAGTGATGACTGCTGTTGTAGTCCGCACTCGTCACGGCGTACGTCGTGCTGATGGCTCCATTATCCGCTTTGATGGCAACGCTGCTGTTCTTCTGAACAACAAGCAAGAGCCGATCGGCACCCGTATCTTTGGGCCAGTGACCCGTGAACTTCGTACTGAGAAGTTCATGAAGATCGTCTCGCTCGCCCCAGAAGTGCTGTAAGGAGATCCGACATGCAAAAGATTCGTCGTGACGACGAGATCATCGTGATCGCCGGCAAAGACAAAGGTAAGCGCGGTAAGGTGCTTAAGGTTCTCGCCAATAACCGTCTGGTTATCGGTGGTCTGAACCTGGTCAAGCGTCATACCAAGCCTAACCCGATGTCGGGCGTACAAGGCGGTATCGTCGAAAAAGAAGCTCCACTGGACGCTTCTAACGTCGCCATTTTCAACGGCGAAACCAACAAGGCTGACCGCGTTGGTTTCAAAGTAGAAGACGGCAAGAAAATTCGTGTCTTCAAGTCGACCCAAAAAGCGGTTGATGCTTGAACACTGCTAGGTAGAAGACCATGGCACGACTAAAAGAGATTTACTGGAAAGAAATCGCACCGAAGCTTAAGGAAGAACTTAAGCTTTCGAACGTGATGGAAGTTCCACGCGTTACCAAAATCACCCTGAACATGGGTCTGGGCGAAGCTGTCGGCGACAAAAAAGTCATCGAGCATGCTGTTGCTGACCTGGAAAAGATCACCGGCCAGAAAGTCGTTGTGACCTACGCTCGGAAATCCATCGCTGGCTTTAAAGTCCGTGAAGGTTGGCCGATCGGCGTCAAAGTGACCCTGCGTCGTGAGCGTATGTATGAATTCCTGGATCGTCTGCTGTCGATCTCCCTGCCTCGGGTTCGCGACTTCCGCGGCCTGAATGCCAAGTCCTTCGATGGTCGTGGTAACTACAGCATGGGCGTGAAAGAGCAGATCATCTTCCCGGAAATCGACTACGACAAGATCGATGCTCTCCGCGGTCTGGACATCACCCTGACCACCACTGCCAAGAACGATGATGAAGGCCGCGCTCTGCTGCGTGCGTTCAAATTCCCGTTCCGCAACTGATTGGAGTAGGACCATGGCCAAGATGAGCATGAAAAACCGCGAGCTGAAGCGTCAGCTCACGGTTGCCAAGTACGCCAAGAAGCGTGCAGCACTGAAAGCAATCATCGTAGATCTGAACGCAAGTCCAGAAGCGCGTTGGGAAGCGACAGTTGCTCTGCAGAAGCAGCCACGTGACGCAAGCGCCTCGCGCATGCGTAACCGCTGCCGCCTGACCGGTCGTCCACACGGCGTTTACCGCAAGTTCGGCCTCGGCCGTAACAAACTGCGTGAAGCGGCAATGCGTGGTGACGTACCAGGTCTGGTTAAAGCCAGCTGGTAAGTACTTTCAGCGTCGGGGCGGTCAAAATCGCAAGATACTGACCGCCGGTGACCTTGAATCTGGAACAAGCCCCTTTTGGGGCTTGTTTCATTTCCGGAGTGTGTCTAAAATACGCGGCTCGCCTGAGCCCGTGTTTTTTACCCGGAGATTCTCGGCGACATATGTAGCCGCAAGGCTAATTTTTTTGTATTAGGAGCGTCTAGCCCATGAGTATGCAGGACCCGTTAGCGGACATGCTAACTCGTATCCGTAATGCCCAGATGGCTGAAAAGTCCGTCGTAAGCATGCCATCTTCCAAGTTGAAGGTAGCTGTTGCCAAAGTCCTGAAAGACGAAGGCTACATTGCGGGTTATCAGATCAGCAGCGAAATCAAACCACTGCTGTCCATCGAGCTGAAGTACTTCGAAGGCCGTTCGGTCATCGAGGAAGTGAAGCGCGTTAGCCGTCCAGGCCTGCGTCAGTACAAGTCCGCTGAAGATCTGCCGAAAGTTCGTGGCGGTCTGGGCGTGTCTATCGTCTCCACCAACAAAGGTGTGATGACGGATCGTGCTGCGCGCGCTGCCGGTGTCGGCGGCGAAGTTCTTTGCACTGTGTTCTAAGGGGGGATAAGCATGTCTCGCGTCGCTAAGAACCCCGTTAAGCTGCCAGCCGGTGTCGAAGTAAAATTCGCAGGCCAACAGCTTTCGGTGAAGGGTGCCAAGGGCACTCTTGAACTGAACATCCATTCGTCCGTTGAGATCGTTGAAGAAGCTGGTGAGCTGCGTTTCGCTGCTCGCAATGGCGATCAACAAACTCGCGCAATGGCCGGTACCACGCGTGCGTTGGTAAACAACATGGTCCAAGGCGTAAGCCAAGGCTTCGAGCGTAAGCTCCAGCTGGTCGGTGTTGGTTACAAAGCGCAAGCAAAAGGCACGGTTTTGAACCTGGCCCTTGGCTTCTCGCACCCAGTGGATTACGAACTGCCGGAAGGCATCACCGCTGAGACCCCTAGCCAGACCGATATCCTGATCAAGGGTATTGATAAGCAGCTGGTAGGTCAGGTGGCCGCTGAGATCCGCGACTTCCGTCCACCAGAGCCGTACAAAGGCAAAGGTGTGCGCTACGCGGACGAAGTCGTCCGTCGTAAAGAAGCCAAGAAGAAGTAGGGCATAGCAAATGACCGACAAAAAAGTTACTCGACTGCGTCGCGCTCGCAAAGCACGCCTGAAAATGCACGAACTAGAAGTCGTGCGTCTCTGCGTGTACCGCTCGTCGCAGCACATTTACGCCCAGGTCATCTCGGCCGACGGCAACAAAGTCCTGGCAAGCGCCTCGACTTTGGATAAAGAACTGCGTGATGGTGCCACCGGCAACATCGACGCGGCCACAAAGGTTGGCCAGCTGGTCGCTACACGTGCTAAGGCCGTGGGCGTCTCGCAAGTGGCTTTCGACCGCTCTGGCTTCAAGTACCACGGTCGCGTTAAAGCGCTGGCTGATGCTGCTCGTGAAGCTGGGCTGGAGTTCTAAGTTATGTCAAATAACGACCAAAAGCGCGACGAAGGCTACATTGAGAAGCTGGTTCAAGTTAACCGCGTAGCCAAAACCGTTAAAGGCGGCCGTATCTTCACTTTCACCGCGTTGACCGTGGTGGGTGATGGTAAAGGGCGTGTTGGCTTCGGCCGTGGCAAGTCACGTGAAGTGCCTGCTGCGATCCAGAAGGCGATGGAAGCTGCTCGTCGCAACATGATCCAAGTTGATCTGAACGGCACCACGCTGCAATACGCTATGAAGTCCGCTCACGGCGCTTCGAAGGTGTACATGCAGCCTGCTTCTGAAGGTACCGGTATCATCGCTGGCGGCGCTATGCGTGCTGTCCTCGAAGTTGCTGGCGTTCAGAACGTTCTGGCCAAGTGCTACGGTTCGACTAACCCGGTAAACGTGGTTCACGCCACTTTCAAAGGTTTGAAAGCTATGCAGTCTCCTGAATCCATTGCCGCCAAGCGTGGCAAAAGTGTCAAGGAGATCTTCTGATCATGGCTACCGTTAAAGTAACGCTGATCAAAAGCATGACCGGCCGCATTCCTAACCACAAACTGTGCGTTAAGGGTTTGGGTCTGCGTCGCATCGGTCACACTGTAGAAGTCCAGGATACTCCCGAGAATCGCGGGATGATCAACAAGGCTTACTACATGCTGCGTGTAGAGGGTTAATCGATGAAACTCAATGATCTGAGTCCAGCGCCGGGTTCCCGTCGCGAAAAGCATCGTCCGGGCCGTGGTATCGGTAGCGGTTTGGGTAAGACTGGTGGCCGTGGCCACAAAGGTCAAACCTCCCGCTCCGGTGGCACCATCGCTCCAGGCTTTGAAGGCGGTCAACAGCCGCTGCATCGTCGCCTGCCTAAGTTCGGTTTCGTATCCCTGAAAGCTATGGATCGCGCAGAAGTGCGTCTGTCCGAGCTGGCTAAAGTGGAAGGCGACATCGTTACTGTGCAGACCCTGAAAGATGCCAACGTGATCAACGTCAACGTACAGCGTGTGAAAATCATGCTGTCCGGTGAAGTGACTCGCGCTGTCACTATCGGCAAGGGAATCGGCGCCACCAAAGGTGCGCGTTCGGCTATCGAAGCAGCTGGCGGCAAGTTCGAGGAATAAATGGCTAAGCAAGGTGCTCTCTCAGCGCTCGGCAAAGGCGGTATGTCTGAACTTTGGGCTCGTCTGCGTTTTCTGTTCTTGGCGATTATCGTCTACCGAATAGGCGCACACATCCCGGTTCCAGGTATCAACCCGGACCGACTCGCAGACCTGTTTCGACAGAATGAGGGGACCATTCTTAGCTTGTTCAACATGTTTTCCGGCGGTGCGCTGGAGCGGATGAGCATCTTTGCACTGGGGATCATGCCGTACATTTCGGCATCGATCATCATGCAGTTGATGACCGCCGTCAGCCCGCAGCTGGAGCAGTTGAAGAAGGAAGGTGAAGCTGGCCGTCGCAAGATTAGCCAGTACACCCGCTACGGCACTGTCGCTCTCGCCTTGGTTCAAGCTATCGGCATGTCCGTTGGTTTGGCAGGGCAGGGCGTTGCGTTCACTGGTGACTTTGGCTTCCATTTCGTTGCGGTATCCACGTTTGTGGCTGGCGCAATGTTCATGATGTGGCTGGGTGAGCAGATTACTGAGCGTGGTGTTGGTAACGGTATCTCGATGTTGATTTTCGCAGGTATCGTCGCCGGTCTTCCGAGAGCGATTGGGCAGTCTTTCGAGTCTGCACGTCAGGGTGATATCAATATTTTCGCCCTTGTCGCCATCGGTTTGCTGGCAGTAGCGATTATCGGTTTTGTGGTGTTCATTGAGCGTGGTCAGCGTCGTATTGCTGTTCACTACGCCAAGCGTCAGCAGGGCCGTAAGGTTTTTGCTGCGCAGACCAGCCACTTGCCGCTGAAAGTGAATATGGCCGGTGTTATTCCGGCAATTTTCGCGAGCAGCATTTTGCTGTTTCCGGCTTCGTTGGGTACCTGGTTTGGTCAGTCTGAAAACATGGGCTGGCTGCAGGACCTCTCTCAGTCGATCGCTCCTGGTCAGCCGTTGAATATTCTGCTGTTTAGTGCAGGGATTATTTTCTTCTGCTTCTTCTATACGGCGTTGATGTTCAATCCGAAAGACGTAGCGGAAAACCTGAAGAAGTCCGGTGCCTTTATTCCGGGTATCCGTCCAGGTGAGCAGTCTGCACGCTACATTGACGGCGTTCTGACTCGTTTGACCCTGTTCGGTGCTCTATATATGACGGCCGTGTGCTTGTTGCCCCAGTTCCTGGTGGTTGCAGCAAACGTTCCGTTCTACCTTGGCGGGACCTCGTTGCTGATCGTCGTCGTGGTTGTGATGGACTTCATGTCCCAAGTACAATCGCACCTCGTTTCGCACCAGTACGAATCCCTGATGAAGAAAGCCAACCTGAAGGGCTACGGCAGCGGCATGTTGCGCTAAGTACCCCATAAGGTTCGAGGAGTTGGTGATGAAAGTTCGTGCATCGGTGAAAAAGCTGTGCCGTAACTGCAAGATTATTCGCCGCGAAGGTGTTGTTCGAGTAATTTGCAGCGCGGAACCGCGTCACAAACAGCGCCAAGGCTGAGTGTGATCCGCTTGAAGCCCGGCAGCTAGTGCGCTGCCGGGTTGATTATTTGTTATTACAGCGATATTATCTCGCGCCCTATTTCTTGGCTTCCGGGGCGTAGGTAGCTGTCAATTGGAGTCCCACTGAATGGCCCGTATTGCAGGCGTTAACATTCCAGATAACAAGCACACTGTTATCTCGCTGACCTACATCTATGGTGTTGGTCGCACTACTGCGCAGAAAATTTGCGCAGATACTGGGGTAAACCCAGCCGCGAAGATCAAAGATCTGAGCGACGAGCAGATTGAGCTGTTGCGTGGCGAAGTGGCGAAGTTCACCACTGAAGGTGACCTGCGTCGCGAAATCAACATGAAAATCAAGCGTTTGATGGACCTCGGTTGCTACCGTGGTCTGCGTCATCGTCGTGGTCTTCCAGTACGCGGTCAGCGTACCAAGACTAACGCGCGTACCCGTAAAGGTCCGCGTAAGCCGATCCGCAAGTAATCGCCCACGCGAATCGACAGGAAAATTATCATGGCAAAACCTGCTGCTCGTCCTCGTAAAAAAGTTAAAAAGACAGTGGTTGATGGCATCGCCCACATCCATGCATCTTTTAACAACACAATCGTGACCATCACCGACCGTCAAGGTAACGCGCTTTCTTGGGCTACCTCCGGTGGTTCGGGTTTCCGCGGTTCCCGCAAGTCCACCCCGTTTGCCGCTCAAGTAGCTGCTGAACGTGCTGGTCAAGCTGCGCTGGAATATGGCCTGAAAAACCTCGACGTTAACGTCAAAGGTCCAGGTCCAGGTCGTGAGTCTGCTGTCCGTGCTTTGAACGGCTGTGGCTATAAGATCGCCAGCATCACCGACGTGACGCCAATCCCGCACAACGGGTGCCGTCCGCCGAAGAAGCGCCGCGTGTAATCCAGGAGATTGTAAAGAATGGCTCGTTACATTGGTCCAAAATGCAAACTCGCTCGTCGTGAAGGCACCGATCTCTTCTTGAAGAGCGGCGTGCGCGCGATCGAATCGAAGTGCAACATTGAAGCAGCACCTGGTATCCACGGCCAACGCCGCGGTCGCCAGTCCGACTACGGCACCCAACTGCGTGAAAAGCAGAAGGTCCGTCGTATTTACGGCGTTCTCGAGCGTCAGTTCAGCGGCTACTACAAAGAAGCTGCTGGCAAGAAAGGTGCAACCGGTGAAAACCTGCTGCAACTGCTCGAATGCCGTCTGGACAACGTTGTATACCGTATGGGCTTTGGTTCGACTCGTGCCGAATCCCGTCAGCTGGTATCGCACAAATCCGTAAGCGTAAACGGCCAAACCGTTAATGTCCCGTCCTACCAGGTTCGTGCTGGTGACGTGGTCGCGATTCGCGAGAAAGCAAAAAACCAACTTCGCATTGTCCAAGCTCTCGATCTGTGTGCCCAACGTGGCCGCGTAGAATGGGTAGAAGTAGACACTGAGAAGAAGTCGGGCGTTTTCAAGAACGTTCCTGCTCGCAGTGATCTGTCCGCCGACATCAACGAAAGCCTGATTGTCGAGCTCTACTCCAAGTAAGGGCTAGAAAATAGGTGCATCCATGCAGATTTCGGTAAATGAGTTCCTGACACCCCGCCACATTGATGTGCAGGTTGTCAGTCCAACCCGCGCCAAGATCACTCTCGAGCCTCTCGAGCGTGGTTTTGGCCACACCCTGGGCAACGCGCTGCGCCGCATCCTGTTGTCCTCAATGCCCGGCTGTGCAGTAGTCGAGGCCGAGATTGACGGTGTGCTCCACGAGTACAGCGCCATCGAAGGTGTACAGGAAGACGTAATTGAAATCCTGTTGAACCTTAAAGGTCTGGCTATCAAGCTGCACGGCCGTGACGAAGTTACGCTGACCTTGTCGAAGAAGGGTTCGGGGGTGGTTACCGCTGCCGATATTCAGCTGGATCATGATGTCGAGATCGTTAATCCCGATCACGTAATCGCTAACCTGGCGTCTAACGGCGCCCTGAACATGAAGCTCACTGTAGCTCGTGGTCGTGGTTATGAACCGGCCGACTCGCGTCAGAGCGATGAAGACGAAAGCCGCAGCATTGGTCGCTTGCAGCTCGACTCTTCGTTCAGCCCGGTTCGCCGTATCGCATACGTGGTGGAAAACGCCCGTGTCGAGCAGCGTACTAACCTGGACAAGCTGGTTATTGATCTGGAAACCAACGGTACTTTGGATCCTGAAGAGGCAATCCGCCGCGCTGCAACCATTCTGCAACAGCAGTTGGCTGCGTTCGTCGACCTCAAAGGTGACAGCGAACCAGTGGTAATCGAGCAGGAAGACGAGATCGATCCGATCCTGCTTCGCCCGGTTGACGATCTGGAACTGACTGTACGTTCGGCTAACTGCCTTAAGGCGGAAAACATTTACTACATCGGCGACCTGATTCAGCGTACCGAAGTAGAACTGTTGAAGACTCCGAACCTTGGCAAGAAATCCTTGACTGAAATCAAGGACGTTCTGGCCTCCCGCGGTCTGTCCCTCGGCATGCGCCTCGACAACTGGCCGCCTGCAAGTCTTAAGAAGGACGACAAGGCGACTGCCTGATCGTCGTAATCACCGAACGTGAGTTTGGTAAGGAATGAACCATGCGTCATCGTAAAAGTGGTCGTCACCTGAGCCGTACCAGCTCGCACCGCAAGGCCATGTTTCAAAACATGGCGGTGTCGCTGTTCGAGCACGAGCTGATCAAAACTACACTGCCGAAAGCTAAAGAACTGCGTCGCGTTGCTGAGCCGCTGATCACTTTGGCTAAGACAGACAGCCTGGCTAACCGCCGTCTGGCTTTCGACCGTACTCGCTCGAAAGCTATCGTTGGTAAGCTCTTCAACGACCTGGGCAAGCGTTACGCTACCCGTGAGGGTGGCTACCTGCGCATCCTCAAGTGCGGTTTCCGCGCTGGCGACAACGCGCCTATGGCGTACGTCGAGTTGGTTGATCGTGCTACTGCCGGCGAAGCTGTAAGCGCCGAGTAAGACGACAAGCTGTAACGGAGAACCGGGCCTAGTGCCCGGTTTTTTGTGTGTGTAAAAAACGTTGTCTATATTAATTCAGTCGCTGCCAGCATCAGAGTCCAATCCATAGCTAATTACTCTGTTGGGTTTGTTAGTTATTTTCTATCAATGACCATGATTTAATAAATTTGATGGTGTCATCTTGATCGTCAATACTCCCTTTAAGCCGATTAGCCGGCAGTTCCAAGTCTGACCTGAGGAAGATTGAGCATGAGCCAGAATAAAGTCCTTACTACCGCCAGCGGTGCCCCCGTTGCGGATAACCAGAATTCCCGTTCCGCCGGCCCGCGCGGCCCGTTGCTGCTCGACGATTTTCACCTGATCGAGAAGCTCGCTCACTTCAACCGTGAAAACATCCCGGAGCGGCGTGTACACGCTAAAGGTTCGGGTGCCTACGGTACGTTCACGGTCACCCAAGACATTACCCAGTACACCAGCGCCAAGCTGTTTGAGACCGTTGGCAAGCAAACCCCTACCTTTCTTCGGTTTTCCACTGTTGGTGGTGAACGCGGTTCTGCCGATACCGAGCGCGACCCGCGCGGCTTCGCTTTGAAGTTCTACACCGAAGAAGGTAACTGGGACATCGTGGGTAACAACACGCCAGTGTTCTTCATCCGCGACCCGCTGAAATTTCCGGACTTCATCCACACCCAAAAGCGCCTCCCACAAAGCAACCTGAAAAGCGCGCAAATGATGTGGGACTTCTGGTCGCACTCGCCTGAGGCGCTGCACCAGGTGACCATCCTGTTTTCGGACCGTGGCATTCCAGACGGCTATCGCCACATGCACGGCTTCGGTAGTCACACCTACAGCCTGATCAATGCGAAGGGCGAGCGTCACTGGGTTAAATGGCATTACAAAACCAAGCAGGGCATCAAGAACCTGGCTCCAGCGGATGCCGCACGTTTAGCCGGTACTGATCCTGATTACGCCCAGCGTGATCTGTTCGGCGCGATTGAGCGCGGTGACTTTCCGAAATGGCGCGTCTGCATCCAGATCATGACTGAAGCCCAGGCTAACGCTCACTATGAGAATCCTTTCGACGTGACCAAAACCTGGTCTCAAAAGGAATTTCCGCTGATCGAAGTGGGTGAACTGGAGCTCAACCGCAACCCTCTGAACTACTTTGCCGAAGTGGAGCAAGCCGCGTTCGGGCCAAGCAATATGGTGCCCGGTGTTGGCCTGTCGCCAGACCGTATGTTGCAAGGTCGTGTTTTTGCTTACGCCGATGCCCATCGTTATCGTGTCGGCACCAATCACCAGCAATTGCCGGTAAACGCGCCGCGCAGCCCGGTAAACAGCTACCAGCGCGACGGCTCGATGGCTTTTGGCAGCAACGGTGGTTCAGCTCCTAACTACGAGCCGAACAGCTACGCCGATGCCCCCAAGCAAGCCCCGCAGTACGCTGAGCCTGCTTTGGCGCTGAGCGGTGCCGCTGATCGTTACGATCATCGTGAAGACACTGACTACTACAGCCACGCGGGTGCGCTGTTCCGTCTAATGAATGCTGAGCAGCAGGCACTGCTGACCACCAACATCGCCGGTGCAATGGCTGGGGTTTCCAGTGATGTTGTCCAGCGTCAATTGGCGCACTTCTACAAGGCAGACGCTGCTTACGGAGAAGCAATCGCAAAGGCGCTGGGTGTATCGCTTAACTGACTCTAAACGATAAGCAGAACCGCCCTCATTTGGGCGGTTTTCGCGTTATTTCAGCTACTTTTCTCGGGAAATGTGCGTTTTTATGCCGTTGATCCCGTGACCTCCAGGTCATCATGGTTCAAACTACAGTCTTTCAAGCAGGGAGATGTAGGGCGATGCAAGGTCACCCCGACGTAATCGATTACCTCAACACGTTGCTGACGGGCGAACTGGCAGCTCGTGACCAATATTTCATCCACTCGCGGATGTACGAAGACTGGGGTTTTACCGAACTCTACGAGCGTATCAACCACGAGATGGAAGAAGAGGCACAGCACGCTGACGCACTGATGCGCCGTATCCTGATGCTCGAAGGCACGCCGCGTATGCGTCCCGACGACTTGGACGTGGGCACAACCGTACCTGACATGCTGGCAGCCGATCTTCGCCTCGAATACAAGGTACGTGCTGCGCTTTGCAAGGGCATTGAGCTCTGCGAGCAGCACAGTGACTTCGTCACACGTGAAATCCTTCGCGTGCAATTGAATGACACAGAGGAAGATCACACCTACTGGCTGGAAAAGCAGTTGGGTCTGATCAAGCTCATTGGCCTGGAAAACTACCTGCAATCGCAGTTCTGATTCCCGGCTACGAAAAAGCCCCTGTCACCGCAAGGTGACAGGGGCTTTTTCATGGGGCGACAAGTCAGGCCCGGTCGCGCTCCAGCAACGGTTTCAAGTAGTAACCGGTGTGGGACTGCGGCATTTCAGAGACTTGCTCCGGCGTGCCGACCGCGATGATCTGGCCACCCTTGGAGCCGCCCTCCGGCCCGAGGTCCACCAACCAGTCAGCCGTCTTGATCACATCAAGGTTGTGCTCAATCACCACTACAGTGTTGCCGTGGTCGCGCAATCGGTGCAGCACGTCGAGCAGTTGCTGGATATCCGCGAAATGGAGCCCCGTAGTCGGTTCATCGAGGATATACAGAGTCTTGCCCGTATCACGCTTGGACAGCTCCCTGGACAGCTTCACCCGCTGTGCCTCGCCACCGGACAGCGTGGTCGCTGATTGCCCCAGCTTGATATACGACAGGCCCACATCCATCAGCGTCTGCAGCTTGCGCGCCAATGCTGGAACCGCGTCGAAGAACACGCGAGCTTCCTCGATGGTCATCTCCAGGGTTTCGTGGATGTTCTTGCCCTTGTACTTGATCTCAAGAGTTTCGCGGTTATAGCGCTTGCTCTTGCACACATCGCACGGCACATAGATATCCGGCAGGAAGTGCATCTCTACCTTGATCAAGCCATCGCCCTGACACGCTTCACAGCGTCCGCCCTTGACGTTGAACGAGAACCGCCCAGGCCCGTAGCCACGTGAGCGAGACTCCGGCACACCCGCGAACAGCTCGCGAATCGGCGTGAACAGCCCCGTGTACGTTGCCGGGTTGGACCGAGGTGTACGGCCAATCGGGCTCTGGTCGATATCGACCACTTTGTCCAGGTGCTCAAGGCCCTTGATGCTGTCATGCGCGGCCGCTTCCAGCGTGGTTGCGCCGTTCAGGGCGGTTGCACTAAGGGGGAACAGCGTGTTGTTGATCAGCGTCGACTTACCCGAACCCGATACACCGGTCACACAGGTCAGCAAGCCCAGCGGAATCTCCAGGTCGACATTACGCAGGTTGTTCCCGCGTGCGCCCTTGAGATGCAGCGCCATCTTCTTGTTGCGCGGTGTACGTTTAGCCGGCACTGCAATCTTCACTCGGCCAGACAAATACTTGCCGGTCAGGGAGTCCGGATGAGCCATGACTTCGGCCGGTGTGCCTTCAGCAACAATATGTCCACCGTGCACGCCGGCGCCTGGGCCAATATCGACCACATAGTCCGCCAGGCGAATCGCGTCTTCATCGTGCTCGACCACAATCACCGTGTTGCCGATATCCCGTAGGTGCTTCAACGTGCCCAACAGACGATCGTTGTCCCGTTGGTGCAAGCCAATGGACGGTTCATCCAGGATGTACAACACGCCCACCAAGCCTGCACCAATCTGGCTGGCCAGGCGAATACGTTGCGCCTCGCCGCCGGACAAGGTGTCGGCGCTACGGTCCAGAGAAAGATAGTCCAGGCCCACATTGACCAGGAACTGTAACCGCTCACGGATTTCCTTGAGGATCTTGTCGGCAATTTCCCCACGGCGTCCGGTCAGCTTGAGCACACCGAAGTATTCACACGCATCGCCGATCGGCAGGTTCGTCACTGCTGGCAGGGTCTTCTCACCCACCCAGACATGCCGCGCCTCACGGCGCAAGCGAGTGCCACGGCAATCTGGACAAGGTTGAGTGCTGAGGAATTTCGCCAGCTCTTCGCGCACGCTCGCCGATTCGGTTTCGCGGTAGCGCCGCTCCAGGTTTGGCACAATGCCTTCGAACGGGTGCGAACGCTTGACGATGTCGCCGCGGTCGTTCAGGTATTTAAAGTCGACGTTCTGCGAACCACTGCCATTGAGGATGACCTTCTGCTGATCTGCCGGCAGTTGGTTGAATGGCACTTCAAGGCTGAATTTGTAGTGGGACGCCAGCGACCCCAGCATCTGGAAGTAATAGACGTTACGCCTGTCCCAGCCGCGTATCGCCCCTTCCGCCAACGTCAGCTCGCCATTGACCAGGCGCTTGATATCGAAGAACTGCTTCACACCCAGGCCATCGCAGGTTGGGCAGGCGCCGGCCGGGTTGTTGAAGGAAAACAGCTTGGGTTCCAGTTCGCTGATGGCATGGCCACAGATCGGGCAGGCAAAGCGCGCAGAGAAGATGATCTCTTCGCCCGGCTCGTCATCCATGGGCGCAACCAGCGCAATACCATCCGCCAGCTTCAGCGCGGTCTCGAACGATTCCGCCAGGCGCTGCTGCAGGTCGGCGCGCACTTTGAAGCGGTCGACCACTACATCGATCGAATGCTTCTTCTGCTTGTCGAGCTTCGGTGCTTCGTCCAGTTCATACAGCTTGCCATTGATGCGCGCGCGTACAAAACCTTGCGCCCGCAGCTCTTCGAAGACGGAAAGATGTTCGCCCTTGCGCTCGCGAATCACCGGCGCCAGCAGCATCAGCTTGGCACCTTCCGGCTGGGCCAGTACCAGGTCGACCATCTGGCTGACGGTCTGGGCTTCCAGTGGAATGTCGTGATCCGGGCAGCGGGGGATACCGACCCGCGCGTAAAGCAGGCGCAGGTAGTCGTAGATTTCAGTGATGGTGCCCACGGTGGAACGTGGGTTGTGGGAGGTCGACTTCTGTTCGATGGAAATTGCCGGCGACAGGCCTTCAATGGTGTCGACGTCGGGTTTTTCCATCATCGACAGGAACTGCCGGGCATAGGCCGACAGCGATTCCACATAGCGGCGCTGACCTTCGGCATACAGCGTGTCGAACGCCAGGGACGATTTGCCCGAGCCAGACAAGCCGGTGATGACAATCAGCTTGTCCCGGGGCAGGGTCAGGTCGATGTTCTTCAGGTTGTGGGTTCTAGCCCCACGAATCAGGATCTTGTCCAAGATGGCCTCGCACGGCGGGCGTAAATAATGCCGGAGTATACGGCTAAAGACTGGATGAATATACACTGTCAAAGTGCCGGGTGCAGCCTTACATGAAAGCTGCGCGGCAAAGCGCCGCATATACCCTCTCAATCGATGGGACTGGTAGAATCGCCGCCGGTTCACACGAGGTTTTTCCATGCACGATCCCCACAGCGAACGCATGAGTAGCGGCGAGACCCGAGCGGCAAGCGGTCTGGCCCTTGTGTTCGCCTTCCGTATGCTGGGCATGTTTATGGTGTTGCCAGTGCTGGCGACCTATGGCATGGACCTCGCCGGCGCAACCCCGGCGCTGATCGGCCTGGCGATTGGCGCCTATGGCCTGACACAGGCGATTTTTCAGATTCCGTTCGGGATCATTTCCGACCGCATTGGCCGTCGTCCGGTGATTTACCTGGGGCTGATCGTGTTCGCCCTCGGCAGTGTGCTCGCGGCCCAGTCCGATTCGATCTGGGGCGTGATCGCCGGACGTATTCTGCAAGGTGCCGGGGCGATTTCCGCTGCGGTGATGGCGCTCCTCTCTGACCTGACCCGCGAGCAGCATCGCACCAAGGCCATGGCGATGATCGGTATGACCATCGGCCTGTCGTTTGCCGTGGCCATGGTGGTCGGACCCTTGCTCACACGTGCGTTCGGCCTGCACGGTTTGTTTCTGGCCACAGGCGGCATGGCGTTGTTCGGCATCGTGATCGTGGCCTTCATGGTGCCGCGCTCCACCGGCACATTGCAGCACCGTGAATCCGGCGTTGCGCGCAACGCGTTGTTGCCGACGCTCAAGCACCCGGACCTGCTGCGCCTGGATTTAGGTATCTTCGTATTACACGCAATGCTGATGTGCAGCTTCGTCGCCTTGCCCCTGGCCCTGGTACAAAAAGCCGGGCTGCCCAAGGAGCAGCACTGGTGGGTCTACCTCACCGCTCTGTTGATTTCGTTTTTCGCCATGATCCCGTTCATCATCTATGGCGAGAAAAAACGCAAAATGAAACGAGTTTTGCTGGGCGCCGTCGCGACATTGATGCTCACTGAACTATTCTTCTGGCAGTTCGGCGACAGCCTACGGGCGCTGGTAATCGGCACGGTGGTGTTCTTCACCGCGTTCAACCTGCTGGAGGCTTCATTGCCTTCGCTGATCAGTAAAGTTTCACCGGCGGGTGGCAAGGGCACGGCGATGGGGGTGTATTCCACCAGCCAGTTCCTCGGCTCGGCGTTAGGCGGCATCATGGGCGGCTGGATGTTTCAGCATGGCGGTTTGTCGGTTGTCTTCCTCGGATGCGCCGGGCTGGCTGCACTTTGGCTGGTCTTTGCTGTTACCATGCGCGAACCTCCCTACGTCACAAGTCTGCGTTTGCCGCTATCGCCCGAGGCGATCCGCGAAGCCGGTCTGGCAGAGCGCCTGAAGGCCGTCGTAGGGGTAACGGATGCAGTCGTGGTCGCTGAAGAGGCGGCCATTTACATCAAATTGGACACCGAATTATTGGATCGCGCGACGCTTGAGCAACTGGTCAACCCAGTGCCGACAGCGCGCCCAGCCTAGGAGAACGTTATGGCCCGTGGGGTTAACAAAGTCATATTGGTCGGTACTTGCGGCCAGGATCCCGAAGTTCGCTACTTGCCTAACGGTAACGCCGTGACCAACCTGAGTCTGGCGACCAGCGAACAGTGGACCGACAAGCAAACCGGTCAGAAAGTCGAAAAAACCGAATGGCACCGTGTGTCGATGTTCGGCAAGGTCGCAGAGATCGCCGGTGAATACCTGCGCAAGGGTTCGCAGGTCTACATCGAAGGCAAACTGCAGACCCGCGAGTGGGAAAAAGACGGCATCAAGCGTTACACCACTGAAATCGTGGTCGACATGCAAGGCACCATGCAACTGCTGGGCGGCCGTCCACAGGGCGACCAACAGGGCCAGGGCGGCATGTCCAACTCGGCACCGCGTCCACAGCAGTCGCGTCCGCAGCCAAGCCAGCAGCCACAGCGTGAGTCGCGTCCAGCGCCACAGCAGGCCGCTCCTCAGCCGGCTCCGGATTTCGACAGCTTTGATGACGATATTCCGTTCTAGGATATCGCTCGGAGCAATCCGTAAAGTTTTCCCGGAAAGCCCCGTGAGCACTGCTCTCGGGGCTTTTTTATTTGCCAACGCTACCCACGGCTCCAGGCCGAACAGTGTTCTGAAAAGGATCGACTGACGGGACCAGTGATCAGATGTCCCGGCATTTGTGCTCATGGGCTACAGGATTTAGGCTGGAGCCAAACCCTAGAGACGAAGGAAAGCCGCGATGACCTGGTCTGCCAAGCAGTACACGATGTTTGAACAACAGCGCACTCGCCCCGTGCGTGACCTGGTGGCAGCCATTCCCAATCTGGATGTGCACACCGCCGTCGACCTCGGCTGCGGCCCTGGCAACTCCACCCAAGTGTTGGCCGAGCGTTTTCCTCAAGCGGATGTCACCGGCATGGACAGCTCTGAAGACATGCTCGTCGACGCCCGCAACCGCCTGCCGAGACTGAGCTTTGAACTGGCGGACATCGGCGCCTGGAACCCTGGAAAAACATTCGATGTGATCCTCGCCAACGCCTCGCTGCAATGGCTGCCAGACCACGCCACGCTTTACCCCCATCTGGTCAACCAGTTGAACCCCGGCGGTACGCTGGCGGTGCAAACCCCGGATAACCTGGACGAGCCTGCGCACCGCCTGGCTCGGGAGGTTGCGGCGGATGGCCCGTGGGCTGCCAGGATTGGTACGGTCAAACACAATGAACGGCACGTGGCGAGTTACTACTACGAGTTGCTGAGCAAGCACTGCGCCACTGTTGACGTTTGGCGCACGACCTACCTGCACCCGTTGGCGGGTCATGGGGCTGTGGTGGAGTGGTTCAAGGGCTCTGCATTGCGTCCATTCCTCGCGCCTTTGACCGATGATGAAAAAGTCGCCTTCCTACAGGAATATCAGGCGCGGATTACCCAGGCCTATCCAGCCCTGGCCGATGGCACCGTACCACTGCCATTCCCGCGCCTGTTTATCATCGCGACCCGCTAAAAACCCAGGCAAGCAGTGGTCACGCCGCCGCTGCTTGTGCCTTCAAATACTCATCCGCCGACACCACGCCCGCATACCCAAACGCCAGTGACGCCATATACGCGCCATGCACCTGCGCGGCCGGGATCACTTGCCCGTTGAATTCCTGATCGCGGGTGGCACAAGCGTCATGAATCACCGTGACCTTGTAGCCCAGGTCCGCTGCGGCACGCACCACGGCGTCGACGCACATATGGCTCATGCTGCCGACCACCACCAGTTCGGTGATGCTGCGTTGTTCCAGCAGGGCGCGCAGATTGGTTTCACGAAACGCGTTCACAAAGTGTTTAAGCACCACGGGCTCATCGCGTTGGTTCAGTACCTTCGGATGCAGGTGTGCGCCTTCGGACCCGGGCGTGAAGAACGGTGCCTCTTCGGACGTGAATTCATGGCGCACATGAATCACTGCATCCCCCGCCTGGCGAAACGCCTTGAGTACTTGCGCAGCCTTGTCCGCTGCAGCTTCTACGCCATCCAGCGGCCACTTGCCCTGAGGGAAGTAGTCGTTCTGGATATCGATTAGGATGAGCGCTTGCTTGGCCATGGGTATTGCCTCGTGATGGGTTGATGGGCCCAGTATCTTAGCTGGCGCCGACGCCGGGGATTGGCTGCACCGACAATAACAGGGGGAAAACTGACAATGGCGGTTGTTGAGCTGGGTGTGTTGATCTACCAAGGGGCGCAATTGGCCGCCGTGCATGGCCTGACCGACCTGTTCGGCGTGGCCAACCGGATCGCCGCCGAGCATCAGTCGGCACAACTGCCGCTGCTGCGGATCAGCCATTGGCACGTGGATGCCGATGGTCACCCGACACGGGTATTCGATAGCCACCCAGGCCCCGAGCAACCGATGATGGCCGTGCTGGTGCCACCGTCGATTGGTGTGTTCACCGATGAACAGTCGCCGCCTGCGCTGTTGGCGTGGCTTCGTCAGCAGCACGCGACGGGCACAGTGCTGGGCGGCGTGTGCATCGGCTCGATCATGCTGGCGCGCAGCGGCTTGCTGGATGGGCGCAGCGCTACCACCCATTGGTCTTCCGCCAAGTCTTTTGCCGCGCAGTACCCGGCCGTGCGCCTGGAAGCGGATAAACCCATCGTCGATGACGGTGACCTGATCACCACCGCCGGGCTGATGGCCTGGTCAGAGCTGGGCCTGCGTCTGGTTGACCGCCTGATGGGGCCGAGTATCGCTGCCGACACCGCGCGGTTTTTGGTCATTGAACACAGCGACAGCGCGAGCCAGTGCGGCAGCAACTTTGCGCCGATCCTCGGCCATGGCGACGTGGCGATTCTCAAAGTCCAGCATTGGTTGCAAGCCAGCGGCGCGGTGGAGGTGTCCGTGGCGGCCATGGCGCAAGAGGCGGGGCTGGAGGCACGCACTTTCCTGCGGCGCTTTCGCGGCGCCACCGGCTTGAAACCCACCGAATACTGCCAGCACCTGCGGGTGGGCAAGGCGCGGCAGATGTTGGAATTCACCAACGGCACCATTGACCATATTGCCTGGACCGTGGGCTATCAGGACCCCAGCGCCTTTCGCGCCACCTTCAAGAAAATCACCGGCCTGGCGCCCAGCGATTACCGCAGCCGTTTTGGCGTGTGAATCGTGCAGAACGCCGCGCATTTGAGGCGTCGTCGTGCAGAATAAAACAGGCCAACTGCCATCGGTTTTTCAGTAACTGCTTGATTTCAAATCGCTTGCGCTCACAGCTGTTTTGGCCTGATCCCTGCAGCCTTCCTGATACACACATGGCGGGAAGGCCAAGGGGGATGCATGACCCCAACACAACGCAGGAAATGGGTGGTCGCTCACTCCACACGAGCGGGCGCACCCCAGCATGAGGTCGACACCAATCACAGCCTGGCCCGCTGGCTGGCGCAGATCCTGGGGCTTAAATTCGATGGCAGCTACGACCCGCGAAAACATGCTGGCCGGGAGCTTTATCTGCTACCCACTCAAACCCTGGTGGGCCCGGCGCAAGCTCTCGCGCTCAACATCAAAGGCCCCGAAGACCTGTGGGGCGGCTATGTCGATCACGACTTCATCTGCACCAAAGCCATCAGCCATGGTTTGCTGAGCCCTGAAGCCATCGCGCCCGAAGGATGGTCGCCGTTGTTCTGTGAGCGGGTAAGAACAGTCGTGTTGGATGGCCTCAGTGTGTTTTCGCTCGAAGACGCTTTACCCGCCGCCGCCCATTTGCTCGACGACGGGCCCATCCGCCTGAAACCGGTGCACGCCTGCGCCGGACGCGGCCAGGAAGTTATCCACAGCCTCGATGCCTTCAAGGCCGTTCTCGTCCGACCCGACGCCGCGCAGTTGTTCAACGACGGCGTGGTGCTGGAGCAAGATCTGCGCGACGTGGTCACCCATAGCGTGGGCCAGAGTTTTATCGGCGATCACGTATTCAGCTACTGCGGGCAGCAATACCTGACCGAGGACGGGCAGGGCGAAAGCGTCTATGGCGGCTCCGACTTGCTGGTCGTTCCGGGTTATTACGAAGATTTGCTTGAACTCGATCTGCCCGACGACGTACGACTGGCCATCGAGCAAGCGCAAATCTTCGACACGGCGGCAGATGAAGCCTACCCCGGCTTCTACGCGTCCCGGCGCAACTACGACATCGCTCAAGGCCTGGATAGCCACGGCCAGCGCCGCAGTGGCGTGCTCGAACAATCCTGGCGCATGGGCGGCGCCAGCAGCGCGGAGGTCGCGGCGCTGCAAAGCTTCATCAATCACCCGGGTCTTAACGCCATTCATGTGTCCTCGGTAGAAACCTATGTGGACCAGGCGCTGCCAGCGGATGCCATTGAGGTGTATCGCGGCCCCGCAGAAAACAGTGACTTTCTTCTCAAGTACGTGACGGTCAAATCTTATGACGGCTAGAAGTGAAACCATTTCCATCGACATCGACGACGAACAAATGAGCGGCACCTTCCTGAGCCCCAAATCCAAAGTACCGGGCGTGTTGTTTGTGCACGGTTGGGGCGGTAGCCAGGAGCGGGATCTGGAACGGGCCAAAGGCATCGCCGGCCTTGGCTGTGTGTGCCTCACTTTCGACCTGCGCGGCCACGCCGGTACCGGCATTCCATTGAACCGCGTCACCCGCGAAGACAACCTGCGCGACCTGCTGGCGGCCTACGACCGGCTGCTCGCCCACCCGGCCATCGACACCTCGGCGGTGGCGGTCGTGGGCACCAGTTATGGCGGTTACCTCGCCGCCATCCTCACCTCGTTGCGCCCGGTACGCTGGCTGGCGCTGCGCGTGCCGGCGCTGTACCGCGATCAGGAATGGCTCAAGCCCAAGCGCGACCTGGATAAGGTCGATTTGATGGATTACCGCAGCACCCTGGTGCACGCCGAGACCAATCGCGCATTACACGCCTGCGCGGCGTTTACCGGTGATGTGCTGATCGTCGAATCGGAAACCGACGACCACGTGCCCCATGCCACCATCATGAGCTACCGCGCGGCGTGCCAGCAGACGCACTCCCTGACGCACCGCATCATTGATGGCGCTGACCATTCCCTCAGCGATCCGGTGTCCCAGCAGGCTTACACCTCAATCCTGGTCGACTGGATTACCGAGATGGTGGTCGGCGAGCGGTTGAGCATCATCCAGTCCCAGTAGCCCGTTCAGGCGGGTGTTTTCTTTACCCGCAACGCCTTGGCCTTGGCTTCTACACCCACGTACATCACCAAGGCGATCAGCAGCGGGCAGATGAAGTAGATCGCCCGGTACGCGATCAGCCCCGCCAGCAAACTGCCCCGCGACGCCTCATGTTGCAGCAGCCCGATAAACACCGCTTCCAGTACCCCAAGCCCCGCCGGAATATGGGTGAGCACACCGGCAATCGCGCTGATCAGCAACACCCCAAGTACCAGCGGATAGTCCAACTTGGCGGGCAGCAGGGTAAAAATCACCGCCGCCATCAGCGACCAGTTCAACGCGCCCAACGCCAGTTGCAAACAGGCCATGCGCAGCGACGGCAGGTTGATCTCAATGCCGCGGATCGACCACGCGCGTTTTTTCGAAAACTGGCAGGCGGCCAGGTAGCCGAGGCTGGCCAACACCAGCAACACGCCCACCCCTTGCAACGCGCCGCTGCTCAGTTTCCAGCCCGGCGGCATGGTCACCAGCCCGCTGCTGAAAACCGCGCCGGCCAACGCCATGTAGCCAAACCAATTGGTGGCCAGGCTCAGGCCGAGAATCTTGGCGATATTGCTGCTGCTCACCCCCAGCCGCGAATACAGCCGATAGCGCATGGCGATGCCGCCAACCCACGCGCTGAGGTTGAGGTTGAACGCATAACTGATAATCCCTACCGGCAAGATCTGCTTCCAGCGCAACGGCTGGCGGATGTAGGTGCGGCCGATCAGGTCGAAACAGGCGTAGACGATAAAGCTGCACAGGGTCAACGCGCCCGCGATCAGCAAGGTGCGCAGTTTGAACTCACCGAGTGTCTGGACCACCTCGCTCCAGTCAATCCGGCGGGCGAGCAGGGTGAATAGCACGATCAGCAGCAGGAAGAAGACGATGGTCAGTGGCTTCTTCCAACGCTTGAAACGATCAGCTGTCATGGCGCTGGCCCTCATGCACGAAGGGTTTCAAACGTGGCTTGTGTGCCGGCAACCAGCCGGTCAGCGCGGGGAAGTGGCGCATTACATGGAACACCAGAAAGCCGACGGTCAATCGCCACAACCACAGGCGTGGCTTGCGGTTTTCCGGGATGGTCTGGCAGTGATTCTGACTGAGTGCTTGCAGGCGCTCGTACAGTTGCTGATTAAACGCGCGGTCGCGAATCAACACATTGGCTTCCAGGTTCAGCGCCAGGCTCAGCGGGTCGAGGTTGCTCGAACCCACCGTGCTCCACTCGTCATCCACCAGCGCGACCTTGCCGTGCAGCGGGCGCTGGCAGTATTCGTGAATCACCACGCCGTCCTTGAGCAGATAGTCGTAGAGCATGCGCGCCGCCAGCTTGGCCAGCAGTACGTCGGGTTGGCCCTGCATGATCAATTGCACCTGCACACCACGGCGCGCCGCGTTGCGGATTTCCCGCAGCAGGCGGTAGCCGGGGAAGAAATACGCGTTGGCGATCACGGCTCGGTGTCGGGCCTTGCTCAAGGCGTGGATATACGCTTCTTCGATGTCGTCACGGTGTTGCAGGTTGTCGCGGTAGATCAGGCGCACCAGGCCGTCGCCATGCTCGTTCGACCACGCTGAAGGCCGTTGCTGGCGCCGCCGCCAACCGCGCCGCGTGCGCACCTGACGGCCACTTTGCGCCAGGGCAAAGTGATGCAGATCGGCCACCGCCGGGCCAGTGATTTGCACCGCGTAATCCTGTTTGGCCTCGGGGCCGAAATCCCCCAAGTGATCGGCAGAGAAGTTGATCCCGCCGATAAACCCCACCGTGGCGTCCACCACCACAATCTTGCGGTGCAGGCGGCGGAACCAGTTGGTGCGAATGCCCAGGGTCTTGGACGCGGGATCGAACATCTGCACCGTCACCCCAGCCTCGGCCAGTTCACCGAGAAACGCCGGGCTCAGCTCGCCGCAGCCAAAACCATCCAGGCTGACCACCACCTTGACCCCACTCTGCGCGGCCTCGATCAGGATGCCTTGCAGCTCATGGCCGACCTTGTCTTCGAAGAGGATGAAGGTCTCCAGCAGGATCTCGCGCCGGGCCTGGCGCATCGCTTCGAAGACCTTGGGAAAGTACGCTTCGCCGTTTTCCAGCAACTCGACCTGATTGCCGCTTTGCCAGCCGTAGTCCAGGTCGCGGGCCTTGGTTTCATCCGGCGGTTGGTCGGTGGAAATGTGCTCGACGGCAATGTTCATAGCTCAATCTCCACCGACAGCGGTACATGGTCTGACAGATGCGACCACGGCCGGGTGGTCAGCACCTTGGGGTTGTGCACCTTTACGTTACGCACGTAAATGCGATCCAGCGCCAGCAATGGCAGGCGAGCTGGAAAGGTGCGCGCCGGTTTGCCAAGGGCGTGCACAAACACCTCGGTGAGGCCGCTTTGGCTCAGGTCGGCACGCTGGCGCCAGTCGTTGAAATCGCCGGCGACCACCAGTGGTGCATCGGCGGGAATCTCGCGGATGCGCTGCTCCAGCAAACGCAATTGCTGCTGGCGATGCACCTCGCGCAAGCCCAGGTGAATACAGATCGCATGCACTTCCTGCCCGTTGCCCGGCAGGCGCAACACGCAATGCAGCAAACCACGGTTTTCATGGCCGCTTTGGGAGATGTCGAGGTTGTCGTAGCTCACGATCTGGAATTTCGACAGCAACGCATTGCCGTGATCGCCATGGGGATACACCGCGTTGCGCCCGTAAGCAAACTGCGGCCAGATGCTGTCGGCCAGAAACTCGTATTGCGGCATGTTCGGCCAGTCGCTGTAGCGCTGCGGATGGCGCTCGTGGGTGCCGTGGATTTCCTGCAGGAACACCATGTCCGCGCCCACACTGCGCACCGCTTCGCGCAGCTCGGGCAGGATGAAGCGTCGGTTCAGGGCCGTGAAGCCCTTGTGGATATTGACCGTCAGCACCGTAAAGCGCGTGATGGCGACGCTGGGGGTTACGGGCACCCAGTCTGGGATCGCAGTCATGTGTATTCCTGTGAAGAGTGGCGCAATGCTTCATGTAAGGGCTGACTGCCGGTGGCTGGAGAAAGTTTCGAGCGTCCTACGGACGGTTCTGGAGGACGCATAGAGTTACAAATGCTGTTGAATTGCCATCAGTGACGTGATCCAATCCCGCGCTATCTACCCCATTCAACGATTGTGCAGGGCCTGTTCATGGATGATGCAGTTGGCGCTTTTCTGGCGCTGGCAGTGGGTCGGCGGCTCTTTTCATGAAGGCCGGAACCCATCAAGTGAATACCTCCTTTACCCGAAAAATCAGCCTGCTTGCCGGCGCCGTGGCGCTCAGCGGCTGCGCGACGCTTAACGATGCGGGCAAAAACTACGGCACGGCCATTGGTTGCGCCGGGGGTGCATTGCTCGGCGCCGGCTTGACGTACGCGATCACCGGCGACGCCAAAAAGGCCATCGTCGGCGGCGGCGTGGGCGCGGCGGCCGGTTGTGTGGCGGGCAACTTGTGGCAGAACCGCTTGCAGGAACTGGAGCGGATTGCCAAAGAAGAGAACCTGAACATTCAGGTGCAAACCCTGCAAAGCCAGGACGTGGCTACCGGCACCACCCGAGCCCCTGCGCCGACCGAGGCGGGCATCGTCGCCCAGGTGCAGGATGAAGGCATGTTCGCCACCGGCAGCGCGCAGTTGAGCACCAACGGTCAGCGCCAGGTGCGCAAGCTGGCCGCCGCGTTTGCGCCCAAGCAGGGCCAGAACAGCCAAGCGGCGATTCTGGTCGTCGGCCACACCGACGCCACCGGCAGCGCCGCCACCAACCAGCGATTGTCCGAGCAGCGCGCCCGCGCTGTGGCGTCGATCCTGGCCGAGCAAGGCATCGCGCCGCAGCGCATGTTCTTCCAGGGCGCGGGGGCTTCGCGGCCGATCGCCGACAACAGCGACGTGCAGCAACGCGGCAAGAACCGTCGGGTTGAGATCGTTGAAGTGACCGACCGCAACATGCTGGTCAAGCGCGTCAACGCCGAACAGAACAACTCCAAATACCTCACGCACGGCACCTCGACCGAGCCCGTGCGTACCGTCGCCAGCGCGCCGAAAAACAAGCCTGCCGTCACAACCAAACCGGCTGCCCAGAGCCAACCCGCTGACGCCGGCACCGCGCTGGTCGACTTCGGTGGCACGCCTGCCAGCGACACGCGCTGGACCCTGGCCCAAGGCATCGCGCCGAAAAAGGCCGGCTTCGCCCTGGTCAGCAGTGCCCACGCCAGCGACCTGCCCAACAGCAGTTGCGAGGCCGACCGCCCGCGTGAAACCGGCAAAGTGTTCAACCTCGCCAGTGGCAAGGCGCTCGACACCCAAGTCACCACCGAATACCTGCCGGGCTACAACAACCGCGTGTGGGCCAACGTAGTCAATGGCCACCTGGTGACGCTGTCGCCGGTTTCGATCCTGCGCGATGGCGCCAGTGTCGACCGCCAGCCCTTCATCGAAGTGGTCAAGGATTACAAAGAGGGCAACCGCAAATCGATCAAGAGCAAAGCCGTGGCCAACACCTACGAAGGTGAGGAACTGGTGCTCTATCGCGTATTCATCCAAGACCCCAAGGCACCGGTGTCGTGTATCGACGTGGTGTTCAGCAAGAAAAACTCCGAAGCCACGGACGGTGCGTTGTTCTACCCGCGCAGCCGTGAAGCTTTCACTACCCGTTTCGTGCCGATTCGCGCGTAAGACTCAAGGACATACACCATGGAAGACTTCAGCTTCAATGCGCTGACGGCCCTGCTCTGGGCAAACAAACTAATCACCGGCCTGGTGATCTCCACATTGCTGGCGGCCATCCTGATTCAAGCGTATTGGGACAAGGTGGGTTATTTCGTCATGCGTGTGTGGCACGGCGTGCCTGTGATCGGCAAGGTGGCGCGCTTGTCCAAGCAGAGCCTGATGCTTGACGCCCACGGCTGGCCGAAATCCGAAAGCGAGCTGTGCGACGCGTACTACTCGCGCTATGAAAAAATCGGCGCGGAAGATGTCGATTTCTTCAACAAGAGCGAATCCTACCTGCGCACCATCGGTGAGCGCGGGCGCCGCGAGCGGCCGTTCTGGGTGTTTGCCCTGATCTTTATGCTGATCATGTTCGAGGCCGTGGGTTTCGCCTACGTGCTGGTGCCCTTTATCAACCAGAACCTGTCGGCCAACGATCAAAGCTGGATGGGCTGGTTGTTCGCCTTCTTGCTGGCGGTCGCCTCGGCGATCCTGGCCGAAGTCACTGGCCGCGCCGCGCACAAGAACGCGCTGATCAGCAAGGCGCGGCACTGGTGGGAAAACGACAGCGACAGCGACCGCCCGAACCAGCTCAAGGAGTTGCCGGGCATCGGCATCAAACACACCGACAGCGATAAAGACGGCAAGGACTACAACCGCATCCTGGCGCGCATCAACACCAACCACACCGTGACGCCGAGCCGTGGCTGGATGATCACCACCGGTATCTGGATCGCGATTATCGCGATCGCCGCGTTCGGTATCCGCACCATGCAGCTCAAAAGCATCGAGACCGAAATGGTCGGCAGCCCCCATGCCTTTGCCCAGCAAAATTACGACTCGGCCAGCCCGTTCGAACTGCCGGCCGATTCGGCGGCGATCAACGATCAGGCCGACAAGCAAACCCTGACCGACAAGATGGACGCGATCCGCAAAGCCTCGCTGATCACCTTCATTGTGCTATCGGTGATCTACATCGCGATCCAGATCACCAGCATCTGGCTGGCGTCGATCTTCGGGTTTGCCGGGGTCGAATCCAAGACCGCCTGGGAACACACCCACAAATTTTCCAGCGGCGAAGCCCTGGAAAACTGGATGCAGAGCCAGCGCGTGGAAATTGCCTCCCATGCCGATCACAAACTGAGCAAGTTGCAGCTCAAGCTCGCCGGGCGCACCACCACCAACGCCCAGCAGCAGGCGGCGTTGACCACGGCGCACAATCGCAGCTTCGAGACCTTCGTAGCACGCAAACAGGCGTTGCCGGGCAATCCGCAACCGGTGGCCAAACCCGTCAGTGTTCCGGTTGCACCTGCTGCACCGGTGGTAGCGGAAGTCGCGGCTCCAGTTCCAGCTCCTGTAGCAGCCCCCGTGCAGACGCCGGTTGCTGCCTCGGAGGGTCTCGATGCCCTGCGCGGCAAGGACCTGACGGCCTACAGCGAAGAACAATTGGCAACGATCAGTCGTGTCAAAGGCCATGCACTGGAAGATGTGCTGGCGCTGCGTGCCGAACAGCAATTGCTTAAAGACTTTGACGCCACAGGTGCCTGAATGATGATCCCGCGCTTTTTCTGTGCCCTGTTGCTGGCGCCCTTGATGGCGATGGCAGGCGAGCGCAATGACATTCCGGATTGCTACCCCTACGCCAAGGTCGCCGAGTTTCGGCCCGTGGCCGCGGGGCGCGAGTTGACAGTGATCATCGATCAAACGATCCCGATGCCCGAAGTCATTCAGAAGTCCACCTGGGCCCAGATTCAGCGCTTTGTACAACCGGGCGACAAGGTCCGGCTGTACAGCTTCTCGGCGTTTCTGCCGGGGCAGTTCATGCAGTTGCGCTTTGCCGGTGAACTCAACCAGGGCATCGACGAGAAGGTCCGCGAGCGGGTCGGTATGCAATCGCTGCGCACCTTCGACACCTGCCTTGCCGAGCAGCGCAGCTTTTTCAACAAGACCTTTGGCAAGGTGTTTGTGACCACGCTGCGTGAAGCGTCCGAAGACATTGCACGCAGTGAGATCTTCCAGTCGTTGCGTGATATCGGCAACGACCTGGGCCAGCAACCGGCCCAGGAACGTGTGGTGTTGTTGATTTCCGACATGCTGGAAAACAGCGATTTCGGCAGCTTCTACGCCAACAACCGGATTCGTGACCTGCAACCCGACGCCGAGCTCAAGCGTGTGGCCGACAAGGGTCTGTTCGCCGACCTGCAGGGCGCGCGCGTCTATGTGGCCGGAGCGGCGCTGGTGACCAAGGACGTCAAGCAGGCGTATCGTTCCGGCAAGACTATCCAAGCGTTGGAAGGCTTCTGGAAAGGCTATTTCGCTGGTTCCAACGCGCAGTTGGTAGCGTTTGGCGCGCCGAGCCTGAATGTCGACCTGAAGTGAACCATCCTCGCTGAAACCCGTCAGTTCCTTACAGACCCTTCTGTAAGGAGCCCGGTGTTTTGCTCAATCTCAAGACTGCTTTACTGCTGGGTGCGCTGCTGTGTTGCGGCAGTGGCGCACTGCACGCCGCGGCGGCGGCGCCTGAACCCGAGGCGCCGGCCAAGCCGGAGTTGCTGGTAGAAGGCGGTCTGCTGGGTGCGATCAGCTCCAGCATCGACGACGTGCAGGACAAGCTCGACCTCAACCAAAACCTGATCGACGCCTGGCGCCTGCGTGCGGACAGGGCGGCGGATGAAGTAGGGCGGTTGGTTAACCAAACGTCAGAACGTTCGCCGTGGACTGTGGCCGGAAATTTCCTGCTGCTGTCCGGGGTGTGGGTCGGCGCGTTTACCGTACTGACGCTGCTGGGGCGGTTTATCGTGCAGCGCCTGGGGCGACGGTCATTTGTTGCACAGCGCAAGCGCCTGCACGCGGTGCTCGGGTATGTGGTGCCCTACACGATCCCGGCGCTGATCTGCCTGCCGCTGACCCTTTATGTCAGTCACTTTCTGCCCACTTCAGTGGGGCGTGCGCTGGCGCTGTGTTTTGCCTATGCCACCAGCAGCGGCATTTTTTCCACGTCGATGCTGTTGTGCGTCATTGTCATGTTCAACGTCGGTCACAAGCGCCCGGCAGTGCAGATTATTCGCGATTATTGCCCCAAGCCGCTGTTCTTGATCGGCTTCCTCGCCGCCCTCAGCGATGCCCTGACCAGCCCACAAATCGCCCGTCAACTGGGCGGTAATATCACCAGCAGCATCGCGGTGTTTACCGGGCTGTTCGCGGCAGTGATCTTCGGCGTGCTGGTGGTGCGCCTGCGTCGGCCGGTCGCCCACCTGATCCGCAATCGGCCTCTGGCTCAGCGCCTTAAACACCCGGCGCTGCAGCAATCGTTGCGGGTGTTTTCCGGCTTGTGGTACTGGCCGATTCTGTTGATGGTGCTGGTCTCGGCCATCAACTTGATCGGTGCCGGTGACGATAACCAGAAAGCCCTGCGTTGCGCGCTGTTCACCACGATTCTGCTGATTGGCACCGTGTTCCTGAGTACCGTGCTGCAACACCTGTTCAAGTCTCGCAGCCAGGTGGCGATCCAGCGCAGCAGCGCCTACAAGGAACGTTTCCTCAGTCTGTTGCACGCGATCCTGCGCATCGTCATGGCCATCGCCTTTATCGAAATCCTCGGGCGGATCTGGGGTGTGTCGTTGTTCGAGTTTGCCCAGCGCAACTCGATAGGGCGGGCGATCAGCGACTCTTTGAGCAGCATCGGCCTGATCCTGCTGATGACGTGGCTGTTCTGGGTGGTGCTCGACACTGCGATCCAGGAAGCGCTGAAACCGCCAGTGAACAAACGCTCCAACCGCCAGCCGAGCACGCGGGTGAAAACCATCCTGCCGCTGGTGCGTAATGCGGTGAAGATCATTCTGGTGGTCATCTGCGCGATCACCACCATGGCCAACCTGGGCATCAATGTCGCACCGCTGCTGGCGGGTGCCGGTGTGGTCGGCCTGGCCATTGGTTTCGGCTCACAGCAACTGGTGCAGGATGTGATCACCGGGTTGTTCATCATCATTGAGGACACGCTGTCCATCGGCGACTGGGTGGTGCTTGACTCCGGCCATGCCGGTACCGTCGAGGGCCTGACCATCCGCACCCTGCGCCTGCGCGACGGCAAGGGTTTTGTGCATTCGGTGCCGTTCGGGCAGATCAAGGCTGTCACCAATCAGTCGCGGCAATTTGCCTATGCGTTCTTCTCGGTGCAGTTCACCTACGACACCGATGTGGACAAGGCCGTGGAGTTGATTCGTGAAGCTGGTCAGGCGATCCGCGACGATGTGTTCCTCAAGTACAACCTGCAAGGGCCGCTGGAGGTGTTTGGTGTCGACAAGATGGACCTCAATGGGGTGGTGCTCACGGCGCAGTTCCGCACAGTGTCGGGTGGGCAATATGCTGTCAGTCGTGCCTTTAATCAGCGTCTGAAAAAGCTTGTGGATAACTGCCCCGAGGTGCACTTCGCGCAGACTTATCCACAGCAGGTCATGGTGCCTCAGCGTACGGCGCTGGAGCACGCGCCGGCAGAGCCCGATGTCAAGACACTTAATCCGTGACGGTTGCGCTACAAACCCGCAAAATGCAACGATTCTGGCAACTGCCAGCGGCAAGGCCCATGGGCCTGCCGACCATAGCCAACGTTCCAAACAGACCGGGCCTGCTCAATCTATGCGAATGCGCCTTATGTTACTGGGCGGCGGGAATGCCCTCGGGCAGGCGCTGATTCGCCTCGGTGCAGAGGAAGACATCGGTTTCCTCGCACCCAAACCGCCCCAAGACGGCTGGGATGCCGCGAGCCTCACCCAATTGCTCGACGACACCCGTCCCGATGCCTTGATCAATCTCGCCTACTACTTCGACTGGTTCCAGGCCGAAGCCGTCAGCGAAACCCGTTTAGCTTCCCAGGAGTTCGCCATCGAACGCCTGGCCGAACTGTGCCAACACCACAACATCACCTTGCTCCAACCGTCCAGCTACCGCGTATTCGATGGCTCCCGTGCCACCGCCTACAGCGAAAAGGACGAGCCGGTGCCCCTGGGCCTGCGCGGCCAGGCGTTGTGGCGTATCGAACAGAGTGTGCGCGCCACGTGCCCGCAGCATGTGTTGCTGCGCTTTGGCTGGCTGCTGGATGACAGCGTTGATGGCACTCTCGGGCGCTTCCTGGCCCGGGCCGAGAACACCGACGAGTTGCTGATGGCGGATGACCGACGCGGTAACCCGACGCCGGTGGATGATGCGGCGCGGGTGATCATTTCAGTGCTCAAGCAACTCGATTGCGCGGCGCCGCTGTGGGGTACTTACCACTACGCTGGCCAGGAGGCCACCACGCCGCTGGCGCTGGGCCAGGCGATTCTGACCGAAGCACGCAATTTCCACCCGTTGGCGGTTGAATCACCCACCGCCCAGGCCCACGCGGCCCGGCCGGACGCGGCGGATGAGCCGCAACACGCGGTGCTGGCCTGCAAGAAAATCCTGCATACCTTTGGCATCAAGCCACGGGCGTGGCGAGCGGGGTTGCCGGCGTTGCTAGACCGGTTCTACCGCCACAGCTGAATCCAACACAAAACCCAAATGTAGGAGGGGGCTTGCCCCCGATAGCAGAGTGCCAGTCAACAGATTCGTTGGCTGATCCACCGCTATCGGGGGCCAGCCCCCTCCCAAATGTGTTATGTGATGTTGCTTAGAACTTGTAACCGATACCCACCATGTAAACCATCGGGTCGACGTCCACATTGACCTTGGCACGTGTGCCCGGCGCTACGGCGTTGTTTTCCACGGTCGCCTTGGTGCTGATGTCGATGTAGCGCGCCTGGGCGTTGATCATCCATTTGTCGTTGATCATGTAGTCCGCGCCGATCTGCGCAGCCCAACCCCACGAGTTCTCAGCCTTGAAGTTGCTGAAGCCAGCCCCTTGGGCACGGCTGCCTACGTGTTCATCGTAGATCCAGGTGTAGTTGATACCGGCACCGACGTACGGCTGGAAGGCGGATTTGTTGTCCAGCGGGTAGTACACGACGCTCAGGGTCGGCGGCAGGTGTTTCAGGGTGCCGAGCTTGCCATTGGCGGCGCCGAGGGCGGTGCCCTTGATCTTCACGTCGTGCTCGAACGGCGTGGCGGCCAGCAGTTCGATACCTACGTGATTGGTCAGCATGTAGGCGAAGTTGAGGCCCAGCTGGGTGTCGCTGCTCATGGTCGCCTTGCCGCCCAGATTGGCGCCGGCCAGCGGGCCCTGGTCAACCTTGACGGTGCTGCTGTCGGCCTTCGGGTTCACGGTGATAGCACCGGCGCGAACCAGAATGTCGCCCGCTTCGTGAGCGTGGGCAAGGGGGGCGACGAGGGCGAGCGCGAAGAGGGACGCGCCGAGCAGAGACTTGTTCATGGGAGCTCCAAAGGACGTTTAAAAGTTGTACGTCCAATGGTAAAGATCGTTCCGTCTGGTCTGTTGACTCAGCTCAATGAAAGGGCGATCAGGGTTATTCCTGCAGCTCGTACATGTAAATCTTCTCGGCCTCCATCTGGTAACCGGCGTCGGCCAGTTCGCTGGTAGACGGCTTGACCTGCATCGCGCCTTCAATCCAGTACGGCTGGTACAACTCATCGAGTTTTACGCCGACTTCGCTTTTCACATGCACGATCTGGTTCGACGGCGGCGGCGGTACGTGGATGCACGCGCCGAAATACGGCACCAGCAAAAACTCGGTGGTGCGGCCTTCCTCACTGACTTCCAACGGCACGATATAGCCCGGCAGGCGGATGTGCTGGCCATTGAGGCTCTGCACCACCGGCGCATTGGGCAAGTCCTGCTTGGCCGCGGGCGCGGCTTCGACGGCCAGGGCGTCGGCCATGTTCGACAGGTCATGCAGCGGTTTCATATTGGGGACTTCCGGCGGCGCGTCCGGCGGAATCATCTCTTGCCAGGACAAATCCTTGGGCTGCTCATCCGCCCAGGCCGGAACGACCACCAGCAACAACAGTGCGAACAGGGCACGACGCATCGAAGCCTTCCTCATAAACGTATGGACAGGCCATCGGCCAAGGATTGTCGGTAGGCGCGCCAGGCCGGCACGCTACCCATCAACAGCGCAGCAGCCAGGATACCGGCGAGCAGGGTCCATTCATATTCGCTTGGCCATGACATCGGCAGGTCCAGCCCGTAATTGGCCTGCAAATACCCGCGCGACGCGGCGATGCACACATACAGCAGGCCCACGCCTGCGATCACGCCGGACAGGGCCAGGGCGAAGGCTTCGAAGATCAGCAACGTCGCGATATGCCACGGCCGTGCACCCACCGAGCGCAGGATCGCCATTTCGCGGCGGCGTTCGTTAAGGCTGGTGAGGATCGCCGTGAGCATGCCGATCAAGCCGGTCAGCACCACGAACAGCGAGATCACGAACAGCGCTTTTTCGGCGGTGCCCATCATGCTCCACAGTTCTTGCAACGCCACGCCCGGCAAGATCGCCAGCATCGGCTCGCCACGGAATTCATTGATCTCCCGTTGCAGGGCGAAAGTGGAAATCTTGTTGTTCAGGCCAAGCATAAAGGCGGTGATGGCCTGCGGAGTCAGGTCCATGTTGCGCGCCTGGTCGGCGCTGATACGGCCTTTACCCTGGGCCGGTACGCCGTTGTGCCAGTCGATATGGATCGCTTCCATGCCGCCCAGGCTGATGTGCAACGTGCGGTCCACCGGCGTGCCGGTTCGTTTGAGAATACCGACCACGGTGAACGGTTTGTCATCGTGTTTCACCAGGCTGACCACCGCCACGCCATGGGCCAGTACCAGCTTGTCGCCGAGCTTGTAATGCAGGGCATCGGCCACCTCGGCGCCGAGCACCACTTCGAACGGGTCGGTGGCAAAGGCACGGCCACTGGCGAGTTCGAGGTTTTGCTTGCGGCCGTACTGATAGTGCTCGAAGTAGGATTCGTTGGTGCCCATCACCCGGTAGCCGCGATGGGAGTCGCCGAGGGAAATCGGGATCGCCCATTTGACCTGGGGGTTGGCGGCGAAGTGCTCGTAGCTGTCCCAGCGGATATTGTTGGTCGCGTTGCCGATGCGAAACACCGAATACAGCAGCAGGTTGACCGAGCCGGAACGCGCGCCGACGATCAGGTCGGTGCCGCTGATGGTGCTGGCGAAACTATTGCGTGCCTCAACGCGCACCCGTTCCACCGCGAGCAACAAGCAGACTGAAAGCGCGATGGCGAACGCGGTGAGGATCGCGGTAAAGCGGCGGTTAGCCAGGCTGGCCATGGCCAGACGAAACAAATACATCTCAAACCTCTGCGGGCGTGGCGGCGCGATTGAGTTCGGCCAGCGACAGGTTGCGGTCGAACAACGGCGCCAGGCTCTGGTCGTGGCTGACAAACAACAGGCTGGCGCCAGCGTCGCGGCATTCAGCGAACAACAGCTGAAGGAAAGCTTCGCGGGCGTCGTAGTCCAGGGCCGAGGTGGGTTCGTCGGCGATCACCAGCTCCGGTTGGCCGATCAGCGCACGGGCGGCGGCCACTCGTTGCTGCTGGCCGATGGACAGCGAGTCGGCACGGCGCTCCAGCAGGTCTTTATCCTTCAAGCCCAAATGCGCGAGCAACGTGGCAGCGGCCTGGTCGACACTGCCGTGGCGCTGCTTTGCACGCTGCGCACGCAGTTTGGAAAAGTGGCAAGGCAACTCGACGTTTTCGCGCACCGACAGGAACGGCAGCAGGTTGAATTGCTGGAAGACGTAGCCGGTATGGTCGACGCGGAAACGATCACGGGCGCCGGCCGAGAGTTCGGTCAGTTCCTGGCCCAGCAGGCGAATGCTGCCTCGGCTGGGCGTCTGCACGCCGCCCAACAGGCCCAGCAGCGTAGTCTTGCCACTGCCGCTCGGGCCCTTGAGAAACAGGGTTTCCCCCGCGTCCAGGCGGAACGCGGGAATATCCAGCAACTGTGGGTGACCGGGCCAGTTGAAGCCCAGGTCAGACAGTTCGATCAGTGCTTGGGTCATGTGAACTCAGAACTTCAGGGTGGCTGCTGTGGCCGTGGCGTCAACACCTTGCTGGCCGCTCGGGCCGATCAGTTGTACCTGAATTTTCTGGGTGGCGGGGAAGGTCTTGAAGACCTGCGTCAGGTCCAGATTGCTCAAGGCAGTCGGCGTGGCGCAGGTGAATTGGTAATGGGCGTGGATTTCGCTGTGGTCGTGATGATGCTCGTGGGCGCCGTCCTTGGCGTCGTGGTCGTGGTCATCATCGTCGTCGTGGTCGGCTTCCGGCTTGTCGCCGAACAACGGGCTGTTGAGTTCCTGGCTGCTGACCACGCAACCGGCGGCCTTGGGCAGGCTGAACAGGGCCACCGGGTTTTCCAGCTGTTTGCGCGCGGCGGCGACCTTGGCCTTGTCGGCCGCAGTAGTGGCGACGTGCTCGAAACCGACCAGGTTCATGGCCGGGCTGTCCAGCTCAAGCTCCAGGGCCTGGCCGTCGAGTACGGCATTGAGGCGGCCGACGCCGTGCTCGTGGGCGCCAAGGCTGCCGTGTTCGTGGTCGTGATCATGCTCGTCGGCTGCGTGAGCAATGGCGAGTGGCAGCAGGGCGAACGGCAAAGCGAGCAGCAGGCGGCGCATGGGAAGGCTCCAGAACATGAAAGTTATGTTATGTGATCTTATAACAATAGAGCCGAGAGTTTGACCGTCTGCTTGGCGTTGCGCAAGCCGCATGGGAGCATGCCCGTCAGAAAAACTGCAGGAGTAAGGACGATGTTGCGAATTCGTGGAACCGTCGGCGACCTGCCGGTGGACTTGACCCTGGAACTGGACGACGGCGACTGGGCACGGCTGGGCGCGCAGTTGCAGGCCGCACCCACCCCGACTGCGCCGACAGCGGCGCCGGTTAAACAAAATGAGGATCTGTGGCAGAACGCCCTGGACCTGTTGCGCAGCGCCGGGCAACTCACTGGCCTGGAACTGCTCGACCAACTGGAAGCCCTGGCTGGTGATGCCTCGGCGGGCAAGCGCCTGTTGGTGCGCCTGCGCCACAGCGCCAAGGTCAAGGTGAGCAGCGGCGGGGATACGCCGCTGTACAGTTGGATCGGCAATTAGTACAGCGCGGCAAACAACTTGCGGCGGTACGCGGTGACCAGTGGATGGTCATTGCCCAGCAGTTCGAACACCTGCAGCAAGGTCTTGTGCGGCAGGCCTTCGCTGTAGCTGCGGTTGCGGATAAACAATTTGAGCAGGCCTTCCAGCGCGGCGTCGTACTGCTGGCGCGCCAGTTGTTGGATGCTCAACTGATAGGCGGCTTCATCGTCCTGCGGGTTTTGCGCCAGACGGCTTTTCAAGTCGGCGGCGTCCGGCAGTTCGGCGGCCTGGCGCAGAAAGGTGATTTGCGCCTTGGCCCCGGCGAGCGCGGCTTTGTGGTCGTCGCTTTTAACGGCGTCGAGCACGGTTTGCGCTTCACCCAGCTCACCACGTTCGGCCAGGCAGCGCGCGTACAGGATCAATGCGGCAGCGTTGCTGTTGTCCTCGCCCAGCAGTGCGACGAGTACGGCTTCGGCATCGCTGATGCGACCTTCGGCAAACAACGTTTGGGCCTGCACCAACGGATCAGCCGCTTTTGGCGCAGGCATCTGCACATGGGGCTCCAACAGTGCACGCACCGCCGACTCCGGCTGCGCGCCAGCAAAACCATCCACCGGCTGGCCATCCTTGAACAGCACCACCGTCGGCAGGCTTTGAATGCCAAAGCGCGCAACGATGTCCTGCTCGGCTTCGCAATCGACCTTGGCCAACAGCAACTCGCCCTGATAACTCTCGGCAATCTGCGCCAGCATCGGCATCAACGCCTTGCACGGCGCGCACCACTCGGCCCAGAAATCCACCAGGACGGGTTTTTCGAAGGAGTTCTGGATCACGGCCTGGTCGAAGTTGGCGGTGGTGACGTCGAAGATGTACGGCGTGGGCTCACTCATGGGGCGTCTCGAATAAAGCGGGAATGGGGCAACTATAAGGGCTGGCGCAGGCTACCGGAAGCTGCATGGCTCTCAGCCGGGAGAGGCGTGCCAAAAAGGGTCTTGATACCAGTCCTGAGGAAAGCCCATGGCTTTCAAGCTGACATCAGGAAACTCGTCGATAAGTTGGTACAGGCGCTGATCCCAATGGGTGTGTGGGCTTACTTGATGCATCAGGTGGTTAAGAATACAAAGTACGGCGAAAATTCGGCTATGAGGCCCTTGTTGGAGAAGACGTTCCGGCCACAAGAAATTAGCTTTCTTCGGGAGCTCGGGACGAATACCCAATTCTCGGTTCCACATCCGTGAATGATGGGCGCATACATTTCGAATGGTGGTCAACGTGTGCAGCCAGGATTGCATCAGGGGGGATGGGAGTTGCAGGCGCCTGGCAATGGCTTTTTTGTCCACGTCCTTTGCCAAACCTTTGTACAGGTGGGACAAATCACCCAGCGTCAGTTCCTCAAGCATGGCCCAGCCGGGCATCAATGAAGGCTGGTCATAGGTCAACGGGTAGTGACGGCTGTAGCTTTCTCTTGCCCTTTGGTGTTTGAGCAGGTCTTTTCTCGCACTGTCTGCCTGGGATCTATCGATGCGCTCGCATTCTCGCTGGTAATCGCGTGTCGCGGTCGACTGCTTCAGGGACAACGTCGTGAGCAGGCGTTGATGATCGTATGCGTGATGAAAGATCTGCGGGTTGATGTACCAGTGGCTGCCATAAATGGGGCCCATGTGGTTACTGATGACTGCACGCGATGCCACCTCGACTCTTTCTATGGCGTCCATAGTTAATAAACGAAGTCGTTGATCGAAGTTGTAAAGGCGAGTTAATTGGCTGAATTGGCTGCCGTCACGGAATCTGTGCTCGACATCTTCCGGCTTTTGGAAGGGCCGCATGTAAGGGCTTAGTCGGAAAAAACTGACAGACCGCAGGAAAGCCTCGGCGCGAGCCCCATTATGAATATTCAATCCGCGGAGCTCGAGGAGCTCCAATTGCGCACGCACGTCGATGGCAGGCTTGCTGAACGTCCTCATGCCAAAAAAGTACCGGGCATAAAAAACCCGCACAATTTGTGCTTGGCTACTGACGCAACCAGAGGCATGGCGGGTGTATTGCCGCAAAGGGTAGGTAGCTGCCTGACTTTACGCAAGACCTTTGTGTTGCCGTAGATAAGCGAGGTTGTTTGAAAAAACATGCAGGTCGATTGCCCAGGCCGCGTGCGAAAGGAGGGCATTTTCCATGCCCTGTCGTTCACTGTCTCAGCCAACCTATTGCCGAAAATTTGTAACGCGCAACCTTAGCGCCGCGAATGGTACAGGCTCACCTTGCGAAACTCCCAAGGCTCGGCCAGGTCGGGCAGGGTCAGCGCGTCGAGGATTTCCAGGCGCTGGTAAGCCGGGTGCTGGAAGTCGCGCACCCGTGAATCCGCGACCAGTGCTTCGCGGCCACGGCTGAGGAAGTGATCCAACAGCGGCAGGTTGGCGCGGTCGTAGAGCACGTCGGCTACCAGGATCAGGTCGAAGCGGTCGGCTTCGGTGAAGAAGTCGGCCGAGTAGGTCAGTTCCACGTGATTGAGCTCGGCATTGGCGCGGCAAGCCGCCAAGGCCAGCGGGTCCAGATCGCAGGCCACCACTTCCAACGCGCCGGCTTTGACCGCTGCAATCGCGGCCACGCCGGAACCGGCACCGAAGTCCAGCACGCGCTTGCCGGCGACCCACTCGGGGTTCGCCGCCAAATACCGCGCCAATGCCAGGCCGCTGGCCCAGCAAAAACTCCAGTAGGGCGGCTCATGCAGAATGCGCCGAGTTTCTTCGGGGCTGAAGGCGCGGTCCATGTTGTCCGCATCCAGCAACCACAACGACAGCTCGGTACCCGGCAGCGGGCAGGGCACCAGTTGCGCGTCGCCGATCAGTTCGCTCAGGGCGCGCTGCAAGTCCAACGGCGGCGTCATGGTGCCTTGACGAGTTCCAGGGGGCCGGTGGTCTGGGTGATTGCCTGGGTGATGCGCACGGCGGGCAGGTGCAGGATCAACTGGCCGGATTGGCTGGCGCGGCCGCGCAGTTCAACCCGCGCCCCGGCCGGGAAGGCCTCGGGGTTGAAGCGCAGGCGGAAGGCCAATGGCTTGCCATTGCCGGTCAGCACGCTGCTGGCGAGCAGTTGTTGCGGGCGCGAGCGGTCGTCGATCACCAGCAGGGCCATCTCGACTTCGGCCCCGGCGGGCACGTTGGTCAGGCTGCCGTTGATTTCACGCTGGTAGGCGGGCAGGGGGCCGAGGTCTTCAATGCCCGGGACTTTTTTCTCTTGCGCAGGCACCGGTTGAGGCGTGGAAGGTTTGGGGGCTTCGCTGCTGCAGGCGACCAGGACACTGAACAGGGTGAGCAAAACAAGTGGTCGTAACTGCATGTACGGCTCCAGAAAGGACAAAATCCGTGACTTGAAATGTAAGAAACATAATAGCCCGCCTATATACCGTAAAGGCTATGGCTTGTCTTGCCACAGGGATGCGCTACCATGGCCCTCCCTTTTTTTGTTGCCTGCCACCATGCACTGTCCCTTCTGCGGTGCCAACGACACCAAGGTCATTGACTCGCGTCTGGTCGCCGAGGGCGATCAAGTACGTCGCCGGCGCGAATGCCTGGCCTCTGGCTGCGGTGAACGTTTCACCACCTTCGAAACCGCCGAACTGGTATTGCCACGTCTGATCAAGTCCGACGGCAGCCGCCAGCCCTTCGACGAAGAAAAACTGCGCGCCGGTATGCAGCGCGCCCTGGAAAAACGCCCGGTGAGTGTCGAGCGGCTGGAAGCGGCGCTGGTGCACATCAAGCACAAGCTGCGGGCGACCGGCGAGCGCGAGGTCAAGAGCCTGGTGGTGGGTGAGTTGGTGATGGGCGAGCTGCAAAAGCTCGACGAAGTCGCCTATATCCGTTTCGCTTCGGTGTATCGACGCTTCCAGGACCTCAATGAGTTCCGCGAAGAGATCGACCGCCTGGCCCGTGAGCCGGTCAAACCATGATCCCACCTATCGCTGAACAAGCTGTCCTCGACGCCCATTACATGGCCCGCGCCCTCGAACTGGCGCGCAAGGGCCGCTACACCACCCACCCCAACCCTCGGGTGGGCTGCGTGATCGTGCGAGATGGCCAGATTGTCGGCGAAGGCTGGCATGAGCGCACCGGCGAACCCCATGCCGAACCCAATGCCCTGCGCGCCGCCGGTGACAAGGCCCGTGGCGCCACCGTGTACGTGACCCTCGAACCGTGCAGTCATCACGGTCGTACACCGCCGTGCGCCGATGCGCTGGTGAGTGCTGGCGTTGCGCGGGTCGTGGCCGGCATGCAGGACCCCAACCCGGAAGTGGCGGGGCGCGGTATGCAGCGCCTGGCCCAGGCCGGGATCGAGATTCGCAGCGGCGTATTGGAAAGTGAGGCGCGGGCGCTGAACCCGGGTTTTCTCAAGCGTATGGAACACGGCCTGCCGTTTGTGCGGGTCAAGCTGGCGATGAGCCTGGACGGCCGCACGGCGATGGCCAGCGGCGAAAGCCAATGGATCACCGGCCCTGCCGCCCGCGCCGCCGTGCAGCGCCTGCGCGCCGAGGCCAGCGTGGTGCTGACCGGCGCCGACACGGTGTTGGCCGACGGCGCGCGGCTGACCGTGCGCGCCGCCGAGCTGGGCCTGGATGAAGCAACCACCGCCCTGGCCATGTCGCGCCCGCCACTGCGTGTGTTGATCGACGGTCGCCTGCGGGTGCCGCTCAACGCGCCGTTCTTCAAGGCGGGTCCGGCATTGGTCATCACCTGTGTCACCCCGGAGAACCAGTTCCCCCGTGGCCCGGAGTGCCTGGTGGTGCCGGGTGTGGAAGGCCAGGTCGACCTGCGTTCGGCGCTGGTGGCCCTGGCGGCGCGTGGCGTCAACGAAGTGCTGGTGGAAGCCGGCCCAAGCCTGGCAGGGGCGTTTGCCCAGCAGGGGCTGGTGGACGAATACGTGATTTTCGTCGCCGGCAAGTTCCTCGGCTCCGCCGCTCGGCCGTTGCTGGACTGGCCGCTTGAGAAGCTGGCCGACGCCCCCCAACTCAAGATCACTGAAATGCGCGCTGTAGGCGACGACTGGCGGGTCACTGCCATCCCTGTGCCAGCAGCGAGCGTATAATTCCCGGCCTGCGCTTGCGCGTCAGCCCCTCGTTTTCAGGAGAACGAAATGTTCACCGGCATTATCGAATCCATCGGCAGCATCCGTGCAATGACCCCCAAAGGCGGCGACGTACGCCTGCTGGTTGAAACCGGCAAGCTCGACCTCGGCGACGTCAAGCTGGGCGACAGCATTGCCGTCAGCGGCGTGTGCCTGACCGTCATCGAGCTGCCTGGCAATGGCTTTGCCGCCGACGTCAGCCGGGAGACCCTGGACTGCACCGCGATGAATGACCTCAAGGCCGGCAGCCCGGTCAACCTGGAAAAAGCCCTGACGCCCACCACCCGCCTCGGTGGTCATCTGGTCAGCGGCCACGTCGACGGTGTCGGCGAAGTGGTTGCCCGCAGCGAAAACGCCCGCGCCGTGGAATTCCGCATTCGCGCGCCGAAAGAGCTGGCCAGGTACATTGCCCACAAAGGCTCGATCACCGTCGACGGCACCAGCCTGACCGTGAACGCCGTGAATGGCGCCGAATTCGAGCTGACCATCATTCCCCACACCCTGAGCGAAACCATCATGGCGTCGTACCAGCTTGGTCGTCGGGTGAATCTGGAAGTCGACTTGCTTGCCCGTTACCTGGAGCGCCTGTTGTTGGGCGACAAGGCCGCAGAGCCTGCTGCAGGTAACATCACTGAAAGTTTTTTGGCCGCTAACGGCTACCTGAAATCCTGACCAAGGGGGTGCCGCGTGGCGCTCAATAACATCGAAGAACTGGTTGAAGACATCCGCCAAGGCAAGATGGTCATCCTGATGGATGACGAAGATCGCGAGAACGAAGGCGACATCATCATGGCCGCCGAGGCCTGCAAGCCCGAGCACATCAACTTCATGGCCAAGCACGCCCGTGGGCTGATCTGCATGCCCATGAGCCGCGAGCGCTGCGAGCTGCTCAAGCTGCCGTTGATGGCGCCGCGCAATGGCTCGGGGTTTGGTACAAAGTTCACGGTGTCGATTGAAGCGACCACCGGCGTCACCACCGGCATCTCCGCCGCTGACCGCGCCCGCACCGTGCAAGCGGCTGCCGCGAAAGACGCCAAGGCCGAAGACATTGTCAGCCCAGGCCATATCTTCCCGCTGATGGCCCAACCGGGCGGCACCCTGGCCCGTGCCGGCCATACCGAAGCGGCCTGCGACCTGGCGCGCATGGCCGGTTTCGAGCCGAGTGGCGTGATCTGCGAAGTGATGAACGACGACGGCACCATGGCCCGTCGCGCCGAACTCGAAGCCTTTGCCGCCGAGCACAACATCAAGATCGGCACCATTGCCGACCTGATCCACTACCGGATGATCCACGAACGTACCGTTCAGCGGATTGCCGAGCAGCCGCTGGACAGCGAACTGGGCCAATTCAACCTGGTGACCTACCGTGATTCGGTGGAAGGCGACGTGCACATGGCCCTGACCCTGGGCGCCATCAGCGGTGACGAGCCGACCCTGGTGCGCGTGCACAACATGGACCCACTGCGCGACCTGTTGATGGTCAAGCAGCCGGGCCGTTGGAGCCTGCGCGCCGCCATGGCTGCGGTGTCCGAGGCGGGCAGCGGTGTGGTGTTGCTGCTGGGTAACCCGGTAGACGGCGATGTATTGCTCGCCCATATCCGCGAAACCGCCGAGCAGACCCAGGCCAAAACACCGACCACCTACAGCATCGTCGGGGCCGGTTCGCAGATCCTGCGGGACCTCGGTGTGCGCAAAATGCGCCTGATGAGTGCACCGATGAAATTTAATGCGATATCCGGATTCGATCTGGAAGTTGTAGAATACGTGCCCTCCGAATAAAGGCTGGCGTTTGTTGCCCCTTGTTCGCGGTTAAATCATCACTGAGGGACGCACTTTTCGCGTCCCGGCTCTTTAAGAGATTTGTCGAATGACCCTGAAGACCATCGAAGGTACCTTCATCGCCCCCAAAGGCCGCTATGCCCTGGTGGTTGGCCGCTTCAACAGCTTTGTAGTTGAAAGCCTGGTAAGCGGTGCCGTGGATGCCCTGGTTCGCCACGGTGTGAGCGAAAGCGACATCACGATTATCCGTGCCCCTGGCGCCTTCGAAATTCCACTGGTTGCGCAAAAAGTTGCTCAACAGGGTGAATACGCAGCCATCATCGCCCTGGGCGCTGTGATTCGTGGCGGTACTCCGCACTTCGAATACGTGGCCGGCGAATGCACCAAGGGCCTGGCCCAGGTGTCCATGGAGTTCGGCGTGCCAGTCGCTTTCGGCGTACTGACCGTTGATTCCATCGAGCAAGCCATCGAGCGTTCCGGCACCAAGGCCGGCAACAAAGGCGCTGAAGCTGCCTTGTCCGCCCTGGAAATGGTTAGCCTGCTGTCGCAGTTGGAGGCCAAGTGATTTCTGACGAGAGCGATCAGTTCAACCCTCAGGACCCGCGTCCTGCGGATGCCGGCAAGCCGTCCAAGAGCGAGAAGCGTCGCAAGGCGCGTCAACTTGCGACCCAGGCGCTGTACCAGCGTCACCTGGCAGGCGCTTCGCTGAGCGAAATCGAGGCACAGTTTCGCGTCGATAACGACTTCACCTTCGCCGACCAGAGCTACTTCCACGACATCCTGCACGGCGTGCATGCCAACCTGACCGAGATCGACACAGCCCTGGCGCCTTGCCTGGACCTGACCATCGAAGAACTCGACCCGGTTGAGCTGTGCGTAATGCGCCTGTCCACCTGGGAGCTGCTCAAGCGTGTCGACGTGCCGTACCGTGTGGTGATCAACGAAGGTATCGAGCTGGCGAAAGTCTACGGTTCGACCGACGGCCACAAGTTCGTCAACGGCGTGCTCGACAAGCTGGCCCCGCGCCTGCGTGAAGCCGAAGTGAAGGAACACAAGCGCTAACCTGCGCTTGAGTCCTGAATGGGTGAGTTTGAGCTGATCCGCAAGTACTTCGCCGCCGCGCCCTGTGCGCAGGGCGGCGACGGCATTGCCTTGGGGATTGGCGACGACTGCGCCCTGCTGGCGCTCCCTGCCGGGGAGCAACTGGCAATCTCCACCGATACCTTGGTGGCCGGCGTGCACTTTGCCGACCCCTGCGATCCGTTTCTGCTCGGCCAGCGCTCGTTGGCGGTAGCGGTGAGCGATCTGGCCGCCATGGGCGCCAACCCCCTCGCGTTTACCCTTGCACTCACGACACCCACCGTCGATGCCGACTGGTTGCAACGCTATGCCCAGGGCTTGAACGCCATGGCGCTGAGCTGCGGCGTGGGTCTGGTGGGTGGCGACACCACGCGCGGCCCGCTCAGCCTGACCCTGACCGTGTTCGGGCGTGTACCGGCGGGCCAGGCGTTGACGCGCAGCGGTGCGCAACCGGGCGACCTGCTGTGCGTCGGCGGCGAGTTGGGCAATGCCGCTGGCGCCTTGCCGCTGGTACTGGGTCTGCGCAACGCCGATGAGGCCGTTGCGCAGCCACTGCTGGCCCATTACTGGTCACCGCAGCCGCAGTTGGCCTTGGGGCTGGCGCTGCGCGGCAAAGCGACGGCTGCGATGGACATCTCCGACGGGCTGTTGGCCGATTGCGGGCATATCGCCAAGGCATCGGCTGTCAGCCTGTTGATCGAGCGTCAGCAGTTGCCGCTGTCCAGCGCCTTGCTGGCATTTGTTGGTGATGATGAGGCGCGGGTGGCTGCCTTGAGCGGTGGCGACGATTACGTGCTGGCGTTTACCTTGCCGCCCGTCGAGCTGGCGCCGTTGCTGGCCGACGGTTGGCCGGTGCACGTCATCGGCCGTGTCCAGGCGGGGCAGGGTGTGACGCTGCTTGACGCAAAGGGACAGGACATCACACCGGCCATCCGGGGTTATCAACACTTTCGCGACACGCCCTGAATCGGCGCACTGCGCTACCCTCTATAACGTCATTACTCAAGCAAGGTTTTGCAGGAGGTCGTACCCATGGTTGTACGCCGCTGGCTGCTGATACTGCTGTGTGTGATTCCAGCCTGGGCGCAGGCGCAGGATGTGCCCGTGGTACCAGGCAAGGTCGTGCTCGCCAGTGAGGCCTGGGACGACTACACCAACGCGGACGGCAGCGGCCTGGCCTGGGATGTGATGCGTCAGGTGTTTGAGCCGAGTGGGATCACGCTGCAAACCCGTATCGAGCCGTACACCCGGTCGGTGGGCCTGGCCCAGCGCGGTGAGGTGGATGGTTGGGTGGGTTCCTACCGCGATGAGGTCAAGGGCGTGCTGTACCCGCACTGGAACTTCGACTCCGACCCTATCTACGCCCTTGGGCTGACAACCTCGCCGATTCCGAGCGTGGCGACGCTGGGCGAATACCGCCTGGCCTGGGTTCGCGGCTACCGGTACGAGGCGTACTTGCCCAATGTGCGCCGTTTCAACCAGATCCAGCGCCGTGACGGGATTCTGCCGATGCTCCAGCACGGTCGGGTCGACTTCTACATCGACGCCCTCACCGAGGCGCAATATGTCCTCAACCAGGCGCCCGACAGTGCCCGATTCCGGCTCACCCACCTTATCGACCTCCCGCTCTACATAGGCTTTGCCGACACCGAGCGTGGTCGGGCATTACGTACCGTGTTCGACCAGCGCATGGCCGTCCTTGTCAAAAGCGGCGAGCTGAAGCCGATCTTCCAGCGCTGGAAACTGCCGTATCCGTTCTGACTGCATAGAACCGCGAGGAAGACCAATCAAACCGATTGATCTTTATCAGCGATCATTCAGCTTAAGCGTCTGTAGGAACCTGCTGTTACAATGCCGCCTCTGTGAAATCTGAAATCAGGAGCACACGGTGCCCGTCGTTTTCGTCGCCGCTTCCAAGCTGCCTACCCCTTTTGCCACGTTCACCATGAACGGCTTCCTCGAAGAAGCCACCGGGCGCGAACACGTTGTGCTCAGCCTCGGCGATATCGCGGATGGCGCGCCGGTGCTGGGTCGTGTGCATTCCGAATGCCTGACCGGCGATGCGCTGTTCAGCCAGCGCTGCGACTGCGGCTCGCAATTGGAAGCTGCCATGCGCGCCATCGCCCGTGAAGGGCGTGGCGTGCTGCTGTATCTGCGCCAGGAAGGCCGTGGCATTGGCCTGATGAACAAGATCCGCGCCTACGAGCTGCAAGACGGTGGCGCCGATACCGTTGAGGCCAATGAGCGCCTGGGCTTTGCTGCCGATCAGCGTGACTACGCGATCTGTCTGCCGATGCTGGAGCACCTGGGCGTGAAATCCCTGCGCTTGATGACCAACAACCCGCGCAAGGTCAAAGCCTTGACCGAGATGGGCATCACCGTCGCCGAGCGCGTGCCGCTGCACACCGGGCACAACCCCCATAACAAGCTCTACCTGGCGACCAAAGCCAGCAAGCTCGACCATATGATGGGCAACGAGCACCAGGGCGAGGTCGACCGCGCGTGACCCGTGGCCAGGTAAAACGGCGACTGTCCTTCAACTGGTGGCAGTACCTGGCCCTGGCGCTGCTTCCGTTGTTCGTACTCAACCTGGTGTTTGGTCAGGTAGCCTTGCTGCCGGTGCTGGCAATGCCGTTGTTCATCGCTGGCGTGGCCTCGATGTTCCTCAGCCTGCGCTACTTTCACGGCTATAAACACGCGCTGATCGCCACGTCAAAAGCCCTCGATACTCCCGAAGAACCGGCTGCCTGGATCACCCTCGCGGCCCGTCGGCGCACGGCGTTGCTGGTGGCCGCGATCCCGTCGTGGGTGGGCGCGCTGGCGGTGTTTGTCGGGCTGGAAGCAGTTCCGCTGTTTTTGCTGGCGCTGTCGACGATGGTGCTGTTTTACCTCTATCGCATTCCCCGTCAACTCGGATGATGCGCCGCTGGCTGGCGCTTGTGCTGCTGGTGTTGAGCGTCCAGGCCCTGGCCGTCGAGCGAGTGGTGAGCCTGGCGCCATCCCTGACTGAAATCGTGGTTGAACTGGGTGCTGCCGATCTGCTGGCTGGCGTGCTCGATGGCGGCGAACGGCCGGCCGACTTGGCGAAGGTGCCGTCGGTGGGGCATTACGGCCAGTTGGATATGGAGCGCCTGCTCAGCCTCAATCCCGACCTGATCCTGCTGTGGCCCGGCAGTGTCGGCCCAGCCCAGCGCGAACAGTTGCAACGCCTGAATATCCCGGTGTATGTCGCCGAACCCCATAGCCTTGAACAGCTCACCACCCAGGTCCAGGCCATCGCCGAGCAAGTGGGCCGCGCCGAGGCCGGTCGGCAGTTGGCTGCACAGCTGCGCCAGCGCCTGGCCGGGCTGCGCCAGCGTTACCAGCAGGCCGAGCCAGTGCGGGTGTTTTATCAGGTGTGGGACCAGCCGCTGTATACCGTCGGTGGCGGGCAGATCATCAGCGACGCGTTGAGCGTCTGCGGAGCGCGCAATGTATTCGATGACCTGAAACTGCCTGCGCCGCAGGTCAGTATCGAGTCGGTGTTGCAGCGTGACCCTGAGCTGATCCTGGTGGGGGATCAGGCTCAACTGGAGGCCTGGAAAGTCTGGCCATTGATGGCTGCGCGGGTGCGCGTGGTGCCGGACAAAGGCCTGGAGCGGCCTAGCGGGCAAATGCTGGAAGCGGTGGCGCGGTTATGTCAGGTGATTGCTCCGAGCCGCTGAGACCGCTGTCTGTGAATGCAGTCAAAATGTGGGAGGGGGCTTGCCCCCGATGAGGCCAATCCAGGCGCCAATTAGATTTCAGGCGTCCAGGTCACATCAACCCTCCACACCCGACCCTCTTCACGGTAATCCTGATTGTTCAGAAACGCCGGATCGTTGTAGCTGTAACGTGCCCGCGCATAGGATTTATCCAGCACGTTATCGACCTTCAGTGACAGCGCCACTTCCCGGTTCAGCGCCCAACTGCTGCGCAAGCCGAGCAATCCGTAGCCGCCCAGGCGCTGCGCATTGTCTTCATCGTCATAGCTGCTGCTGATCGCCTGCCAACTCGCACCCAGGCCGAGTGTGTCGAATTGCCGATCCAGATCCAAATTCAACGTGCGCCGTGCACGGCGGGCCAAGGTGTGGCCGGTATCACGGTCGCGCGGGTCGATGATGGACACGCCCAGGTTGCCTTGCCAGCCAAACAGATCCTGTTTGAGGGCGGCTTCAAACCCGTCAATACGCGCCGACGCCACGTTTTGCGGCTTGCTGGTGCTGTCCAGGATAATCGCATCGCTCAAGTCGGTGCGGTACAGCGAAGCCTCCAGGCGCGTGCTGTCGGTCAGTTGGCTGCGCCATTGCAGTTCGTAGCTCTTTGAGGTCTCGGGCTGCAGGTTCGGGTTGCTGTATTTCGTGTCGGGGTAATACAGATCGTTGAAGGTAGGCGCGCGAAAGCCTTCGCTGTAGCTCAGCAACAAGTCATTGTCGGGGTTGATCGGCAGCGTCAGGGTGCCGCTCCAACTGTTCTGCCCACCGAACTGCTGGTTCTGGTCGCGGCGCAGGCCCAGCTCTGTGGAAAACCATTCACTGTGGAAACGGTGCTGCACAAAGGCTGCGCGGTTCCAGCGGCTGTCTTCGCTAAACGGGGTGGAGCCGTGGAAGCGGTCTTCGTACCAGTCGCCGCCCAGGATCAGGCTGTTGCTGTCGTTGAGCGTCAGGTCGTTCTGCCAGTTCAGCGAGTCGCGGTAGGTGTTGAACACGCTGAAATCGTCACTGAGGGTATCGCGCTTGGTGTCGCGGTTCTCGCTGTGGCCCAGCTCCAGGCGCGATTGCCAGTGCTCATTGAGCGCTGCGTCGACATACCCGCTGGCGCTGCTGACGGCGTAATCGGTGTAGGGTTTTTGCCCCAAGGTCTGCCCACTGGCAACGTCGTAGCGGCCGAAGCTGTTGTCGTACTCCGACTTGCCACGGTTATCCAGCAGATTGAAACCCACCTCCAGTTCATCGCTGAACGAATGGCTGAGGTTCAGGCTGAGCGACTGATTGCGATAGGCATCATGGTCGCCGTCGCTGGGGAAGGATTGGTGGGTCGAATTGATGCCAGCGGTCTCATCCAGGCTCGCCCCCAGGTTGAAGCGCGTGTGTTCATCACCGCCCGACAGACCGAGGCTGCGCTCCCAGGTCTGGTTGCTGCCAATGCCCAGCTTCAGGCGCGGTTGCAGACCTTGCTCGGCATTGCGCCGGGTAAACACCTGGATCACCCCGCCGATGGCATCGCTGCCGTAGATCACCGAGCGCGAGCCGCGCAGCACCTCCACACGCTCGATCTGGTCGACGTTCAGGTATTGCAGGCCGCTGTCGCCGGAGGTGGTATTGGCAATGCGCTGGCCGTCCACCAGCACCAGGCTCTGGGCGGACTTGGTGCCGCGCAGGTAGATCCCCGGCAAACTGCCACGCCCACCGGTTCGCGCCACTTGTACGCCGGGCACGCGGCTGAGCAGGTCGGTGAGGCTGGTGGGTTGCAGGCGGTCGATGTCGTCGCGGGTGAATACGGTATTGGCGGCGCTGCTGTCGTTGCGTGCCTGGACCTGGCGGTTGGTGCTGATGACCACATCGGGGAGTTTGAGGGCCTGGTCGCGGGTCTCGGCGAGCAACTCAGGTGCGGGCAGGAGCAACAGGACAAGGTGCAGACGTTTCATGGGCTGTCCGTAGCGTTTGAAGATGGCAAAAATCAAATGTGGGAGGGGCAAGCCACCTCCCACATGTTGATGCGATTTCTACCGGGAGAGCAGCGCCAAGCGCACGCGCACCGCGGCCTCGATGCCTGCCTCGTCCAAACCACACTCCGCCAGCATCTGCGCCGGCTTGGCGTGTTCGACGTACACATCCGGCAAGCCCAGGTGCAGCACCGACTTGAGGATGTTCTCCCGCGCCAGGAATTCACTGACCGCCGCACCGGCGCCGCCCATGATGGCGTTCTCCTCAACGGTCACCAGCAACTCATGGCTACCGGCGATCTCGCGCACCAGGGCTTCATCCAGCGGTTTGACGAAACGCATGTCGATCACGGTCGCGTCGATCTTTTCGGCGACTTTCAGCGCTTCGGCCAATTGCACGCCAAACACGAGGAACGCGACCTTGTTGCCCTGGCGCCGCACGATGCCTTTACCGATTTCGATCGGCTCAAGATCTTTTTCAATCACCGCATTCGGACCGTTCCCACGCGGGTAACGCACGGCGGCCGGGCCGTTGTACAGGTGGCCGGTGCTGAGCATCTTGCGCAGTTCGTTTTCGTCGCTCGGCGTCATCACCAGCATGCCGGGGATGCAGCGCAGGTACGACAGGTCAAAGCTGCCGGCGTGGGTCGGACCGTCTTCGCCCACCAGGCCTGCGCGGTCTATGGCGAACAGCACGTCGAGGTTTTGTACCGCCACATCGTGAATAAGCTGGTCATAACCACGTTGCAGAAAGGTGGAATAGATCGCCACCACCGGCTTGGCGCCTTCGCAGGCCATGCCGGCCGCGAACGTCACCGCATGTTGCTCGGCAATCGCCACGTCGAAGTAGCGCAGCGGGAAACGCTCGCTGAATGCCACCAGGTCGGAGCCTTCCTTCATCGCCGGGGTAATGCCCACCAGACGCGAGTCGGCGGCGGCCATGTCGCACAGCCATTCGCCGAACACACCGGAATACTTCGGCCCGCTGGCCTTTTTCGGCGCGGCGGCGGGGGCGTCCACCGGTTCCAGCTTGGTGATCGCGTGGTAGCCAATCGGGTCGACTTCCGCCGGGGCGAAGCCTTTGCCTTTCTTGGTGACGATATGCAGGAACTGCGGGCCCTTGAGGTCACGCATGTTACGCAGTGTGGCGATCAAGGTCGGCAGGTCATGGCCGTCGATGGGGCCGATGTAGTTCCAGCCCAACTCTTCGAACAGGGTGCCGGGAACCAGCATGCCCTTGGCATATTCTTCGGTCCGTCGGGCAATTTCCCACGCGCCGGGCAGACGCGAGAGCACCTTCTTGCTGCCTTCGCGCATGCTGGCGTAGGTACGACTGGAAAGAATCTTTGCCAAATAATTCGACAGGCCACCGACGTTGCGCGAGATCGACATGTCGTTGTCGTTGAGGATCACCAACATGTTGGCGTCCACTTCCGGCGCATGGTTCAGCGCTTCGAAGGCCATGCCAGCTGTCAATGCGCCATCGCCGATCACCGCAATCGCCTTGCGATCGCTGTTTTGCAGACGGGCGGCAATCGCCATGCCCAGCGCTGCACTGATCGAGGTGCTGGAGTGGCCGACGCCAAAGGTGTCGTACTCGCTCTCTGACCGGCGTGGGAAGGCGGCAACGCCGTCCTTCTGGCGCAGGGTGGCCATGCGCTCGCGGCGGCCCGTGAGGATCTTGTGCGGATACGCCTGATGGCCCACGTCCCACACCAGCCGGTCGTCGGGGGTGTCGAACACGTAATGCAAGGCGATGGTCAGCTCGATGACGCCCAGGCCAGCACCGAAATGCCCACCGGTCTGGCCGACCGTGTAGAGCAATTCCAGGCGCAGTTCATCGGCCAGGGTTTCCAGCTCGGCTTCACCCAGACGACGCAGGCCGTCCGGCGTGGCAGCACGGTCGAGCAGGGGCGTGGACGGGCGCTTGCGGGGAATCTCTTGAAACGTCGTGGGCATCAGGCGAATCGTTATAGGTATAAGAAGAGGCGGCAGTTTACCTCAAGCATCGCAAACTGCCCACGCAGAGCGCCGAACTTGGCCGATATGCGGCGGCAATGGCCGCCGTTTTCAGTGCCGGCGTTCGACGATATACCGAGCCAGGTCACGCAGCGGCTCGGCTGCCGCGTCGAAAGGTCGCAGGGCGTCCAGGGCCTGGTCGCGCAGTTCCAGGGCGTATGCCTTGGCAGCATCGAGCCCAAGAAGCGCAGGATAAGTCGGTTTGTCCCGTGCGATATCGGCACCTTGGCGCTTGCCCAGGGTGGCGGTGTCACTTTCCACGTCGAGTATGTCGTCCTGCACCTGGAACGCCAGGCCGATGGCTCGGGAATAGATCTGCAATGCCGCCAATTGGGCCGCGTCGGCACGGCCGCTGGCCAGGGCGCCGAGGTGCACGGCGGCTTCGATCAGCGCGCCGGTCTTGTGGCGATGCATATGTTCAAGGGCTTGCTGATCCAGCTTGAGACTGACCGAACCCATGTCGATTGCCTGCCCGCCGACCATGCCGGCCGGTCCTGCCGCGTGGGCCAGGGCGGTGACCATGCGCAGGCGGATCTCGGCGTTGACGCTGCTCAAGCGCGGGTCCAGCAGTGCGCTGAACGCCAGGCTCTGCAGGCCATCACCGGCCAGGATCGCATAGGCTTCATCAAAGGCCTTATGAGTGGTGGGCTGGCCGCGACGTAGATCATCGTCGTCCATCGCCGGCAAATCGTCGTGTACCAGGGAATAAGCGTGGATCAATTCCACTGCACACGCCGCGCCGTTGGCCTGCTCGGCAGGGGTGCCGAGGGCTTCACAGGCCGCGTACGCCAGCAACGGGCGCACACGTTTGCCGCCGTTCATCACGCTGTAGCGCATGGCGGCGTAAAGGCGGTTCATTTCCGGGCTGGGCGCAACAAACAAGGGCTCCAGCGCCGCATTCACCCGGGCTTGGCTACTGGCCTGATACGCGTCGATCATTCGGGCTGTTCCGCATCGAAAGGTTCTTCGGCCAACTCCCCATCACGCTCCAGCAACACCTGCACCTTCTGCTCTGCCTGCGCCAGCGCGCTCTGGCAGTCGCGAGTCAGGCCGATGCCTTGCTCAAACGCTGTCAGTGAGTCCTCCAGCGACAACTCGCCGTTCTCCAGACGCTCGACCAAGGTTTGCAGGTCGGCGAGGGATTGTTCGAAATCGAGTGCAACTTTTTTGCGGGCCATGGCGGCTATTCCGGTAGACGGTAAACCGGCGGGACACTAGCAGACATGGGGATGGTGGGCAAATGAGCGGGGCATCAGTCGCCTGCTGTATTGACTTGATAACGCGTGCTGCGGCCGCCTGCGGGGAGACGGATCAGGCAGTTTTTTTCCAGCAGGTCAGCCAGGTGTCGCGTCGCCGTCGCCTTGGATACCTTTGCCACCGCTTGGTACTGCGCAGCGCTGATGCCGTGTTCGAAGCCCTTTTCACCACCGTCGAGCAGGCGATTGAGGACCTTGATCTGTTCAGCAGACAAAGGAAGGTCGCGGTGTTGCTGCCAGAACCGGCTCCTGCCCAGCACTCGGTCAATCCTCGCCATGGCTTGCTGCACACTGCGCAACAGGGTTTTAAGGAACCACTCCAGCCACTCAGTGATATCCAGCGTGGCCCTCTGGCTGGACTCAAGCGCGTTGTAATAACCGATGCGGTCTTCAAGAATGCTGGCTGACATGGCGTAAAAACGAATGGCCTGATGCTCGCCTTGGGCTAATGCCAAATCGGTGATAGCGCGTGTCAGGCGACCATTGCCGTCATCGAAGGGGTGCAGCGTGACAAACCAGAAGTGCGCAACGCCGGCGCGTACCAGCGGATCCAGTTCCGGCTGATCGCGGCTGGTTTCGAACCACTCCAGGAAATCATCCAACGACTGTTCCAGCCCTGGACGCGGCGGGGCCTCGAAATGCACGGTTGGCCGATCAAGTCGGCCCGACACCACTTGCATTGGCTCACCGCCCCTTAATGACCCGATATTGAGTGGTCGGGAGGCATAGTTTGCTTGCGGGACCGGGAACAATAGCTGGTGCCAGTTCAATAAGCGGGCGAGGGTAAAGGGCTGGTTGAATTGTTGGGTGGCATCCATCATCAGCTCGGCGAGACCTTCGCTGCGGCGGCTTACCTGACCGTCTTTCAGCGCCTCCAGGCCCATCCGTCGGGCCAGGGAGGAGCGAACAGAGCCAACGTTCAGTTGCTCACCTTCGATGGCCGAAGAGGTCAGAATGTTTTGCAGCAGCGCATCCAATTCATTCTCTGCACTGATGGCCTGGCTGACAGAGCCGAGCATGCCCAACAACCTGCCTTGGGTATGCCCGCACTCACGCAGCAAAGCCGCCAAGCGCCCAGGTTGCCAGTGGAAGTGGGGCCAGTCGGTGTGTTGCCAGATCCAGTGTGGTTGGTCCATGGAGGAATACCTGGTGCGTGAGCCGAATAAAAAATTATTCGGCTCATTTTGTGAGCCGATTGTGCATTCTAATCGGCTCATCGTCCATTGAGATAAAGTTGTTGGTCACCCCTCGCCTCTAAACCCGTTTGCTGAAGCGCACTGGTAAAGCGCTCAGCAACAACGAAAGCCTGCTTTTAAGGGCAGGCTTATCGCGAATCTCGGCTGACTTATTTCTGATGAGCCGTCAGCGCCGCATATCCATTCATCAGGTTGCGATAGTTGGGAATACGCTGGGACAACAAATTCCCCAGGCCTTCGATGTCGTTGCGCCAGTCGCGGTGCAGCTCACACGCCACCGAGAACCAGTTCATCAACTGCGCACCGGCTTGCGTCATCCGGCTCCACGCTGCTTGCTGCACCGTGGTGTTGAACGTGCCGGAGGCATCGGTCACTACAAACACCTCAAACCCTTCCGCCAGCGCCGACAAGGTCGGGAACGCTACGCACACATCCGTGACCACACCGGCAATGATGATCTGCTTACGGCCAGTGGCCTTGATCGCCTTGACGAAGTCTTCGTTGTCCCACGCGTTGATCTGGCCAGGGCGTGCGATGTACGGCGCGTCCGGGAACATCTCTTTCAACTCTGGCACCAGCGGGCCGTTGGGGCCTTGCTCGAAGCTGGTGGTGAGGATGGTCGGGAGGTTGAAGAACTTGGCCAGGTCGGCCAGGGCCAACACGTTGTTCTTGAATTCGTTGGGCGAGAAGTCCTGCACCAGGGAGATCAGGCCGGTCTGGTGGTCGACCAGCAGAACGATGGCGTCGTCTTTGTTCAAGCGGCTGTAGGTTGGAGTGCTCATGGTTGAATCCTTTTTTGTTTAGGTTGGTTGGGCGTTGCGTTCAACATGGGCACAGATTAATGGGTGGGTGTTGGCGGATAAATCGGCTGAATTGGGTAATACCGTCAACTCAGATGAGACAATTGAGGATTTGTCAGTAGGACCGATCCTTTTCGTAGGCGGCAAAGTAAGTCAAAAAATCTCACGCGTGAGCTATTGAGTGTGGCAAAAAATGCCTGTAGATTTTCTCACGCGTGAGTTTTTCACAGCGAGGTCAGTACCATGGAAAGCAGCTCTCCATCGAGTCCGCCTAAAGGGCCCGATACCGATTCAGCAAGCCTTCAGGGAGAGCGCTTGAAGCCGTCCGCCAAAAAGCCATCGAGCTTTTACATGAAGCAGATGCGTGCAGGCCTGGCGGCCGCCGGCTATGTGAAACACGAGACTTGGGTGCTTCCCGAAAACCGAAGCCTGCTCAAGCAGATGGAGAAACAGCTTCGCCAGCCGATTCTGGCTGGCTCATTCATGTCGGAGAATTTCATGAGCGCAGGTACCAACTGGAATATCGATCGCCTCTTCACCGCTCTTCAGGCCCTGGACGACGTGGTGTCCAAGGACATTACGCTCTATCTCGTTCAAGGCTCCGAGTCCAGCATCAAGCTGGAAATGAACGACTTCGGTGGCTTGCCGATTTACATCGCGGTGGTTGGCGAGCAGATCATCGTGGACACGGTCCTGGTTGATGTCGAGTCCATCAACGATGTCGCGAAATTCAATGACGCAGTGTTGCGCAGCCGGGAAATGTTCCCGCTGTCCTCCATCGGTATCGAGTCCATGCCTAACGGGCAAGTGGTCTACAACATGTTCGGCGCTCTGAGCTCCGACTCCAGCCTGACCAATATCGTGACCGAGGTGAAAACCCTGGTCGACAACGTGCAGCGCGCCAGCGAAGCCTTCGAACGTTTCTTCAATTAAGTATTCGGGAGTATCCAATGACTCAGTCCATCTGGAGCAAATTGTTCACCGCGCTGCGTGGCGGTGCCAACGAAGTCGGCGAATCGATCGTCGACCAACAAGCCCTGCGCATCCTCGATCAGGAAATCCGCGATGCCGACACCGCGCTGGCCAATGCCAAGCGTGAGCTGGTCAGCATCATGGCCAAGCACAAGTTGGCGACTGATCGCGTCAGCGAGTACGACGCCAAGATCAAGGACCTGGAGTCCAAGGCAGTGGCTGCCCTGCAGGCCAACCGTGAAGACCTCGCCCTGGAAGTGGCCGAAGCCATTTCGAGCCTGACCAACGAGCGGGATGTCGAGCATAAGCAAGCTGCGGAGTTCGGTGGGTATGCAGAAAGCATGCGCAAGGACATCACCAAGGCCGAAAGCCGGATCAAAAGCCTGCGTCAGCAAGTGGATATGGCCAAGGCTCGCGACAGCGTACAGAAGGCGCAGGTCAGCGCCTCCATCGCCAGCGGCGGCGCCAACGGCAAGCTGGAAACCGCCGTCGGTACGTTGAATCGTTTGCAGGCCAAGCAACAGCAGCGTGCCGCTGAACTGCAAGCCCAGGATGAGTTGGTTGAGGCGTCCACGGGGACCGACCTGGAGCGCAAGCTGCGCGACGCAGGCATCACGCCGAACGAAGGCAGCGCCAATGCGATTCTGGAGCGTCTGAAGCAAAAGTCGACCGAGTAGGCGAAGGGCTAGCACGGTACCTGAGGCGAGGGAGCAGTGATCTTCCTTAACGAACGGGCATTTATTCTCAACCCTTCTTTATTTACGTCGAGGTCAGGATGGATGCCCTGAAGGGGTTCAAGACAATCGCAGGCGTGGCCCTTTTGATGGTCGCGCTGCAGTTGTTCAATGTGGTGACCGGATACAGCCTCATGGCGTTCGGCCTGGTCCCAAGAACGCTGCAGGGGCTGTTCGGCATCCTCGCCTCACCGTTTTTGCACGGCTCGTTTACCCACCTGAGCGCCAACCTGATTGCCTTTTTGGTATTGGGCACCCTGGTGATTCTCGAAGGGCTCAGTCGGTTCATAACCGTCAGTATGATCATCATTGTGCTGGGCGGCTCGCTGGTCTGGCTGTTCGGTTTTGCGGGTATCCACGTAGGGGCCAGCGGTTGGGTATTTGGGTTGTGGGCGTACCTGTTGTCTCGCGCCTGGTTTCACAGGAGCTGGAGCAACCTGATAACGGCCAGTGTCGTGGCGCTACTGTACGGCGGCCTGATCCTTGGATTTCTTCCTCGTCAGGGTGTTTCCTTTGAAGGGCATCTCTTTGGTGCATTTGCCGGATTTATTGCAGCCAGGGTACTTCTCTCCAAACCGCGCAGCAGGTTTAATGCCGCCTGAACGCACTTGAGCATCCAGACGTCGAGGCGATGGCGTCATCAGGAATCAAGTACCCAGGGAGCCAGGGACTAAATGTCGATTTTTCTTTTGTTGCGCATGTACGCCTCCTCTCTCTTTCACCGCTTCGGCTGGGCGGGTCTGGTGGTTGCCTTGGGTGTACACCTGAGCACGGCTTATCTGGGCCTGCTGTACCTGGGCGAACAGCACCTCACGGCGCCCGCCACCTTTGTTTACTTCTATCTCACCACCACGCTGACCGTCGGCTACGGCGATCTCGCACCGCAGACCTCGGCGGGGCGCGTGTTCGTGGCGACCTGGGTGATGCTCGGCGGCATTGCGCTGCTGACGGCAGCCATTGGCAAAACCACCAGCAGTGTTATCGATGCATGGAGAAAAGGCATGAAGGGCAAAGGCGATTTCACCGGAAAGGTCGGCCATACCGTGCTGATTGGCTGGGAGGGCGCGTCCAGCGAGCGCGTCATTGAGCTGTTGCTGCAAGACGAAACCTCAAACGACAACCTGATCGTCATTTGCGACTGCACCCTCGAAGAAAACCCGATGCCGGGCAAAGCCGCGTTCATCCGCGGTGAAAGCCTGTCCTCCACCGCGTTATTGCAGCGTGCCGGCGTGCCCGGTGCCGAGCGTGTGCTGGTACGAACCCCGTCTGACGATCTGACCCTGGCCACGGTGCTGGCGGTGAATCAACTCAGTCCTGTCGGGCATGTCGTCGCCCATTTCAATGAAAGTGAAATTGCCGCGCTGGCCAGCTCCTATGCGCCGAGCCTGGAATGCACATCCAGCATGGCCATCGAAATGTTGGTGCGTGCGTCTCAGGACCCAGGCTCCTCGGTGGTCATCAATGAGTTGCTGTGTGTAGGGCAGGGAGCCACCCAATACCTGATGAAGTTGCCCGACGCGTTTGAAGCCACCTTCGGCGATCTGTATAGCCAACTGAAAGAGCAGCACAACGCCACCCTCATCGGCTATCGCGCCAAAGGCGCCCAGCAACCGTCGATCAACCCGCCCAACGCCACACGCGTTGAAGGCGGTGAACTCTTCTACATCGCCTCCACCCGCCTCAAGGAAATCTCCAATGGGATGGTTTAAACAGTTGATGGGGCTTGAGGCCCCGCAAGCGACGACACAATCGAAAGGCGCCGCCGCCGAACCCCTGCCGACCACCGGGCCGCTAGGCCTGGCACCGGGCAAAGGCGTGATATTCGACACAACCCTGAAGTTGTTGCTCGACGGGAAAACCACGGTGGTTATCCCTGGCTCCCAGGAAATCTGGAGTAACGGCACCGTTGACCTTGGGCAGTCGACCTGGCTGTCGCGTTATTACATGAATGACGAAGATTACTGGCTGCAGGTGCACACCACGGGCGAGATCGCCGGGCAGGTCGAGTCCGTGATCCTGTTCAACTACCGGAGTTACGTCACGCTCAGCAGCGAAGCTGAATTGCGTCGGCTGGCGGGGTCCCAGAGCCTGATCGGGTTGCCGACCTACGCCCACAACGGCGTCGAATACGCACGCGTGTGGGGCAGCGAGGATGGCCAGACGGAATTGGTGGCCATGAGCGAGCACGTAATAAACCCCGAGGACTCCTACAGCGTCGAGCACCGCTCGATGCTATACGCCCGTGACACCGGCCTGACCGATCGACGTGAGTTCCTGCTGTTTTCCGTCGAAGAAGACGCCGAAGGCACCGTCAGCCTGAGCACCTCGCTAGGCATTTCGCTGTACACAACCGACTTGAATGCGCTCTAAAAAAGGAAGAAATCCATGTTAGAAGCTCTCTCCATCTCCCTGAACAAAGCCGCCGTGCTTGGTTTTGTCACCTACCTTCTGGGCGCGGCGGTGCTGTTCGCGCTGTTCCAGTTCATCTACACCCGCATCACTCCGCACAAGGAGTTTGAACTGATCCGGGCGGGCAACGTGTCTGCGGCGGTCGCCCTGGGCGGTGCCATCGTCGGTTTTGCCATTCCGGCCAGCAACGTGATTGCCTACTCGATCAGCATCCTCGACTTCGTCGTCTGGGCAGTGATCGCTGCTGTCGTCCAACTGTTGGCGTTCCTGCTGACCAGCCTGGTGCTCAAGGGCACCTCCGAGCGCATCAAGAGAGGTGAACTCGCAGCGGGTATCTACGTCGCCGCCGTGGCCATCAGCGTTGGCATGTTGAACGCCGCGTGCATGACGCCTACCCAGAACTGATTGCCCACGGAGCTCCCGATGAAACGAAGCAAGTACGTCCAGCTTTCGCTGGCAGCGTCGGTCGCGATGGCGATATCCGGCTGCGGGCCGACCGAAAAAACCTACGATTTGCAGAAGAAGTACAACTTCCAGTCGGTTCAGCAGTGCGCCGATGAAAAACTCCCGGTGGACGTCTGCTCGGACGCCTACATGACGGCCATGGCTGAGCATCGCCGCATTGCGCCGGTGTACGCCAGCCAGGCCGATTGCGATGCCGATTTTGTCGCCGGCTGGTGCCAACTGGACTCCAATGGCCAGTTCATTCCCAAGCTGGGCGGTTTCGAACTGACCGCCGAAGGCCAGGTGACCCAGTCCCAGGTCGATGCCGCCAATGCCCAAGCGGGCGGCTCCCAGGCGAACAGCGGCGGCTCCGGCTTCTCCACCAGCAGCCTGCTGACCGGACTGCTGATTGGCAACATGCTGAGCAACAACCGCAACAGCTACCGCTCCGAGCCGGTGTACCGCTATCGCGATGATCGCGGCGAATACGGCAACTCGACGCTTAATCAGCGTGCGTCCAATGGCGCGACGTTTGGCCGCTCCAACCAGGTCCGCTACGGCAGCAGCAACTACACCAACGCGCTGCGCAACTCCAGCAAGTCCAGCTCCGTTGCGTCGGCCACCTCCCGTGGCGGCTTCGGCAGCAAGGCCAGTGCACGCAGCGGCTGGGGCGGCGGCGGGTCGAGCAGTTAAGGAAGGCGGGCCATGAAGAAGATCCATTGTGCAGAACGTCATGACTGGAAACAGACCGCCGACAGCCTCGGCTTCCTGTTCCACACCATTGACGACGAACCCTACTGGGACGAAAGCGCGTACTACCAGTTCACGCTCAAGCAAATCGAGCACGACCTCGAAGACCCGACCACCGAGATCCACGACATGTGCATGGACCTCGTCGCCCGCGTGGTCCAGAGCGAAGAACTGCTCGAACGCCTGAGCATTCCCGCGCCCTTCTTCGACATGATCAAAACCTCATGGCTCGAAGGCCACCCGCACCTGTACGGGCGCATGGACTTCTCCTACAACGGCACCGGGCCTGCCAAGCTGCTGGAACTCAACTACGACACACCGACCAGCCTCTACGAGGCCGCCGCGTTCCAGTGGGGCTGGCTCGAGCAATGCATCGAACGCGGCCTGCTGCCCAAGCATGCCGACCAGTTCAACAGCATCGACACCAAACTGCACCAGGCTTTCGCCCAACTGCAGGTCAACCAGCCGTTCTACTTCGCCTCGATGAAAGGTTCGACCGAAGACAAAGGCACCACCGACTACCTGCGCCTCGTCGCGGAAAAAGTCGGCATTGAATCACGCCACATCGACATCGAAGACATCGGCCTGACCAGCGAAGGCCGCTTCGTCGACCTGGAGGATCGCTGGATTCCGCACCTGTTCAAGCTGCACGCCTGGGAGTTCATTTTCCACGAACCTTTCGGCGCCGCCATTGCCGAGAGTGACACGCAGTTTTTCGAGCCAGCGTGGAAATCGATCCTCTCCAACAAAGGCATCCTGCCGCTGCTGTGGGAGTTCAACAAAGGCCACCCGAATTTGCTCGCGGCCCACCTGGATACCGACCCAGGTAAAGCCGTGCCAAAAGGTTGGGTGCGCAAGCCGTTTTTCTCGCGGGAAGGGGCAAATATCGAACTGCAAACGGCTGATGGGCTGATCGTGAAAGAGGATGGGCCCTACACGGATGCGCCGTTTATCCTTCAGGAGTTCGCACCGCTGCCGCGGTTTGGGGACAGTTACACGTTGATTGGGTCTTGGGTGATTGGGGATCAGGCGGCGGGGATTGGGGTGCGGGAGGACAATAGTCTGATTACCAAGGATTCGAGCCGGTTTTTGCCGCATTTGATATTGGATTGAGGTTGGAGCTTAAAGGGCCAGCAGGGCTGATCCCTTTCATTTGCAGGACGTTTCCGAGAGAATCCCAACCGCATTGCGTCAGCGGGAATGCGTGACTAGGCTGCGATCCGTCACTGCAAATTCAGTGATCGGGTTTAGTCGCCCGGATTCGATTGGCGCATAGGCAATTCATGAGTCAGGCATCTTCGCCTGCATCTTATGGTGGCTGTGCGCAGGGCACCTCCGGGTGCGCCGGGTTTCCAATCGACCGGTCGACTAACCTGCGTACAGCTGCCACCTTTCGTTTAGTCGCGCTTAGTGGCAGCTCCAAATTATCGATTGGAGGTTTGCTATGGATAACGTTGTTTCGGATTCGCCCTCATCGCCTGAGACTAACCCCTTTATTGTCAATGAAGAGCTGAGCTTTGAAGATGCTTGGGTGCGCGTGGCTGAATTGCTGCAGTGTGCGGCGGCGACTTCGCAGTTGCTCGGTGAGCCAATGGCTGCGCCGCAGAGGGTGGTGATGCATTTGGTGGAGATGGCGAAGATGGTGGCGGACCGGGCGGTGGAGTGTATGCGGACTAGCTAACGTTTAGGATTTTCGAGCATTAAAAAGCCGGCTTGTGGCCGGCTTCTCGGGGACTGCCTCAGCTTGTTTTTGACAAACCTCAGCAGCCTTCAAATCGCTCAGCCCACATTGCGTCGGGCTGAATAGTAGGGGCATCCGCGGGAACTCCTCCGCTTCGCCGAGCAAGGTGGATAGCCGTAAAGCCAACCCCTGCCAAATGTGCGGCGCATGATACCCACATTCACTTCAATTGCCCACCTCCGGTTCCGATTTAGAGCCTTCCCAGCCCAAAAGATGCTCATCCAGCGGCACCGGCGGGCGGCGGTTGTTGAGGGTGGACCACCAGAATACCCAGCCGACGATTTTGAAGTTCTGCTCGAACCGTTCTTCATGGTTCAGGTATTCATCCGGGTGTTCGCCGGCGTTGTGGCTACGCATGCGCAGGCCGCCGCCGGGGCGGTTGTAGAGGTATTTGATGCGCAGCATGCCGTCGTGTTCGACGGCGTAGATTTCGCCGTCGATGATCTGGGTGCGGCCTTTGTCGATGGCGAGGGTGGAGCCTTGTTGGATGATGTCGATCATGCTGTTGTCGACCATGTAGGCGCCTACCGCGCGGTCGGGGTTTACGTTGAGGGTTTCGAGGGTGTACAGGGCGACACGGATGCGTTGGGTTGAGGTGAAGGTGGGGTGGAGGGGAATCTCCACGTCGATTTTTTCCGGTGGGCAGGCGGGGCCTGTGAGGTATTTGCCGCTTCCTTCGCGGGTGGTGGGCAGTCCTTTGCGTGTTTCCGGGCCTTCGAGCAGGAAGTTGGCCGGAGGGTGTTTGGGGCCTTCACCGTTGCGCAGCCAACGGCTGGAGACGCAGAGCAGTTCTGCGATCTCGTTGAGTCGGCCCATGGGTACGCCGCGCTTGAACCAGTTGTTCACGTGTTGAGGCGTGACACCGCGGTTCTTGGCGAAGTCTGAAGCGGAAAGATGAACTTCCCGCAATAGCGCTTTTAAACGATCACCTGATGTATTCATAAACGCAGAGTTTACTGGCCGAAAAAACTAATCAAATAAACCATGCGTTGAATTGCACGTGTAGGTTTTTACTTAGTTGTAGTCGGATCTTTCGGTAGGAGCGCTTAGTTGAACGCTGCGTACTAACTGTTGAACTTGTTGTTTAATTTTTCCCACAAAAAAAGCCCCGAATGATCGGAGCTTTTTTGATTGCCGGGGCAATGATGAGTCAGTGTCAGCCTTTGTAGGCAGCGACCGACTTCATGATCTCGGCGCGGGCGGCGTCTGCGTTGCCCCAACCGTCGATCTTCACCCATTTGCCTTTTTCGAGGTCTTTGTAGTTCTCGAAGAAGTGCTTGATCTGTTCCAGCAGCAGTGGCGGCAGGTCGGTGTATTCCTTCACGTCCACGTACAGCTGGGACAGCTTGTCGTGGGGTACCGCGATAACTTTGGCATCGCCGCCGCCGTCGTCGGTCATGTTCAGGATGCCGACTGGGCGAGCGCGGATAACCGAACCTGGGGTAACCGGGTAAGGGGTTACAACCAGCACGTCGAGGGGGTCACCGTCGTCAGCCAGGGTGTTCGGGATAAAACCGTAGTTGGCCGGGTAGAACATCGGGGTGGCCATGAAACGGTCAACGAACAGGCAGTCGCTGTCTTTGTCGATTTCGTATTTGATCGGCGCGTGGTTGGCCGGAATTTCGATGGCGACGTAGATGTCGTTCGGCAGGTCTTTGCCAGCCGGAATCTTGCTGTAGCTCATTGGGCGTTGCCCCCGTAGTTGGCCATATGACATGGCCGGATTGGCCTAAAAGTGGCGGCGATTATAGGCATATTCTGACGGCGATGCCATGCGCCAGACGTCGTACGGTCATTCGTCTTGCGGCTGATAACGCGGGTCGTGGGCTTGCAGGAGGGTCAGGCGGGCCAAGGGATCCTGGCGGTAAAAGCGGCTGAGTTGGGCGTATACCTGTGGATAGGTGCTGACCAGTAAATCCGGGGCGCTGAAAAAATATTCACTGGTGACGGCAAAGAATTCCGCCGGATTTTCCGCGGCGTAGGGGTCGATCTCGGTCTCGGCATCCGGGTTGGCGTCCAGTTGGCGATTCAGGTCGTCGTAAGCGCCCTGCATCACGCTGGCCCACTCCTGCACGCGCATGTCGCTGTGCAGGGGCGGCAGGCCATTGGCGTCGCCGTTGAGCATGTCGAGTTTGTGCGCCAGTTCGTGGATTACCAGGTTGTAGCCTTCCCACTGGCCGCTGGCGAGCACGCCGGGCCAGGCGAGGATCACCGGGCCTTGTTGCCAGGCTTCGCCGCTGTGTTCGCCGTCCCACTCGTGTTCGATGCCGCTGCTGTCACGATGGCGCTGGGGGCTGAGGAAATCGTCGGGGTACAGCACGATTTCGTGGAAGCCCTGGTACCAGTCGAGGTCGCCGAGGTTCATCAGCGGCAATTGCGCCTGGGCGGCCAGCAGCAGGCGTTGTTCCTGGTGCAGTTCGACGCCGGGCAGGGCGGTCAGGTGTTTTTCGGCGAGGAACACCACGCAGGCTTCGCGCAGCCACTGGTCCTGCTCGGCGCTGATGCCGTCGAGGAAGGTCAGGTGGTGGCGCACCCGCTGCCAGGCGTCATCGGCAATCGGGTGCTTGGCCAGCAGGCGCCGGCGACGCCAGGCGCTGAGGGACCACATCGCAGGTCAGTGCGGCTTGGCTTCGGAGGAGGTGCGGCCAAAACGGCTGCGGAACACCCCGATGATCATCGGCACCAGGGACAGCAGGATGATGAACACCACCAGCAGCGACAGGTTTTTCTTGATAAATGGCACGTTGCCGAAGAAGTAGCCCAGGGTCACCAGGCCGCCGACCCAGAGGATGGTGCCCAGTACGCTGAAACCGAAAAAGCGCGGGTAGGGCATTCTCGCGATGCCGGCGACGAACGGCGCAAAGGTGCGCAGGATCGGCAGGAAGCGCGCCAGGGTCACGGTTTTGCCGCCGTGCCTGTCGTAGAAGTCGTGGGTCTTTTGCAGGTAATCGCGGCGGAAGATCTTCGAGTTCGGGTTGCTGAACAAGCGTTCTCCGGCAGTTCGCCCGATCACGTAGTTGGTGCTGTCGCCGAGGATCGCTGCCAGCATCAACAGGCCGCCCAGTAAGACCGGGTCCATACCGCCACCAGCAGCGACGGCGCCGGCGATAAACAGCAGGGAATCACCCGGCAGGAACGGCATGACCACCAGGCCGGTTTCGCAAAAAATCACCAGAAACAGAATGGCGTAGATCCACGGACCGTAATTGGTTACCAGCAGGTCGAGGTAGACGTCGAGATGCAGGATAAGGTCGAGCGGGTTGAAATCCATGGATGGCACCTGTGTGAATAGCCCGGCTCAGCAGGCTTGTGCGGAAGCTCGGGTTAATAAGGCTACAAGTGTATGCCGCATTTCTTACAACCCTGAAGGGTCCGCATTATACGGATTGAGAGGTGAAAAGCCTGTTGGTTTTGTAGCGGGGGATGTCGCAAAGCCAAATGTGGGAGGGGGCTTGCCCACGATGAGGGCGTGTCAGTTATAAATAGTCTGACTGGTACGCCGCTATCGGGGGCAAGCCCCCTCCCACAATGGGTTTGCAGTGTTTGGGGGCTCAGTCTTCGCTGATCGGCAAGGTGTAGTTCTTGAACTCCGTGTCCTCGCGAAACCCGATCGACTCGTAGGTCTTCTGTGCCACTTCATTGTCACTGCTGGTCGACACCCGCAGCCGCACCGCATGCGTCTCCTTGGCCATCTTCTTCGCCGTGCGCATCAGGTTGTCCGCTACCAGTTGGCGGCGTGCGTCCTCGGCCACATAGATGTCGTTGAGTATCCACACCCGCTTGAGCGACAGCGACGAAAAGCTTGGATACAGCTGGCAGAACCCAAGCAATTTCTTGTCATCATCATCGGCCAGCGCCAGGTAGATCACCGATTCCTTGCGGCGCAGGCGCTTTTCCAGGAAGGCCCGCGACGAATCCGGAAAGGGCAGCGCCCCGTAAAACTCGCGGTATTTGACGAACAGCGGGGTCAACAGGTCCAAGTGTTCCAGGGTCGCTTGAGTAATCCGCATGCCAGGCCTCAACTTCCAAATGGGGTATGACCACACGCGCGGCCGTGACTTGATGCTGCCTAAAGACGCCAAAAAGCGCAATCGTGCCGGGATCAGTCCTCGGGTGGGCTGAGCAGGAAATTGCCTTTCATGAGGTCCGGGTCGTCGGATTCGATGGTCTGCACCTGCGCCTCATCCTTGAGGTTGACCCCCGACAGCTGCCGGCGACAGGCCTCTCGCATCAAGTACAGCAGGCGATGGGCCGCCATGCCATAACTCAAGCCTTCCAAGCGCACATTGGAGATGCAATTGCGATACGCATCCGTGAGGCCAACTTTGGGGTTGTAAGTGAAGTACAGCCCCAAACTGTCCGGCGAACTGAGCCCTGGCCGTTCGCCGATCAGGATGACGACCATCTTGGCGCCGAGCAATTGGCCAATCTCATCCGCCACGGCAACGCGGCCCTGTTCCACCAGAATGACGGGCGACAAGGACCACCCTTCGGCGTGGGTCTGTTCCTCCATGCGTGTCAGAAACGGCAGCGTGTGTTTATGCACCGCCAACGCCGAAAGACCATCCGCCACCACCACCGCCAGGTCCACGCCGCCAGGGTTGGCCGCCGCATGGTCGCGCAGGGCCTGGGCTGACTCATCGCTTAAACGTCGCCCCAGGTCCGGGCGTTGCAGGTAGCTGTGCCGGTCACTGGCGGCGCTGTGTAGTAACAGGCTGTCGCGTCCGCGTTCGGCCAGTTGGCTGCTGATGCCTGCATGATCGAAGGGCAAGTGCACCGCGTCCCGCGCCTGGGCGTGGGCGAACTGAAAATCCAGCTGGGCGTTAGTGGGAATGCTGGTGCCAGTACGGCCCAGGGCGATGCGCGCCGGGGTCAGGCGGCGCAGTTCCAGCCACGGGTTGTCAGGCAATTCTGGTTGCACGGTCGGCTCCTTCATCCCAATTGCGCCAAGGCTTGGCGAAACGCCGGTGGCAGGCTATTGCCGAAGCGTACCTTGCCGTCGGCCTGCGTGAAGATGCCCATTTTCGCCAGCCATTGTTCAAACTCCGGCGCCGGTTTTAAACCCAGTGTCTGGCGGGCGTACAGCGCGTCGTGGAACGAGGTGGTCTGGTAGTTGAGCATGATGTCGTCGGAGCCGGGGATGCCCATGATGAAGTTGATCCCGGCCACGCCGAGCAGGGTCAGCAGGGTGTCCATGTCGTCCTGGTCGGCTTCGGCGTGGTTGGTGTAGCAGATGTCGCAACCCATCGGCACGCCCAGCAATTTGCCGCAGAAGTGATCTTCGAGGCCGGCGCGGATGATCTGCTTGCCGTTGTACAGGTACTCGGGGCCGATAAACCCGACCACGGTGTTGACCAGAAACGGTTTGAAATGCCGTGCCACGGCATAGGCCCGGGTTTCGCAGGTTTGCTGGTCGACGCCAAAGTGCGCGTTGGCCGACAAGGCACTGCCCTGGCCGGTTTCGAAATACATCAGGTTCTGGCCCAAGGTGCCACGGTTCAGGCTCAAGCCCGCGTCGTAGCCTTCCTGCAGCACGTTCAGGTTGATGCCGAAACTGGCATTGGCCGCCTCTGTCCCCGCAATGGACTGAAACACCAAATCCAGCGGCACGCCCCGGTTGATCGCTTCGATAGAGGTGGTGACGTGGGTCAGCACGCAGGCCTGGGTGGGGATTTCGTAGCGCTGGATGATCGCGTCGAGCATCTCCAGCATGGCGCAGATCGAGGCGATGCTGTCGGTGGCCGGGTTGATGCCGATCATGGCGTCGCCGTTGCCATACAGCAGGCCGTCGAGAATGCTGGCGGCGATGCCGGCCGGTTCATCCGTCGGGTGGTTGGGTTGCAGGCGGGTCGACAGGCGCCCGCGCAGGCCCATGGTGCCGCGAAACTGGGTGACTACACGGATCTTTTGCGCCACCAGTACCAAGTCCTGCACGCGCATGATCTTGGATACGGCCGCGGCCATTTCCGGTGTCAGCCCCGGCGCCAATGCGCGTAGGGAATGTTCGTCGGCCGCATCACTGAGCAGCCAATCGCGCAGCCCGCCGACGGTCAGGTGGCTGACCGCCGCAAACGCCGGTTTATCGTGGGTGTCGATGATCAGCCGGGTGACTTCATCGCTTTCATAGGGGATCAGCGCTTCTTCCAGGAAGTGCTTGAGCGGGATGTTCGCCAGCGCCATTTGCGCCGCGACGCGCTCGCCGTCGTTCTGCGCGGCGACGCCAGCGAGGAAGTCCCCGGAGCGTGCCGGGCTGGCCTTGGCCATCACGTCCTTGAGGCTGTCGAAGCGGTAGGTCTGTGCACCGACCGCGTGGGAAAAGCTTGCCATACAGTGTCTCCTTGACGACGCGAGCAGTTGCCCGCGTCGAGGTTTACGGCAGTTAGTGCAAGGCGGCCTCTGCGGCCTGGATCGCCGCGAATTCCTCTTCGGGCGTGCCTGCTACCAAGTGATGCCGGCTGTAGAAAGCAAAGTAAGCAATTAATACTCCATAGATGATCGCGGCGCCAATCACCACCCGCGGATCCACCAAAAAGCCCGCCACTACGGCCACGCAAGCCAATACCAGCGCGACACCGGAGGTAAAGATGCCTCCCGGTGTGCGGTAAGGACGTTCCATTTTGGGGCGACGAATGCGCAGGGTGATGTGCGCGGCCATCATCAGCACGTAGGAAATCGTCGCGCCAAACACGGCCACCAGGATCAGCAGATCACCCTGGCCGGTCAGCGACAGGCCAAAGCCGATGATGCCGGGGATCACCAAGGCCAGTACCGGCGCCTTGCTTTTGTTGGTCTGGGACAGTTTGCGCGGCAGGTAACCGGCGCGGGACAAGGCGAAGATCTGCCGTGAATAGGCATAGATAATCGAGAAAAAGCTCGCGATCAGACCCGCCAGGCCCACCAGATTGACGAAGCTGCCCATCCAGGTCGAACCGCCGTAGGACAACGCCAGCGCTTCAACCAGCGGGTTACCGGATTTGATCAGCGCATAAGTGCCCGCGCCGCCCGGTGCAATCACCAGGATCAACAGGGCAAAACTGGTCAGCACCACAATGGCGCCGATCAGGCCGCGAGGCAGGTCGCGCTTGGGGTTCTTGGTTTCTTCGGCGGCCAGTGGCACACCTTCAACCGCCAGGAAAAACCAGATCGCATAGGGGATCGCGGCCCACACACCGACGTAGCCGAAGGGCAGGAAGGTGCTGGCGCCCTTGGCCTCGGTCACGGGAATGTCCAGCAGGTTGGCGACGTTGAAGTGCGGCACCATGGCCACCAGGAAGACGCCCAGGGCAATCGCGGCGACGGCGGTGATCACGAACATCAGCTTTAAAGCCTCGCCAACCCCGAAAATATGGATGCCGATAAAGATGATGTAGAACGCCAGGTAAATCATCCAGCCGCCGATGCCGAACAGTGACTCGCAATAGGCGCCGATAAACACGGCGATGGCGGCGGGGGCAATGGCGTATTCGATCAGGATCGCGGTGCCTGTCAGGAACCCGCCCCAGGGGCCAAATGCACTGCGGGCGAAGCCGTAGCCACCGCCAGCGGTAGGAATCATGGAAGACAGTTCGGCCAGGGAAAAACACATGCACAGGTACATGGTGGCCATCAGCAATGTAGCGAGGAACATTCCGCCCCAACCACCCTGGGCCAGGCCGAAGTTCCAGCCGGCGTAGTCGCCGGAGATCACGTAGGCAACGCCAAGGCCAACTAACAGCACCCAGCCGGCGGCGCCTTTTTTCAGTTCGCGTTGTTGGAAGTAATCGGTGCCGACTTTTTCGAAGTCGACGGAAGAGCCAGTGGGTTCGTTAGGCATGGGAAAGTACCTTTCATTGTTATTGTTTTTAACTCGGCTTATTTATGCCGAATGCACATCGCAAGTACTTATGAAGATCTAAAACTCTGGGAGGGGCAAAGTCCCCTCCCACAGTTGATTGCATTTCAAAGGTGGGAGGGGCGGTAGTTAGAAGAAGCCCAACGGATTAATGTCGTAGCTCACCAGCAAGTTTTTGGTCTGCTGGTAATGATCCAACATCATCTTGTGGGTTTCGCGACCCACGCCGGACTTCTTGTAACCGCCAAACGCGGCATGCGCCGGGTACAGGTGGTAGCAGTTGGTCCACACGCGGCCCGCCTTGATCGCCCGGCCCATGCGGTAGGCGCGGTTGATGTCGCGGGTCCACACGCCGGCGCCGAGGCCGAACTCGGTGTCGTTGGCAATCGCCAGGGCTTCAGCTTCGTCCTTGAAGGTGGTGATGCTCACCACTGGGCCGAAGATTTCTTCCTGGAACACGCGCATGTCGTTGGTGCCCTTGAGCAGGGTCGGCTGGATGTAATAGCCGCCCGCCATGTCGCCGGTGAGTTGCTCGACCTTGCCGCCGGTCAGCAGTTGCGCGCCTTCACCCTTGGCGATTTCCAGGTAGGACAGGATCTTGTCGAACTGCTGCTCGGACGCCTGGGCGCCGACCATGGTGTCGGTGTCCAGCGGGTCGCCGCGTTTGATCTGTTCGATTTTCTTCATTACCACTTTCATGAAGTCGTCGTAGATCGACTCTTCCACCAGCGCACGGGATGGGCAGGTGCACACCTCGCCTTGGTTGAAGAATGCCAGCACCAGGCCTTCGGCGGCTTTCTCGATGAACGACGGTTCGGCTTTCATGATGTCGGCGAAGAAGATGTTCGGCGACTTGCCGCCCAACTCGACGGTGGACGGAATAATGTTCTCGGCCGCCGCATGCATGATGTGCGAACCCACCGGGGTCGAGCCGGTAAAGGCGATCTTGGCGATACGCTTGCTGGTGGCCAGGGCCTCGCCGGCTTCTTTGCCGAAACCTTGCACCACGTTAAGCACGCCCGGCGGCAGCAGGTCGCCGATTACTTCCATCAGTACGGTGATGCCCAGCGGCGTTTGCTCGGCGGGCTTGAGCACCACGCAGTTACCGGCGGCCAGGGCCGGCGCGAGTTTCCACGCAGCCATCAGGATCGGGAAGTTCCACGGAATGATCTGGCCGACTACGCCCAGAGGCTCATGGAAGTGGTAGGACGCGGTGTGTTCGTTGATCTCGGCGCTGGTGCCTTCCTGGGCGCGAATACAGCCGGCGAAGTAGCGGAAGTGGTCGGCGGCCAGTGGAATGTCGGCGTTGAGGGTTTCACGCACGGCCTTGCCGTTGTCCCAGGTTTCGGTGATGGCCAGCAGTTCGAGGTTCTGTTCGATGCGGTCGGCGATTTTCAGCAGCACCAGCGAGCGGTCCTGAGCCGAGGTCTTGCCCCAGGCGTCAGCGGCGGCGTGGGCGGCGTCGAGTGCCTTGTCGATGTCTTTGGCAGTAGAGCGCGGGAACTCGGCGATAGGCTTGCCGTTGACCGGCGAGGTGTTGGTGAAATAGTTGCCGTCGACCGGCGCAACGAATTCGCCACCAATGTAGTTGCCGTACTTGGCCTTGAACGAAACGATCGCGCCTTCAGTACCGGGGTGTGCGTAACGCATGGTGGGTATCTCCTGGCTTTTATGTTTATTGGAGTGCAGCGCTCAAGCGCTTGATAAAGCGTAGAGCAAAGGTTGGGCCACTGCTTTGAGGGCCAGGTAAATCAAGGGGTTGGGGTTTGTTGCAAGGCGTTGCTGTCACACGACTGGTACAGCGCATGTGACAGTTTGTGCCATAAACGGTACAGCCTGTGACCGGTGGGTCGGCACGGGATTGCATCTGTCGCAGGGCTGGGGGATGCTGGGCGTTCTCACGCAGGGAGAATAATAAGAACATGCACAACGATCATTTCAGCCGCCATGCCCAGCAAGTCATAACCGTGGCGCGTGGCCGCGACCCGTCCAGCGATCCGTCCATCGCCCGTTCCTGGCTGCGGTGCCTGGAGGATTACCACCTCGACCCTGCGCAAACCATCGCCCCCACCGTGCTCGAACACGGCCGTTTGCTGGAAAGCCGCGAGCGCCTGCAACAAGTCCTGCACATCGCCGGCACGGAGATGAACAGCCTGCACCAGCAACTCTCCGGCGCCGGCCACGCGGTGCTTCTCACCGATGCGCGCGGGGTGATCCTCAACTGTGTCACAGCGCCGTCCGAGCGCAAGATTTTCGAGCGTGCCGGGTTGTGGCTCGGTGCTGATTGGAGCGAGGCCTGCGAAGGCACCAATGGCATCGGCACCTGCCTGGTGGAGCGCCAGTCCCTGACCATTCATCGCGACGAGCACTTCCGTGGCCGTCATACCGGGCTGACCTGCTCGGCAAGCCCGGTGTTCGACCCCCATGGCGAACTGCTGGCAGTGCTGGACGTGTCGTCGGCCCGGGAAGCGGTGTCGCGCCAGAGTCAGTTCCACACCATGGCGCTGGTGAATCTGTCGGCGAAGATGATCGAGAGTTGTTACTTCCTGCGTCACTTTGAACATCACTGGTTGCTGCGCTTTCATTTGCAGGCCGAGTCGGTGGGCCTGTTCAGCGAAGGGTTGTTGGCGTTCGATGGCGAAGGGCGCATTTGTGCGCTCAACCAGAGCGCACTGAACCTGTTGGGGCAGGTGCGTGGCGATTTGCTGGGGAAGCCTGTGGAAGCGTTTTTCGACTGCTCCCTGGATCAGTTGCTCGGTCGCGCCAGCGCCAATGCGACCGCCAGTTGGCCGCTGCGTACCCGTGACGGGCGGCGCTTGTTTGCCGCGTTGCGTGGGCTGCCGCGCAGTGCGTCGGTACCCATCAGCAAGCCGGAGCCTGCCCGTCTGGCCGGCATCTGCCTGGGGGACCCCGCGTTGCAAAACGATTTCCGCAAGGCCCTGCGGGTATTCGAGCGTGATGTGCCGCTGTTGATTAACGGGGAAACCGGCAGCGGCAAAGAAGCCTTTGCCAAAGCTGTGCATCACGCCAGCCAGCGTGCCGACAAAGCCTTCGTCGCCCTCAACTGCGCCGCCATCCCGGAAAGCCTGATCGAGAGTGAGCTGTTCGGATATCGCGGCGGCAGTTTCACCGGGGCACGCAAAGAAGGGATGCAGGGCAAGTTGCAGCAGGCGGATGGCGGCACCCTGTTCCTCGATGAAATCGGCGATATGCCTCTGGCGCTGCAAACCCGTCTATTAAGGGTGCTGGAGGATCGCATGGTGGTACCCATCGGTGGTGAGCCCGAGGCGGTGAACGTCAGAATCGTCAGCGCAACGCACCGCAATTTGCTGGCGCGAGTGCAGGACGGCAGTTTCCGTGAGGACTTGTATTACCGGCTCAACGGCCTGGAAGTGGGTTTGCCGGCGTTGCGCGAGCGCAGCGATAAATCCCAGTTGCTGGATTTCCTGCTGGCTGAAGAGGCGGACGGGCAAACCGTACAACTCGATCCGGCAGCGCGTTCGGCGCTGCTGACCTTTGCCTGGCCCGGTAATGTGCGACAACTGCGCACGGTTCTGCGCACGCTGGCGGCGCTGTGTGACAACGGGCGCGTGGGGCTGGAAGACTTGCCCGCGTCGATCCGCCAGGCCCGGCCGCAACCGGTGACGGGGGCCAAGCCCGCAGAGTTACCTCTGGAAGACGCCGAGCGACTCGCCTTGCTCACCGCCCTGGAGCAACAACGCTGGCACATGAGCCACACGGCGGAGCAATTGGGTGTCAGCCGTAACACACTCTATAGAAAGCTGCGCCGGCACGGCATCGCACGGGTGTCCCTATCCGGGTGACTGTGGTCAGGTCCTACAGCTAAAGAGTGCGATTTTCGCCCCCCTGCGCTAACCTGCCTCGATGTTTACGAGGTCGACTATGCACATTCATATTCTTGGTATCTGCGGCACTTTCATGGGCTCGATGGCGGTTTTGGCCAAAGAATTGGGTCATCACGTGACAGGCTCCGATGCCAACGTTTACCCGCCCATGAGTACGCAACTCGAAGCCCAGGGCATTGAGCTGACCCAAGGTTACGACCCCGCGCAATTTGACCCGGTGCCTGACCTGGTGGTGATCGGCAATGCCATGTCCCGTGGCAACCCCGCGGTCGAATACGTACTCAATAAAGGCTTGCCTTACGTGTCCGGCCCGCAATGGCTGGCCGACCACGTCCTGCAAGGCCGCTGGGTACTGGCCGTGGCCGGCACTCACGGCAAGACCACCACCAGCAGCATGCTGGCCTGGGTGCTGGAACACGCGGGCATGAGCCCCGGCTTCCTGATCGGCGGTGTGCCACAGAACTTCTCGGTGTCGGCGCGCTTGGGCGATACGCCGTTCTTTGTGATTGAAGCGGACGAATACGACAGCGCGTTTTTCGACAAGCGCTCCAAGTTTGTCCACTACCGTCCGCGTACGGCGATCCTGAACAATCTTGAGTTCGATCACGCGGATATCTTCCCCGATCTACCGGCGATTGAGCGTCAATTTCATCACCTGGTGCGCACCATTCCGAGCGAAGGCCTGGTGATTCACCCCACCACCGAGCCAGCCTTGCAGCGCGTGATCGAGATGGGCTGCTGGACGCCGGTGCAAACCACCGGCACCGGCGGGCAGTGGCAGGTCAAGTTGCTCAGCGAAGACGGTTCCAGGTTTGAAGTGCTGTTCGAAGGCGAAGCCCAGGGCATCGTCGAATGGGATATGACCGGCCAGCACAACGTCGCTAACGCCTTGGTGACGTTGGCGGCGGCGCGGCATGTGGGCGTGGTGCCGTCCATGGGCATTGCTGCGTTGAGCGCGTTCAAGAGCGTGAAGCGGCGCATGGAAAAAGTCGCCGATGTGAACGGGATTACCATCTACGATGACTTTGCCCACCACCCTACGGCGATCGCCACTACGCTGGATGGCCTGCGCAAGCGTGTGGGAGATGCTCCGATCATTGCGATCATCGAACCGCGCTCCAACTCCATGAAGCTCGGCGCGCACCGCGATGGCTTGCCCGAAAGCGTCAACGACGCCGATCAGGCTGTGTGGTATGCGCCGCCCAACCTCGGCTGGGACCTGCCGGGCATTGCAGCGTTATGCACCGTGCCGTCGACGGTTTGCGACAGCATTGAAGGCATTATCGAGTACGTCAAACAGCAGGCCAAACCGGGCACCCACGTGGTGGTCATGAGCAACGGCGGCTTTGGCGGCCTGCATGGCAAGCTGGCCGAGGCGCTCAAATGAGCGGCCCGGAACGCATTACCCTGGCGATGACCGGCGCCTCGGGTGCGCCCTATGGTCTGCGCCTGCTCGATTGCCTGGTGCGCGAGGACCGCGAGGTGCACTTTCTGATCTCCAAGGCCGCACAACTGGTGATGGCCACCGAGACCGACGTGGCACTGCCGGCCAAGGTGCAGATGATGCAGGCCTTCCTCACCGAGTACACCGGTGCGGCGGCGGGGCAGATCAAGGTCTACGGCAAAGAAGACTGGATGTCGCCGGTGGCCTCGGGCTCCGGCGCGCCGGCGGCGATGGTGGTGGTGCCGTGCTCCACTGGCACCTTGTCGGCGATTGCCACCGGGGCCTGCAATAACCTGATCGAGCGCGCGGCAGACGTGACCTTGAAAGAGCGTCGCCAGTTGATCCTGGTGCCACGCGAGGCGCCGTATTCGAGCATTCATCTGGAGCACATGCTCAAGCTGTCTAACATGGGCGTGACCATCTTGCCCGCGTCGCCAGGCTTTTATCACCAGCCGCAAACCATTGATGATCTGGTGGACTTTGTGGTCGCGCGGATTCTCAACCTGCTCAACATCCCCCAGGACATGCTGCCGCGTTGGGGCGAGCACCATTTGAGCAGTGATGAATAAGGCGCTGCTGCTGGTGTTGGCGTTGCACCTGACCGGCTGCGCCACGGCCCGCACCCTGGACGCCGCGCAACCGGGCGCGCCGGTGGTGTATGCCGGCACGCGGTTGGACCTGTATGCGATGAATGGCGGCTGCTGCGCCAAGGACCGGTTTGGTGCCGAGGCGCCGAGCTATCCCGGCGTCGACCTGCCGGCGAGTGCGTTGCTCGACACCTTGTTGCTGCCGTTGTCGGTGTTGACGGTACTGGGCGTGGGGTTTAATGCCACGGGCGGGCTGTAGCCTGGATCTTAAAAACACCACAGGCCAATGTGGGAGCTCTTACTTGCCCAGTTTGCGCAGATCGTCCGACTCCACCACCCGCACCCCATCCTGCTCTTCCAGCGTCAGACGCCACATGGCTCGGGCCAGCTCGCACACTTCGATCCCTCTGTACTTGCCTGGAATCAACCGTGACAACGGCCCGGCCAGTTGCTCGGCCAAACGCGGCTCCAGCCGTTCTCCCAATAACAGCGAAGGCCTCACGATGGTCAGTTGCGGCCAGCCTTGGGCCTTGAGCGCCTGTTCCATTTCCCCTTTGACACGGTTGTAGAAAATCGAGGATTTGGGGTCGGCGCCAATCGCGCTGATCACGATCAGGTGCCGTGCGCCCAGTTCCCGCGCGCGCTTGGCGAAGGCGACGACCAGGTCCAGGTCAACCGCACGAAAGGCCTCTTCCGAGCCGGCTTTTTTGATCGTGGTGCCCAGGCAGCAGAAGGCGATATCCACCCGGCCGCTCAGTTGCGGCAGGAACACCGCCGGGTCACCCACTGGGTTTTCCAGGTGCGGATGTTCGGCCAGCGGCTTGCGGCTCGGGGCGAGCACGCGGGTTACGGTGGGTTCGTTGAGCAGGCGGTCGAGCAGGTGTTCGCCAGTGAGGCCGGAGGCCCCCGCGAGCAAGATATGCTGAGGTGTCAGGTACATAGTGTTTCCCCCTTGTTACACGTTACAGCTTAGTTGCCTTTGGCTTCCTTGCTATTCATTGAGACGCTTTCGAGCGCCTTTCGTGCCTGCTGTTTGCGTAAAAGTTGCCAATGGGCGATCACGCCTTTGGGGGCCCAGATCTGCGGTTCGGACGCTTCGAAATTGTCGGCCTGTTCGCGTTCGCTCACATGCAGCTGCGCCAGTTTGAAGGCTTGCTGCAAGTCGTCGGTCTGGTTGAAGGCTTGGGCGAAGAGGGCGTCGCCAAAGTAGGTGAAGTCGGCCTCTTCGGAGCAGCCGAAGGACACGCGGTCGGCGCGGGAGGCCGTCATGATCAGGGTGCGATCATCTTTGAGCGCGGGGATAAAGCCGCCGGAATAGCAGGCGGAAATCACGACGATCTTGTCGCGGTTTTTCAGCGGTGCAAGCACGGCGGCCAGCTCATCGGCCGGCAAGTCGGCCAGCTCCATGCGTGGCTGGTCCAGGACCAGTTCATGTTCGTGGGTGCCGTGGCTGGTCATATAGATAAACACCAGGTCTTCCGGGCCGGTGCGCTCGGCCAGGGTTTGCACGGCGCGGCGCAGGCTTTCGCGGGTGGCCAGGGGGCGGTCGGCGATATGGTCGCGGTGATTGACCAAGCGGATCTGCCCGCGTGCGCCGAAGCGCGTGGCGAGCATGTTGCTGACGTAATCGGCTTCGCGCAGGAACACGCTTTGTTTGCCGTCGCCGGCCACGGCCAGGGTATACAGCTCCACGGCAGGTGTTGAGGCGGGCACGGCGGCGAGCGCAGCATCGAGCAAGCGGCCTTGGACCAGCACGCCGATTTCCAGCGGGTCGGGCAGCAACGTGCCGTCGGCGTCACGCACGCGCATGCCGTTGACCCAGGTCCCGGCCTGCACGGTGCCGTCGGAGAGTACCAGGGTGCCGCGACCCTGATAGTTGTCGCTGTCGAAGCCGCCGATATAGAAGCTGCCGTCGGTGAGGTTCAGGCGGCCTTCGCCGGTAAAGCGCCAATCGCTGAACTGGCCGACGTAATGGCTGCCGTCCACGCCGATCAGCTCGCCCTTGCCGCTGAGCGCGCCTTCCTTGAACTGGCCGATCCACACGTCGCCGTCGGCGTTTTCATAGCGGCCCTTGCCGTTGAGCTGGTTCTGCTTGAATTGGCCGACATAGATGTCGCCGTCGGCGCTGTTGAAGGTGCCGTTGCCCTCCAACTGACCATCGACGAAGTGCCCGCTGAACTGGTTGCCGCTGTCGTCGTTGCGCTGGCCTTCGCCGTTGGGTTTGCCGTGGGCGAACTGGCCCTGGTACTGGCTGCCGTCGGCCAGCTCCAGGCGGCCGAGGCCGGAATATTGATCGTCTTTGAATTCGCCACGGTAGGTCATCTGCCCCTCTTTGAGGGTGCCTTCGCCGTTGCGCCGGCCGGCGCGGAAACCGCCGACATACTGGCTGGCTGCGGTGGTCAGGCTGCCCTGGCCGTCGAACAGGCCTTGCTGGAACTGGCCCTTATAGACTTCGCCGTTGCTGCCGTGCCATTCGCCCTGGCCGTGCCACTGGCCCTTGTCGAATGCGCCGGCGTACCAACTGCCGTTGGGGTAGTCCACACGGCCCTGGCCTTGCAGCAAACCGTTGACCACATCGCCCCGGTAGCGGCCGCCGTCGGGCAGGCGCGCATCGGGCGGCAACAGCGATTCGCCGTCTCCGCAAGCGGTGAGCAACAGGGCAAGGGCAAGGGGGGCGAGTGGGCGCATAGCGGGATCCGGATAATTGAGCGCCGAGTATGCCGCAGCTGCGAGGTTCATACATAAATTTACATGCCCTGTGGTGAGTTTCAGTCCCTCACCACAGGGAAGCGCTTACACGAAGCAGAGTGACAGCGACTCAGCGATGTACGCCGGTTTTTCCTGACCTTCGATTTCCAGCGTGGCGGTGGCCTTGAACAGCCACTGGCCGGTTTTTTTTTCGGTGACGTCAGTGAGGGTGACGTTCAGGCGCACCTTGGAATTGACCTTCACCGGCTGGATAAAACGCACGCTGTCCAGGCCATAGTTGACCGCCATTTTCAGGCCTTCGGGCATGATCAGGATGTCTTCCATCAACTTGGGCATCAGCGACAGAGACAGGAAACCGTGGGCAATGGTGCTGCCGAACGGCGTTTGCGCTGCCTTGACCGGGTCGACGTGGATGAACTGATGATCGCCAGTGGCCTCTGCGAACAGGTTGATACGTGCCTGGTCGATGGTGAGCCATTCGGAACGTCCCAGTTCCTTGCCGACATAATCTTTGAGCTGCGCTACAGGTACATAGGGCATTGCGTCTCTCCTTGGTTCATCGATGCAGTTTTTATGGATTACAGAGAACCAATGTAGATCATCACGGGCAACCAGCCCGGTCAACCCACCATGCTTTTGGCGAATGCCGATGCATAGGGCCGGCATGCTTATAATGCGGGCGGGTTCAGAGGGGGAGAGGACGGATGCTGTTACGTGGTCTGACATGGCTGGTGCTGTTTCAGTTGATTGGCACGGCGATCAATCATTTGCTGCTGCCGGTACTGCCGGGGCCGATCATTGGCCTGTTGCTGATGCTGGGTTTCCTGATCTGGCGTGGCGAGGTGGGCGAGCCGCTGAGCCTCGCGGCTGGCAGCCTGTTGCGCTATTTGCCATTGCTGCTGGTGCCGCCGGCAGTCGGGGTGATGGTCTACGCCAAGGACATCGCGGCTGATTTCTGGGCCATTGTCGGCGCGCTGGTGCTGTCACTGGTGATCGCCATGGCTTTTGTGGGCGTGCTGATGCAACAGATGGTCAAGCGCAAGGAGAAGGATCAATGATCTTCGACTGGCATGGCGCGTGGACGGCCGTCATTCATCATCCGCTGTTTGGTATCGGTATTACCCTGGGCGCCTATCAACTGGTGCTCGCGGGGTTCGAGAAAACCCGCTGGATCTTCCTGCAACCGGTGCTGGTCTCAATGCTGCTGGTGATCGGCGTGTTGCTGACCTGCGGCTTGAGCTACGCCGAGTACCGCAAGAGCACCGAAATCATGGGTATTCTGCTGGGGCCTGCCACGGTGGCGCTGGCGGTGCCGCTGTATCTCAATCTGCGGCGCATTCGCCAATTGTTCTGGCCGATTTTTACTACGCTGGTAATAGGCGGCGTTCTGGCTACCGGCCTGTGTGTGCTGCTCGGCTGGTGGTTCGGTGCTGAACACATGATGCTGATGACCATGGCGCCCAAGTCGGTAACCTCGCCGATTGCCATGCTGGTGGCCGAACAGATTGGCGGTGTGGCGGCGCTGGCGGCGGTGTTTGTGCTGATCACGGGTGTCGTGGGGGCGATGGTGGGGCCGGCGCTGCTGTCGCGCCTGGGCGTGCACAGCCCCGAGGCGCGCGGCATGGCGTTGGGCATGACCGCCCACGCCGTCGGCACCTCGGTGGCCCTGCAGGAAAGCGAAGAGTGCGGCGCCTTTGCGGCGCTGGCCATGAGTCTGATGGGCGTGGCCACGGCGGTGTTCCTGCCGTTGGCTGTGTCAGTGATCGTTTAAACCAGGTTTAAGGAAACCTTTATGAGTCTGGCGCTGTTCCCGCTCAATACTGTGCTGTTCCCCGGTTGCACCCTCGACCTGCAAATATTTGAGGCGCGCTATCTGGACATGATCAGTCGTTGCATGAAAAAGGGTGAAGGCTTCGGCGTGGTGTGCATCCTTGACGGCAAGGAAGTGGGCATGGCCCCCGACGGCTATGCGCTGATCGGCTGCGAAGCGCTGATTCGCGACTTCAAGCAACAGGACAATGGCCTGCTGGGGATTCGTGTCGAAGGTGGGCGCCGTTTCCGCGTGCGTGACGCTAACGTGCAGAAGGACCAACTGCTGGTGGCCGACGTGCAATGGCTGGGCGAAAAGCCGGACCAGCCACTGGAGGAAGAGGACGCTGATCTGCTGGCGTTGCTCCAGGCCCTGGCCGAGCATCCCATGGTCGCCTCGCTGGACATGGACGCCAACGCCGATGGCCAGCAAGCCTTGGGCAATCAGTTGGCTTATCTGCTGCCCTTCACCGAGGCTGACAAGATCGACCTGCTGCAGCTCGACGATCCGCAACAGCGGCTGGATGCAATCCAGATGCTGCTCGATGAGCTACAGGGTGAGTTGTTTACCTGAGTTTCGGAATTCACTGGCCAGACTCTCGGAATTTTCCTTCGTTGCGCCTTGGGGCCGACTGAAATAGTCCCCGATCACACACCTTGATCTGGGGATGGGAATGATTCGGCTAACGCAATCGGAAATGGCCACTTGGGACGCCTTTTTTGTCAGCATCACCACGCAACTGATCCGCAAGGATGAAAAGCGCGGCGCTGAATTTATCGCCACGCGCGCCGCAGAGATCGCCGATGAAATGCTCTTGGAGCGGCGCGAGCGTTATACCGAACGCCGCGTCGCGCCAGTCGACTGGATTGGCCCCGCCAAGGGTCAGTAGGCGTACCTGAGCAGTGCGTGGGACGTGCCAGTAAAGGCGATAAACCCAAGAACTGCCACCACGGCCGGTAGCACCAGCCACCAGGCTTTGGCCGGCATCGGCGGCAACGGGCTGCGGTATTGGCTGACCGTCAGGCTGAATGCGCATACGGTCATCGCCAGCAGCGTGCCGGCCAGGATGTCGCTGGGCCAATGAGCGCCCAGGTACACCCGAGACAACGCGATAAATGCGGCGGGAATGCAGCCCAGCAATATCCAGGTCAGGCGCAGCCGTGTCGGTTGGCCGCGTCCGGCCAGCACTGCCAGTGCCAGGAAAAACGCAAAGGCGCCGGAGGCGTGGCCACTGGGCATGCTGAAGCTGGTGAGGGGGTCTGTCAGGATTTCCGGGCGACCACGGGCGAAAAACAACTTGGTCCCGGTGTTGATCACGGCGGCCCCGGCCAGCGTGGCGCCGACAAACAGTGCGTGGCGCCATTGTCGTGCCAGTAACAGCAGGCCGGTGAACACAGCGCTGGCGACGAACATCTTCTTGAACTCACCCAACTGGGTGACCATCACCATGGTTTCATCCAGCCAGGCGCTGCGATGCTCCTGCACCAGCGCGCTCAGACCCTGGTCGAAATCGTTGAGGTGGTGATAGCCGATAAACAGCGCAAGCAAAAGAATCAGACTGGCGCAGCCTGTCCACAGGGTGGCGCGACGATGGCCGCGCAGGCTGCTGTTCAAGGTCAGTCCCAGCAGTACCGCCAGGCAGGCCGTGACAACACCTGCCTCCGGCCAGAAACCTTCCGGCAGCGGCAGGCGGAACGCGGCGCCAGTGGCCCAACCCGGCAGCAAGTAAGCCACCGTCCAGCCAGCAGCGGCAAGAATGCTCACCAGGGCAAAGCGCGGGAACGGCATGTCGCACATGCCAGCCACCATCGGCAGCATCGGGCGCAGGGGGCCGATGAAACGTCCGACCAGCAGGCTGGCGATGCCGTACTTGTGAAAGTAGGTCTCTGCACCATTCATCCATTCGGGGTGGTGGCGCAGGCCGGGCAGGCGCCGGATGTTCTGGTGGAAATGTCGGCCCAGGAAGTAGGAAACTCCATCGCCCAGCAAGCCGCCGAGAAAGCCCAGCAACAGCGTTTCACTCAACGACAGCGCACCGCTGCCGGCCAGCGCCGCAATAGCAAACAGCAACACCGTGCCCGGCACGATCAGCCCGGCGATGGCCAGGCATTCCACGCACGCGACGATAAACACCGCCGCCGCCAGCCATTGCGGGTTGACGGTCAGCCAGCCAGTAATGCTATCGAGCCATTGGCCCATAAAACCTCACTCCCTCTGTGAAATACATAACCCTTAGTCACTGGAAATCAATTGTGGGAGGGGTCTTGCCCCCTCCCACATGGGATCTGCTGTGCTTTCGGTTCTTATGTTCATTCAAATCAAAAAATAATCCCGGCCTTCGACCTGGCCCCGGCGTAGCGGGTTCCGTGTGCAATACGGCGCATAGCCAGCATCGACAAAGCGGTACATCAGGTGTTCATCGCGCCCACTGGGGATGCCCAGGCGGGTTGTCTGGATGATCTGGGTCGGTATCTGGCCCACGTCTTCGACGTAGAGCAGTTCCTCGTCAAAGCGCTTGGCGTCCCACATCGGCACTTTCAGGCCCAGGGCTTTGCACAGCAGGGTCTGGCCGGCACACAGTTTCTGCGTGGGGCGCGGGCTGCCGTCGGCATTCGGGTTGTTCAATAACATCTGCGCCAGGCTGGCCGGGCCGGAGATTTCGTCCACCCACGGATAAGCCGATTTGATCAGCACGGCATTGCCCGGCCCCTGGGCGCTGAAGTTCAAGGAATCGCCGCCACGGGCGTAGTACATGTAGATATGGCCACCATCCAGAAACAAAGCCTTACGCTTTTCTGTGTAGCCCAGTGAGGCGTGGCTGCCTTTTTCGGCCACGTAATAGGCTTCGGTTTCAATAATTCGCGCCGAAAGCCAGATTTCGCCGACGCGATGGCGTATGACTTTTCCGAGCAAGTCGCGCGCAAGCAGTTGCGCATCTCGGTCGAAGAAGCAGTCGGGCAGGGCGCTGGAGGGGAGTTGGGGCATGGCGGTCAGGGGTTAATACGGCTAAATGTGACCGAATAATAACAACTCCCACCTTAATTACCGCTGAACCCCAGGTTTTTACAGTTCATTTCGACCATCCGCCCGTCACCGCTGTCAGTCGGGCGGCGTCACAGCTATAATCTGCCGCTTTCCTCTTTCCCAAGACTCCCTGACCATGACTGAGTCCGTTCTTGACTACATGACCCGCCTGGGTCGCGCTGCCCGTCAGGCCTCGCGGTTGATCGCCCGTGCGAGCACTGCGCAGAAGAACCGTGCCCTGCTGGCTGCCGCCGATGCTCTGGATGCCTCGCGCTCCGAACTCGCCGCCGCCAACGACCTGGACCTGGCCAACGGCCGCGCCAATGGCCTGGAGCCGGCCCTGCTGGACCGCCTGGCGCTGACCCCGGCACGTATCGATGACATGATCGAAGGCTTGCGTCAGGTGGCCAAGCTGCCTGACCCCATCGGTGAAATCCGCGATATGCGTTACCTGCCGTCCGGCATCCAGGTCGGCAAGATGCGCGTGCCACTGGGCGTGATCGGCATCATCTATGAGTCGCGCCCGAACGTGACCATCGACGCCGCGAGCCTGTGCCTCAAGTCCGGCAATGCCACCATCCTGCGTGGCGGTTCCGAGGCAATCAATTCCAACCGCGCCATCGCGACGTGCATCCAGCAAGGCCTGGCCGTGGCCGAACTGCCGGCTGAAGTGGTGCAAGTGGTGGAAACCACCGACCGCGCCGCTGTTGGCGCGCTGATCACCATGCCGGAATTTGTCGACGTGATCGTGCCGCGCGGTGGCAAGAGCCTGATCGAACGTGTCAGCCGTGATGCCAAGGTGCCGGTGATCAAGCACCTGGACGGCGTATGCCACGTGTTCATCGACGTTGCTGCCGATATCGACAAGGCCATCCGCATCGCCGACAACGCCAAGACCCACCGTTACGCCCCGTGCAACACCATGGAAACCCTGCTGGTGCACGTCGGCATTGCCGAACGCGTGCTGCCGCCGCTGGCTGCCATCTACCGCGACAAGGGCGTGGAACTGCGCGGCTGCGAACGCACCCGTGCGTTGCTGGGCGCGGACGTGATCGAAGCGACCGAGCTGGACTGGTACACCGAATACACGGCGCCGATCCTGTCGATCAAGATTGTCGATGACCTGGACGAGGCCATTGAACACATCAATCAATACGGCTCCAAGCACACTGACGCCATTGTCTCCGAGCATTTCAGCGATGCGCGGCGTTTCCTCAACGAAGTGGATTCCGCTTCGGTGATGATCAACGCCTCGACGCGTTTTGCCGACGGCTTCGAATACGGCCTGGGCGCGGAGATCGGCATCTCCACCGACAAGCTCCATGCACGCGGCCCGGTTGGCCTGGAAGGGCTGACCAGCGAGAAGTACGTGGTGTTCGGCGACGGTCATGTGCGCACTTGATGGTTAAACGCATCGGGCTGCTCGGCGGTACTTTCGACCCCGTGCACATCGGCCATTTGCGCAGCGCCCTGGAAGTCGCGGATGCCCTCGCGCTGGACGAGCTGCGCGTGATGCCCAACGCGCGGCCGCCCCATCGCGATACGCCGCAGGTGTCGCCGCAACAACGTCTGGAAATGGTGCGCCTGGCGGTAGAGGGCGTATCGCCGCTGGTGGTGGACGACCGCGAACTCAAACGCGATAAACCGTCCTACACTGTCGACACCCTGGAACTGATGCGCGCCGAGTTGGCCGCAGATGACCAGTTGTTTCTGCTTTTGGGCTGGGACGCATTTTGCGGCCTGCCCTCTTGGCACCGCTGGGAGGAACTCCTCCAGCATTGCCACATCCTGGTTTTGCAACGCCCGGATGCCGACAGCGAACCGCCGGATGCCTTGCGCAACCTGCTGGCCGCGCGGTCGGTAAGTGACCCCTTGGCCCTGACCGGGCCGAACGGGAATATTGCATTCGTCTGGCAGACCCCGCTTGCGGTGTCCGCCACCCAGATCCGTCAACTGCTGGCCAGCGGGAAGTCGGTACGTTTCCTGGTGCCTGACGCGGTCCTGGCCTACATCGATGCGCACGGGCTTTACCGTGCGTCGAACTGAAAAGGCGCGCTTGAACGCACGAACAGTCGTGCAGCGAGCGCCCGAACATACGAGCAAAACGAGTTTTTTATGACGAACAAAGACGTAAGCAAAGTAAAACGCAAAGGCACGTTCAAAAGCGCCCCGCTGCCGGTTGAAGCCCACGTTGGCCCGGAACTGGCTGGCGAAGAGCTGGTAAAAGTCGCCGTTGCCGCCCTGGAAGACGTGAAGGCCCAGGATATCCAGGTCCTGGACGTGCGCGACAAGCAGAGCATCACCGACTTCATGATCATCGCCACCGGTACCTCCAACCGCCAGATCGGCGCGATGCTGGACAAGGTTCGCGAAGCCGTCAAAGCCCAAGGCGTCAAGCCACTGGGTGAAGAAGGCAAGGGCGACAGCGACTGGGTGCTGCTGGACATGGACGATGTGATCGTTCACATGATGACCTCCAACGCCCGTCAGTTCTACGACCTGGAGCGTCTGTGGAAAGGCGCCGAGCAGAGCCGTGCCGCTGATGGCAAGCACCACAGCCCGGAAGTGGGCCACGCGCACTTCGACAAGCTCAACAAAGACCAGGAATAAGGAACGGCTGTGCGCCTGCGTCTGATCGCTGTCGGTTCACGCATGCCCAAGTGGGTGGAAGAAGGCTGGCACGAGTATGCCAAGCGTCTGCCCGCTGAGCTGTCGCTGGAACTGGTGGAAATACCGCTCAACACCCGGGGCAAGAATGCCGACGTGGCGCGCTTTATCCGCCAGGAAGGCGAAGCCATGTTGGCCAAGGTCGGCCCCAATGAGCGCATCGTCACCCTCGAAGTGCACGGCAAACCCTGGAGCACCGAGCAACTGGCGGTGGAACTGGATCGCTGGCGCCTGGACTCGCGCACCGTCAACTTCATGGTCGGTGGCCCGGAAGGGCTGGCGCCGGAAGTCTGCGCGCGGGCGGACCAGCGCTGGTCGCTGTCGGCGCTGACGTTGCCGCACCCGTTGGTAAGGATTCTGATCGGTGAACAGCTGTATCGCGCCTGGACAGTCCTGTCCGGGCACCCTTACCACAAATAATCTGCGCCCCTCCCGATGACCCAGCCGATCCGCATCAAGGACCACGAGAAAGACGCACGTCTTGTACGCGCTCGGGTCGTGTTTGGTGCGATTCTGGTCGTCGGGCTGATGTGTGTGCTGATCGCCCGCCTGTATTTCCTGCAGGTGATCCAGTACGAGTATCACTCCACGCTGTCGGAAAACAACCGGGTGCATGTGCAGCCGATTCCGCCGACCCGTGGGCTGATTTTCGACCGCAATGGCGTGGTGGTCGCGGACAACCGGCCCAGCTTCAGCCTGAGCATGACCCGCGAGCGTTCCGGTGACTGGCAGCAAGTCCTTGATGTCATCGTCGAAGTCTTGCAATTGACGCCGGAAGACCGGGTGGTCTTCGAAAAACGCATGAGGCAGGGACGTCGGCCATTCGAGCCGGTGCCGATCCTGTTCGAGCTGACCGAAGAGCAGATCGCCCGTATCGCGGTGAACCAGTTCCGTTTGCCAGGTGTGGAAGTGGTGGCACAGTTGGTGCGTCATTACCCACAGGGTGCGCACTTTGCGCATTCGGTCGGCTACATGGGGCGGATCAACGAGAAAGAGCTCAAGAGTCTCGACCCGGTCAACTACAGCGGCACCCACCATATCGGCAAGACCGGCATCGAGCGTTTCTACGAGCCGGAACTGCACGGCCAGGTGGGTTACGAAGAAGTCGAGACCAACGCCCGTGGCCGCGTGTTGCGTGTGCTCAAGCGCACCGATCCGATTCCCGGCAAAGACATTGTGTTGAGCCTGGACATCAAGCTGCAGGAAGCGGCGGAGATGGCATTGGGCGGGCGGCGCGGCGCCGTGGTGGCGCTGGACCCGAAAACCGGCGAAGTCCTGGCCATGGTCAGCCAGCCGAGTTTCGACCCTAACCTGTTTGTCACCGGGATCAGCTTCAAGGCCTACGCCGAGTTGCGTGACTCCATCGACCGACCGCTGTTCAACCGCGTACTGCGCGGCCTGTACCCACCGGGTTCGACCATCAAGCCCGCGGTAGCGATTGCGGGCCTGGACGCGGGTGTGGTCACGGCCTCCAGCCGTGTGTTCGACCCGGGCTACTACATGCTGCCCAACTACGATCACAAATACCGTAACTGGAACCGTACCGGTGACGGCTATGTCGACCTGGACACCGCGATCATGCGGTCCAACGACACCTATTTCTACGACCTGGCCCACAAGCTCGGGATCGACCGCTTGTCTGACTATATGGGCAAGTTCGGCCTGGGTCAGAAGGTTTCCCTGGATATGTTCGAAGAATCTCCTGGCCTGATGCCATCGCGGGAGTGGAAGCGTGCGACCCGTCGTCAGGCGTGGTTCCCGGGTGAAACCCTGATCCTCGGTATCGGCCAGGGCTATATGCAGGCCACGCCCTTGCAGTTGGCCCAGGCCACGGCGCTGGTGGCCAACAAAGGCATCTGGAACCGTCCGCACCTGGCCAAGACCATCGAAGGCGAGAAGCCGGTGGATGACAACCCGATCCCGGATATCGTGCTGCGCGACCCGTCGGACTGGACCAAGGTCAACCATGGCATGCAGCAAGTGATGCACGGCGCCCGTGGCACTGCGCGCAAGGCCGCCGTCGGCGCGCAGTACCGCATTGCCGGCAAGAGCGGTACGGCCCAGGTGGTCGCGATCAAGCAGGGCGAAAAATACGACCGCTCCAAGGTCCAGGAACGCCACCGCGACCACGCCTTGTTTGTCGGCTTTGCTCCGGCAGACGACCCGAAAATCGTCGTGGCCGTGATGGTGGAGAACGGCGAGTCCGGCTCCGGTGTTGCAGCGCCTGTGGTGCGCCAGGTGATGGACGCCTGGTTGCTGGCCGACGACGGCAGGCTCAAGCCCGAATATGGCGGCCCCCCTTCAAACACAGAGGTTACGGCCAGTGAAGAGTAATTTTGACCGCATACTCTCCAGTGAGGATGTGATGCGTCGCCGTGCGACGTTGCTGCAGCGCATGCACATTGATGGCCCGTTGCTGATCCTGCTGCTGACCCTGGCCGCCGGCAGCCTGTTCGTGTTGTATTCGGCCAGCGGCAAGAACTGGGACTTGCTGATCAAGCAGGCGTCGTCGTTTGGCCTGGGCCTGCTGTCCATGGTGGTGATCGCCCAGCTGGAGCCGCGTTTCATGGCGCGTTGGGTGCCGCTCGGCTACGTCGCCGGGGTATTGCTGCTGGTGGTGGTGGATGTGATGGGCCACAACGCCATGGGCGCGACCCGCTGGATCAACATTCCGGGGGTGATTCGCTTCCAGCCGTCGGAATTCATGAAGATCCTGATGCCGGCCACCATCGCCTGGTATCTGTCCAAGCGCACTTTGCCGCCGCAGCTTAAACACGTGGGCATCAGCCTGATCCTGATCGGCGTACCGTTCATCCTGATCGTGCGCCAACCGGATCTCGGCACCTCGCTGCTGATCCTGGCCGGTGGTGCGTTCGTGCTGTTCATGGGTGGGTTGCGCTGGCGCTGGATCCTCAGCGTGCTGGCCGCGGCCGTACCGGTGGCAGTAGCGATGTGGTTCTTCTTTATGCACGATTACCAAAAGCAACGGATCCTCACGTTTCTCGACCCGGAAAGCGATCCGCTCGGCACCGGCTGGAACATCATCCAGTCCAAGGCCGCCATCGGTTCCGGCGGCGTGTTTGGCAAGGGTTGGTTGCTGGGCACCCAGTCGCACTTGGACTTTTTGCCAGAGAGCCACACCGACTTCATTATTGCGGTGATGGGCGAAGAGTTCGGCCTGGTGGGCATCTGCGCGCTATTGCTGATCTATTTGCTGCTGATCGGGCGTGGCCTGGTGATCACCGCACAGGCGCAGACGCTGTTCGGCAAATTGCTCGCAGGCGCCTTGACCATGACTTTTTTTGTTTACGTTTTCGTCAACATCGGTATGGTCAGTGGCCTGCTGCCGGTGGTTGGGGTGCCGTTGCCGTTCATTAGCTACGGCGGAACTTCGCTGGTGACATTGCTGTCAGCGTTTGGGGTTTTGATGTCGATTCATACGCATCGCAAGTGGATCGCACAGGTTTGAATAAGGTGAAGATGTCAATGCAAGTAATGCGCGGCTGGGCGACTCGGCATGCGTCCTGGATGGGCCTGATTGGGCTGCTGGGTGCAACGCAGGAGGCGCAGGCCGGTGACTACGATGGTTCACCTCAGGTCGCCGAATTTGTCGGTGAGATGACCCGCGACTACGGTTTCGCCGGTGAACAGCTGATGGGCGTGTTCCGCGAAGCCCAGAAAAAGCAGGCGATCCTCGACGCCATCTCCCGCCCCGCCGAACGTGTGAAGCAGTGGAAGGAATATCGCCCGATGTTCCTCACCGACGCCCGCGTGGCACGTGGTGTGGATTTCTGGCGCCAGCATGAAGCCGTGCTGGCTCGCGCCGAGCAGGAATATGGCGTGCCGGCCCAGGTGATTGTCGCGATCATCGGCATTGAAACCTTTTACGGGCGTAATACCGGCAGCTATCGGGTGATCGACGCCTTGTCGACCCTGGGCTTCGATTACCCGCCCCGCGCCGACTTCTTCCGCAAGGAGCTGCGCGAATTCCTGCTGCTGGCCCGTGAAGAGCAGGTCGATCCACTGACCCTCAAAGGCTCCTACGCCGGGGCGATGGGCTTGCCGCAGTTCATGCCGAGCAGTTTTCGCGCCTACGCCGTGGATTTCGACGGCGACGGCCACATCAACATCTGGAGCAATCCCGACGACGCCATCGGCAGCGTGGCCAGCTACTTCAAACGCCACGGCTGGGTGGGTGGCGAGCCGGTGGTGATCCGCGCCGATGTCAGCGGGGAGCGTGCCGATGAAGGCCTCACCCAGGGCATCGAGCCGGCCAAGACGGTCGGGGAGTTGCGGGCGCTGGGCTGGTCGAGTCAGAATGCGCCACGCGATGACATGCCGGTCACGGCGTTCCGCCTGGAAGGCGAAAATGGCCCTGAATACTGGATGGGCCTGAAGAATTTCTACGCGATCACGCGTTATAACCGCAGTGTGATGTACGCCATGGCCGTGCATCAGCTGTCAGACATGCTGGTCCAAGCACGGGGCAACAAGTAATGCGGGCATCGCCGTTCAATCAACCGCTCAAGCTGGTGGCGTTCGCCGCGTTGTCCCTGCTGGTCGTCAGTTGTTCCACCAGCCGTGGCCCGGCAACCCAGAAGCCCGGCGGCACCGCCGTGCGTTCCCAGCCGGGCCTGGACATCAACCGCGCCCACAAAGACGGCGCGCCGTGGTGGGATGTCGACGTGTCGAAGATCCCGGACGCCACGCCCACCCTGCACACCGGCCCGTACAAGGCCAACCCCTACACCGTGCTGGGTAAGTCCTACTTTCCGCTACAGGAATCCAAGACCTACGTGCAATCGGGCACGGCGTCCTGGTACGGCACCAAGTTCCATGGCCAGAACACGGCCAACGGCGAGGTCTATGACCTGTATGGCATGAGCGCAGCGCATAAAACCCTGCCGCTGCCCAGCTATGTACGGGTGACCAACCTGGATAACAATCGCACGGTGATCCTGCGGGTCAACGACCGTGGGCCGTTCTATTCGGACCGCATCATCGACTTGTCCTATGCCGCCGCGAAAAAACTCGGCTATGCCGAAACCGGCACCGCACGGGTCAAGGTCGAAGGCATCGACCCTGCGCAATACTGGGCTCAGCGTGGCAAGCCTGCGCCGTTGATGCTCAACGAGCCGCAGAGTGCGCAGCCGCAAGTGACGGCGTCCACCGGCAAGATCGAACAGTGGACACCGCCCCCGCAGCAGCACGCGCCGGACACGGTGGTCGTGCCCCATGCAGCGCCAGGCGCCGCGGTCGCCGGCGGGCAATACCTGCAGGTGGGCGCTTTCGCCAACCCGGATGCGGCAGAACTGTTAAGGTCCAAGCTCAGCGGCATGGTCAACGCACCGGTCTTTATCAGCTCCATCGTGCGTAACCAGCAGACCCTGCACCGCGTGCGCATGGGCCCGATCGGCTCCCCGAGCGAAGTCGCGCAAGTACAGAACAGCGTGCGTCTGGCCAATCTGGGGCAACCCAGCGTGGTCACCGCCGAGTAACAAGGGATTGATGGCTCAGGCCCGTACGCGGGTTTGGGCCGTGGTTGTTGGCTCGTTGAACAATAAAAACCCAGGGGCAAGGGGTGAGCGGGCAACCGAACACGTGACAGTCTGGTAGCGGGCTGTCTGAATAAGTTTTGCCCGCGAGGGCAAGTTTCCATAAGCAATTTCGAGAGACGGATGAACATCACCACCTTAGCCAAACGCACGTGCCTGCTTATCTCGCTGATCATCACCCCGGCCGCCTGGGCGGTTGAAATGGTGCCGGCTTCACCGCAACTGGCCGCCAAGGCCTGGGTCCTGATGGACGCTGCCAGCGGCAACGTGCTGGTCGAGAGCAACGGTGACCAACGCCTGCCACCGGCCAGCCTGACCAAGCTGATGACCGCCTACATCGCGACCCTGGAAATCCGTCGCGGCCAGATCGGTGAGAACGACCCGGTGACCGTCAGCGAAAACGCCTGGCGGACCGGCGGCTCGCGCATGTTCATCAAGGTGGGCTCGCAAGTCACCGTGAGCGACCTGCTGCACGGCATCATCATCCAGTCCGGTAACGACGCCAGCGTAGCCTTGGCCGAGCACATCGCGGGCAGCGAAGACGCGTTCGCCGACATGATGAACAAAACCGTGGCCGACCTGGGCATGACCAACAGCCACTTCATGAACCCGACCGGCCTGCCGAACCCAGAGCACTATTCGTCGGCTCACGACATGGCGATCCTGGCGCGCGCGATCATTCGTGTCGACCCGGTGCACTACGCGATCTACTCCCAGAAGGAGTTCTTCTGGAACAACATCAAGCAGCCTAACCGCAACCTGCTGCTGTGGCGCGACAAGACCGTCGATGGCCTGAAAACCGGTCACACCGACGAAGCCGGCTACTGCATGGTGTCGTCCGCCGTACGTGATGGCCAGCGCCTGATCGCCGTCGTGTTCGGTACCAACAGTGAGCAGGCCCGTGCGGCCGAGACGCAAAAACTGCTGACCTACGGTTTCCGCTTCTTCGAAACCCAGACCTTCTACCAGAAGGGTGCTGAACTGGCGACCGCGCCGGTATGGAAGGGCGCGACTTCCCAGGTCAAGGCCGGCCTGGCTGAAGACCTGACCCTGACCATGCCTAAAGGCCAGCTGAAAAAGCTCGCTGCCAGCATGACCATGAACCCGCAATTGGTTGCCCCAATCGCCAAGGGCGACGTGATCGGTAAAGTCGAAGTGAAACTGGACGACAAGGTGGTGCACAGCGCCGACCTGATCGCGCTGGACGCTGTCGACGAAGGTGGTATCTTCCGCCGCGTGTGGGATAGCATCCGTCTATTCTTCTACGGCTTGTTCAACTGATTGTGTGCACCTGCAAAGCCCCGCGTTGATCCGACGCGAGGCTTTGCTGTCGCCACGGCTTACCGCTTACGAGGCCGTTACGCCATGACCGATAAAGAAGTAAAGGCGCCAAAGATCGAATTCCCAGTGACGGATTATCCCGTCAAGGTGATCAGCGATACCGGTGTAGGCAACAAAGACAAGATCATCGATATCGTGCGTAAACACGCGACGATCAACGATAACCGGGTGGACGAACGTTCCAGCACCAACGGTAAATACACCACGATCCAGTTGCACATCGTTGCGACTGATCAAGACCAGCTCTACAACATCAACAGTGAACTGCGGGCCACCGGCTTCGTGCACATGGTGCTGTGATGTCACAGGTCCTGGGCTTTCGCGAGCTCGGCCAGATGGCCTACGAGCCTGTCTGGCACGCCATGCAGCGGTTCACCAACGAGCGCGGCACCTCGACACCCGATGAGGTCTGGCTGGTGGAACACCCGCCGGTGTTCACCCAGGGCCAGGCCGGCAAGGCCGAGCATTTGCTGCTGCCGGGAGATATTCCGGTGGTGCAGGTCGACCGAGGTGGCCAAGTGACTTACCATGGCCCCGGTCAACTGGTCGCTTATCTCTTGCTGGATGTGCGCAAGCTGGGATTTGGCGTGCGCGATCTGGTCAGCCGTATAGAGGCTTGCCTGATCGAGCTGCTGGCCAGTTATGGCGTGACCGCTGCGGCCAAGGCTGATGCTCCTGGCGTGTATGTGGAGGGCGCGAAAATCGCCTCCCTGGGGCTGCGCATTCGTCACGGATGTTCCTTTCATGGCCTGGCCTTGAACGTGGACATGGACCTGGCGCCGTTCCGGCGGATCAACCCGTGCGGCTACGCCGGGTTGGCGATGACCCAGTTGAGCGAACACGCCACACCGATTAAATTTGCCGAGGTAAGTGCCCGGCTGCGCGCGCAGCTCGTCAAACACCTCGACTATGCTGAGCAGACGACCCTTACGGGCGGAATCGACTGATTATGACTACTGATGCAGTGCAAACCATGATCCCGACGCTGGACGTCACCGAACGTCCGGCCCCGGCCCCGCGTGCCAAGGTGGAAGCCGGCGTCAAGCTGCGCGGCGCCGAGAAGGTTGCACGCATCCCGGTGAAGATCATTCCGACTACCGAACTGCCGAAGAAACCCGACTGGATCCGCGTGCGCATCCCGGTTTCGCCGGAAGTCGACCGTATCAAGGCCCTGCTGCGCAAACACAAGCTGCACAGCGTGTGCGAAGAAGCGTCCTGCCCGAACCTGGGTGAGTGCTTCTCTGGCGGCACCGCCACCTTCATGATCATGGGTGACATCTGCACCCGTCGTTGCCCGTTCTGCGACGTCGGCCACGGTCGTCCGAAGCCACTGGACGTCAACGAACCGGAAAGCCTGGCCATCGCCATCGCCGACCTGAAACTCAAATACGTAGTGATCACCTCGGTAGACCGCGACGACCTGCGTGACGGAGGCGCCCAGCACTTTGCCGACTGCATCCGCGAAATCCGCAAACTGTCGCCGAACGTGATGCTCGAAACCCTGGTTCCGGACTACCGTGGCCGGATGGACGTGGCGCTGGAAATCACCGCCGCCGAGCCGCCGGATGTGTTCAACCACAATCTGGAAACCGTGCCACGCCTGTACAAGGCTGCGCGTCCGGGTTCGGACTACCAGTGGTCGCTGACCCTGCTGCAGAAATTCAAGCAGATGATGCCGCACATCCCGACCAAGTCCGGCCTGATGCTGGGCCTGGGCGAAACCGACGAAGAAGTCATCGAAGTCATGAAGCGCATGCGCGAACACGACATCGACATGCTGACCCTCGGCCAGTACCTGCAACCGTCGCGCAGCCACTTGCCGGTACAACGTTTCGTGCACCCGGACGTCTTCGCCTGGTTCGCCGAGGAAGGCTACAAGATGGGCTTCAAGAACGTCGCCTCCGGCCCGCTGGTTCGTTCTTCGTACCACGCTGATGAGCAGGCCAAGCTGGTCAAGGCAAGCCTGGTCTCGTAATACAGATGTGGGAGGGGGCTTGCCCCCGATTGCGGTGTGTCAGTCGCTACCTGTGCTGGCTGATCCACCGCTATCGGGGGCAAACCCCCTCCCACATTTTTTTGCGCGTTAACTAGGGAGAGTTGTGTATGACTGCAGCCGTTCCAGCCCTTCGTTCCGAAGGCACCATCGCCCTGATCGCCCCCGCCGGCCCCGCCGCATTGGACGTTGAAAAGGCCGGGCAATGGATGCGCACGCGCGGCTACGACCTGCGAATTTTCCCCGGCGTCTATGAGCGCGACGGCTACCTCGCCGGTAGCGATAAAGTCCGCCTCAACGATCTGCACGCCGCCTTCGCCAATCCCGATATCGATGCCATCTTCTGCCTGCGCGGCGGCTATGGCACGCCACGATTGCTGGACGCGCTCGACTTCGACCTGATCCGCGCCAACCCCAAGCCGTTTGTAGGCTATAGCGACATCACCGCCCTGCATCTGGCGATCAACCGTTACGCTGGCTTCGTGACCTTCCACGGCCCGATGCTCAATGCCGACCTGCTCGGTAACAAGCAGCCACCGACCGAGTCCTCCCTGTTCAGCCTGCTGCGTGGTCAGCTCGGCGCTGGCAGCGTGCTTGCACACCCGGTGGCCTTCCCGCTGACCACCATCGCGCCTGGCATCGCCTGTGGGCGCTTGCTGGGGGGCAACCTGTCGATGATCGCGGCGGTGATGGGCACGCCTTTCGAGCTGGACGCTGAAGGCATCATCCTGTTTATCGAGGACGTCAACGAACCGATCTACCGTATCGACCGCTTGCTCACGCACCTGCGCCTGGCGGGCAAGCTGGCCCTGGTCGCCGGTGTGCTGGTCGGGGATGTGGCGGGGGTGGATAACGCTGCGCTGGAGCGCTTGCTGACGCAGACCTTCGAACCTTTGGGCATTCCAGTATTGTCCGGCTGGCGCAGCGGGCATTGCGATCCGAACCTGACGCTGCCGATGGGCGCATTGGTGCGGCTGGATGCGGGGGAACAGCAGGTGGTGTTGGAGCAGGATGTGGTGTTCAAAACCTGAATCTGTGGGTGGCTGCTCAACCCGCAATTGGGGGTAAGCCCCCTCCCACACTTGAATGTATTCACAAATCAAAATGTGGGAAGGGGCTTGAACTGGTCAAGTAATCTTGGACACCGATTACGGTTCACGCCGCCAACCTTTCCTTCATGACCGGCGACCGGTAGTCGTTGTAGCTGTGAGGCCTGCTGATGTTGTAGCGAGAGACATAG
>NZ_RWIO01000001.1:0-1271 GCF_009764655.1 Pseudomonas sp. PB105
ATCACCAGCAGCGCCACCCTGGCCCCAGGCCAGGTGCTCAACGTCACCGACGGCGCCCCACAGGCCTTCAAACCTGGGGCAGTCATCACCGGCCTGACCACCGTCGCCGCCCGTGACAGCAGCTTCATCGCCACCTTCGAGGCCATCCCTTATTCGCAAAGCGTGTGCTTTCGCCCAGAACTCAAGAACAAACCCCTGATCGCCGGCACTATCCCCGCGCGCGTAACCAGCAACCAGGCCAACGATGCCTACGCCCATATCGACCTGGAGGGGCGCTACCGAGTGAATTTCCTGTTTGACCGCGACACCTGGACGCTCGGTCAGGAAAGCCTCTGGCTGCGCCTGGCCCGGCCCTACGCCGGCGATACCCACGGCCTGCACCTGCCGCTGATCGCCGGCACCGAAGTGGCGGTGGCCTTCGAACAAGGCGACCCCGACCGCCCCTACATCGCCCACGCCTTGCACGACAGCCAGCACGTCGACCACGTGACCTTGCGCAACTACAAACGCAACGTCCTGCGCACCCCAACCAATAACAAACTGCGCCTGGACGACACGCGGGGGCAGGAGCACGTCAAGCTGAGTACTGAGCACAGTGGCAAGAGCCAGTTGAATCTTGGGCATTTGGTGGATGGTCAGCGCAAACCCCGAGGCCAGGGCGCCGAATTGCGTACGGATGGCCATGCCGCCATCCGTGCAGGCAGCGGGATCTTCATCAGTGCGGACGCACAGCCCAAAGCGCAGGGCCAGATGCTTGAAATGAGCGCAGCACTGGGCCGGCTACAGCAGGCGGGAGAACAGTTGGACGGGTTGTCGGCAGACGCCCAGGCAGCCCAGGCAGACCCTGCCGATGTAGAGGCCCAGTTGAAGTTGCTCAAGCAAGACCTGGAGCAACTCAAGTCGTCCGTGCTGATGTTCAGCGCGCCTGCTGGCGTGGCCATGACCAGCGGCCAGCACTTGCAGTTGGCGGCTCAACACAACCTGATGATCAACGCCGGGGCCGAGGCAGATATCAGCGTGGTCAAGCGGTTGTTTATCGGCGTGGGTCAAGGGATGAGCCTGTTTGTGCGCAAGCTGGGGATCAAGCTGATCGCCAATCAAGGGGCGGTAAAGATCCAGGCACAAAACGACACGCTGGAGCTACTCGCGCGTCACGGCTTGGAGATCACCAGTACCGAGGACGAGATCCATATCACGGCGAAAAAGAAAATCACCCTCAACGCAGGGGGCAGTTACATCACCCTTGATCAAAGCAGCATCGAGTCTGGGAC
>NZ_RWIO01000007.1:0-4052 GCF_009764655.1 Pseudomonas sp. PB105
CAACAGCAACAGCAACAGCAACAGCAACAGCAACAGCAACAGCAACAGCAACAGCAACAGCAACAGCAACAGCAACAGCAACAGCAACAGCAACAGCAACAGCAACAGCAACAGCAACAGCAACAGCGGTGTTCGACTAGAGTCTTCCAACAACAATAAAAGGACGCACCACCATGAAGTCATTCAAACGCACCCTGCTCGCCACGGCCCTGGCCTTGCTCGCCCTGCCGGTCATGGCCGACCCTGCCCACCCGAAAATCGGCTTTTCCATCGACGACCTGCGCCTTGAACGCTGGTCCCGCGACCGTGACTACTTCGTCGCCGCTGCCGAAAAACTCGACGCGAAAGTCTTTGTGCAATCGGCCGATGCCAACGAGCAGAAGCAGATTTCCCAAATTGAAAACCTGATCTCCCGTGGCGTCGACGTCATCGTGATCGTGCCGTTCAACGCCACGGTGCTGACTAACGCGGTGGCCGAAGCCAAGAAAGCCGGGATCAAGGTGGTGTCCTATGACCGCCTGATTCTCAACGCGGACATCGACGCCTACATCTCCTTCGATAACGAAAAAGTCGGCGAAATGCAGGCCGCCGGCGTGCTGCAAGCCGCGCCCAAGGGTAACTACTTCCTGCTCGGCGGCGCGCCCACCGACAACAACGCCAAAGTGCTGCGCGAAGGCCAGATGAAGGTGCTGCAACCGGCCATCGACAAGGGCGATATCAAGGTGGTCGGCCAGCAATGGGTCAAGGAGTGGAACCCCACCGAAGCCCTGAGCATCGTCGAAAACGCCCTGACGCGGAACAACAACAAGATCGACGCCATCGTCGCCTCCAACGACGCCACCGCCGGCGGTGCGATCCAGGCCCTGGCCGCGCAGAAACTCGCGGGCAAGGTGCCGATCTCCGGCCAGGACGCCGACCTCGCCGCAATCAAGCGCGTGATCGACGGCACCCAGACCATGACCGTGTACAAGCCGCTCAAGCTGATCGCCACCGAAGCCGCCAAGCTCTCGGTGCAACTGGCACGCAACGAAAAACCCACCTACAGCTCGCAGTACGACAACGGCAGCAAACAGGTCGACACCATCCTGCTCACCCCGACCCCGCTGACCAAGGCCAATATTGATCTGTTGGAGAAGGATGGGTTCTACACCAAAGAGCAGATTGCCGGGCAGTGACCGCCATGGCCGACTACCTGCTGCAAATGACCGGCATCGTCAAAACCTTTGGCGGTGTCAATGCCCTGAACGGCATCGACATCAGCGTGCGGCCGGGGGAGTGTGTCGGCCTGTGCGGTGAGAATGGCGCGGGCAAATCAACCTTGATGAAGGTGCTGTCGGCGGTCTACCCGTACGGCACCTGGGACGGCGAGATCCTTTGGGATGGGCAGCCGCTCAGGGCCCAGTCCATCAGCGAAACCGAGGCCGCGGGCATCGTGATCATCCACCAGGAGCTGACCCTGGTGCCCGACCTCTCGGTGGCCGAAAACATCTTTATGGGCCACGAGCTGACGTTGCCCGGTGGACGCATGAACTACCCGGCGATGCTCCACCGCGCCGAAGCGCTGATGCGTGAACTCAAGGTGCCGGATATGAACGTCGCCTTGCCGGTGTCGCAATACGGCGGCGGCTACCAGCAACTGGTGGAAATCGCCAAGGCGCTGAATAAAAAAGCGCGCCTGCTGATCCTCGACGAGCCTTCGTCGGCCCTGACCCGTTCGGAAATCGAGGTGCTGCTCGACATCATCCGAGACCTCAAGGCCAAGGGCGTGGCCTGCGTGTACATCTCCCACAAGCTCGATGAAGTGGCGGCGGTGTGCGACACCATTGCGGTGATCCGCGACGGCAAGCACATCGCGACCACGGCCATGGCCGACATGGACATCCCGCAAATCATCACGCAGATGGTCGGGCGGGAAATGAGCAACCTCTACCCCACCGAACCCCATGACATCGGCGAGGTGATTTTCGAAGCGCGCAACGTCACCTGCTATGACGTGGACAACCCCAGGCGCAAGCGTGTCGATGATATTTCCTTCGTGCTCAAGCGCGGCGAAATCCTCGGCATCGCCGGACTGGTCGGCGCCGGGCGCACGGAACTGGTGTCGGCGCTGTTCGGCGCCTACCCCGGCCGCTACAGCGCCGAAGTGTGGCTGGACGGCCAGGTGATCGACACACGCACGCCGCTCAAATCGATCCGCGCCGGGCTGTGCATGGTGCCGGAAGACCGCAAGCGCCAAGGCATCGTTCCCGACCTGGGCGTGGGCCAGAACATCACCCTGGCGATCCTCGACACCTATGCCCATATGACCCGCATCGATGCCGAAGCCGAACTGGGCAGCATCGACCAGCAGATCGCACGCATGCACCTCAAGACCTCCAGCCCGTTCTTGCCGATCACCAGCCTCTCTGGCGGCAATCAGCAAAAGGCCGTGCTGGCAAAAATGCTGATGGCCAAGCCCAAGGTGCTGATCCTCGACGAGCCCACACGCGGGGTCGACGTGGGCGCCAAGTATGAGATCTACAAACTGATGGGCGCGCTGGCGGCCGAAGGCGTGTCGATCATCATGGTGTCTTCGGAACTGGCCGAAGTGCTCGGCGTGTCCAACCGCGTGCTGGTGATCGGCGACGGCCAACTGCGCGGCGACTTCATCAACGAGGGGCTCACCCAGGAACAAGTGCTCGCCGCCGCGCTCAGCCATAACAACAATAATGATCGGAAGACCGCGTAGATGAATCAGGTCAAACAGCTGTTTACCCGCTACAAAATGCTCGCCCTGGTGATCGCCGTGGCGGTGATCTGGCTGTTTTTCAGCTGGCAGACCGAGGGCGGTTTCCTGACACCGCGCAACCTGTCGAACCTGCTGCGCCAGATGGCGATCACCGGGATCCTGGCGTGCGGCATGGTGCTGGTGATTATCAGCGGCGAGATTGATCTGTCGGTGGGTTCGTTGCTGGGGTTGTTGGGCGGGTTGGCGGCGATCCTGGATGTGGTCTACCACATCCCGTTGCTGGCCAATCTCAGCCTGGTGGCGCTGTGCGGGCTGATGATCGGGTTGGCCAACGGCTACATGACGGCCTATCTGCGCATCCCTTCGTTTATCGTCGGATTGGGCGGCATGCTGGCGTTTCGCGGGATTCTGCTGGGGATCACCGGCGGCACCACCATTGCGCCGGTATCGCCGTCGCTGGTGTACGTGGGCCAGGGGTATTTGCCGCACACCGTGGGCGTCGGCCTCGGGATTTTGTTGTTTGCGCTGACGCTGTTCTTGACCTGGAAACAGCGGCGCAACCGTGCGCTGCACGGGCTGGCCGCGCATTCGCTGGTGCGTGATGTGGTGCGCGTCGGGGTGATCGGCGCGGTGCTCGCCGGGTTCGTCACCACCCTCAACAGCTACGACGGCATCCCCGTGCCGGTGCTGCTGTTGCTGGTGCTGCTCGGCGTGTTCAGCTACGTCACCAGCCAGACCGTGTTCGGTCGCCGCGTCTACGCGGTGGGCAGCAACATGGAGGCCACACGCCTGTCGGGCATCAACGTGCAGGCGGTGAAACTGTGGATTTTCGGCATCATGGGGGTGATGTGCGCAGTGGCCGGCCTGGTCAACACCGCACGTCTCGCGGCGGGTTCGCCGTCGGCGGGCAACATGGGCGAACTGGATGCGATTGCGGCGTGCTTTATCGGCGGCACGTCGATGCGCGGTGGCTCGGGCACGGTGTATGGCGCGCTGCTCGGCGCGTTGGTGATTACCAGCCTGGATAACGGCATGTCGATGCTGGATGTGGACAGTTACTGGCAGATGATCGTCAAGGGCAGCATCCTGGTGCTGGCGGTGTGGGTGGACGTGAGTACGCGGGCGGGGCGCAGGTGAGTAATCCCAAGCACACCGCAGGCTAAATGTGGGAGGGGGCTTGCCCTCGAAGACGGTGGGTCGAGAGTGTCAGATTTTTTGTGTTCGGGCCGGTTACGGCCTGCCGTCAGGCAGGCCATCTTTACCAGGTCGGCCTGATAAATCGATCTCCGTACAGAATCGCAAATTGATTCATTGCGTTCTTCCA
>NZ_RWIO01000008.1:0-45239 GCF_009764655.1 Pseudomonas sp. PB105
GCTGTTGCTGTTGCTGTTGCTGTTGCTGTTGCTGTTGCTGTTGCTGTTGCTGTTGCTGTTGCTGTTGCTGTTGCTGTTGCTGTTGCTGTTGCTGTTGCTGTTGCTGTTGCTGTTGCTGTTGCTGTTGTTGTTGCTGTTGCTGTTGCTGTTGCTGTTGTGGTGAGCGGGCTTGCCCCGCGCTGGGCTGCGAAGCAGCCCTGAAGTCAGGCACCTCGGTGTTTCAGGTAAAATTGTGTCGTCTGGTTTGGGGCTGCTTCGCAGCCCAGCGCGGGGCAAGCCCGCTCACCACAATCCCAATCCCAGCCACAATCCCAACCATAACCACAATCCCAACTGCAGCCACAGGCAAAAGTGCACAGGATCACTCAGGTGTAGATAAACCGGTTCACAACCCCTTCAAGCATCTCCTGCCGCCCACTCACTGCCTGCGGGTTGAGCTCCTGGGCAAATGCATGCTCGGCCAGCGATTGCAGGCTGAACTCACCCGCCAGCACCGCCTGGCCCAGTGGCTGTTGCCAGCCGGCATAGCGCTGGTCCTTGAACTGTTGCAACCGGTCGTTCTGCACCATGGCTGCCGCACGTTCCAGGGCCAGCGCCAATACGTCCATGGCCGCGACGTGGCCGTGGAACAGATCCACGTCATCCAGGCTCTGGCGCCGCACCTTGGAATCAAAGTTATAGCCGCCGTTCTGGAACCCGCCAGCCTTGAGGATTTCATAAGTGGCCAGGGTCATTTCCTCGACGCTGTTGGGGAACTGGTCGGTGTCCCAGCCGTTCTGCGGGTCGCCACGGTTGGCGTCGATGCTGCCGAAGATGCCGAGGGACACGGCCGTGGCAATCTCGTGATGGAAACTGTGCCCGGCCAGGGTCGCGTGGTTGGCCTCGATATTCACCTTGATCTCATGTTCCAGGCCGTACTCATGCAAAAAGCCGAACACCGTGGCGCTGTCGTAATCGTATTGGTGCTTGGTCGGCTCCTGAGGCTTGGGCTCGATCAGCAGGTCGCCCTTGAAGCCGATCTTGTGCTTGTGTTCCACCACCATGCGCATAAAGCGCCCGAGCTGTTCGCGCTCACGCTTGAGGTCGGTATTGAGCAGGGTTTCATAGCCTTCACGGCCGCCCCACAGCACATAGTTGGAACCCTTGAGTCGCAGGGTGGCGTTCATCGCGCTGTACACCTGGGCGGCGGCATAGGCGAACACTTCCGGGTCCGGGTTACTGGCCGCGCCGGCGGCAAAGCGCGGGTTGCTGAAGCAGTTGGCGGTGCCCCACAGCAGTTTGATACCGCTCTGTTCCTGGTGGCGCTCCAGGTGGTCGACCATCTGCGCGAAGTGCTGGCGATATTCCTTGAGCGAACTGCCTTCGGGCGCCACGTCGGTGTCGTGAAAACTGTAGTAGTCGATACCCAGCTTGGAGAAAAACTCAAAGGCCGCATCCGCCTTGCCCATGGCCAGCTCCATCGGCTCGCCGCTGCGCTGCCACGGGCGCTTGAAAGTACCCACGCCGAACATATCCGCACCGGGCCAGACGAACGTGTGCCAATAACAGGCCGCCATGCGCAGGTGTTCACGCATGGGTTTGCCGAGGATCAGCTTGTTGGCGTCGTAGTGGCGAAAGGCGAGGGGGGAGTCGCTGCTGGGGCCTTCGAAGCGAACCTTCTCGACACCGGGGAAGTACAGCATGGCGTTTTCCTTATTGTTCTTGGCGGTGTCTGGATACTAGCAACGGCGGTGGGGCGGTTGATTATGAAAATCACCAAGGCGTAGTGCGATTTTGTGCAGTGAGGGCTAGTCTGTCGAAACAGGCCCCAGGACAAAAACAATGAAAACCCTACCGCCCGTGCACCGCATTGCGCTGTTGTTCAACGGCAGCAAAATCTACGACCGCGGCATCATCGCCGGCATCGGCAATTACCTGAGCAGTACGCGGGTCTCCTGGGACTTGTTCCTGGAAGAAGACTTTCTGTGCCGCCTCAAAGGCATCGAGCGCTTTCAAGGCGATGGGATCATTGCCGACTTCGACGACCCGCTGATCGGCGAGGCGCTGGCTGGCAGCCAGTTGCCGGTGGTGGCGGTGGGCGGTTCCTATGAGGATACGCGCGCCTATCCCCAGGGCATTCCCTATGTGGCCACCGACAATTACGCCTTGATGAAGCTGGCCTACGAGCACCTGATCGAGGCCGGGCTGACGCGCTTTGCCTGTTTCAGCCTGCCTGAAGCCCAGGCCAATCGCTGGGCCCAGGAGCGCGAAAAAGCCTTTCGCCGCCTGATGCTGCGCGATGGTTTGCACGTTGAGGTGTATCGCGGCCTGGGCACCAGCGCGCCGTTGTGGGACAGCGCCGTGGAGCAGCAGATCGCCTGGCTGCACAGCTTGCCCAAGCCCATCGGCATCATCGCCGTCACCGATGCCCGTGCCCGGCAATTGCTGCAAGCCTGCCTCACCGCCGGCATCGCCGTGCCGGAGCAAGTCGCGCTGATCGGCATCGACAACGACCCGCTGACCCGCACCCTCACGCGGGTGCCGCTGAGTTCGGTGGTCCAGGGCACCGAAACCATGGGCCGTACTGCCGCTGCGCTGTTGCACCAGATGCTGCATGGCAAGCCGTGCGTGGGCACGCGGATCCTGGTACCGCCGGAGGCGATCAATGTGCAGGCCTCCAGCTTGCATCAACCCTTGGGTAATCCGTACGTGATGCAGGCGCTGCTGTTTATCCGCCAGTACGCCTGCCAGGGCATCAAGACCGCGCAGGTGGCGGCCTATGTCGGCGTGTCGCGCTCATCCCTGGAAGCGCACTTTCGCAAGGTGCGCGGCTGCAGCGTGCATGACGAGATCCTGCGCTTCAAACTCGCCGCCGCCGCCAAGGGCCTGGAGAGCCACGAACTGGCGATTGCCGATATTGCGGCCAGGTGCGGCTTCAAGTCGGCGCAGTACCTGCATACGGTGTTTCGTCGTGAATTGGGTTGTACGCCGAGGGAGTACCAGCAGGGTGCGGAGTTTGAGTTGCCCGTGCCTGAGTAAGGCCTTACATACACTGCTGGACCCAATGTGGGAGGGGCGGTGCGACGCTTCGACTTGCCCCCTCCCACCTTTTTAACGTGTTCAGGCAGTTGCTTTAGCGGGCTTCAGGCATTCGATGGAGCGATCCACGGTGGTCTTTGCAATTTCCAGCAAATGCCACACGGCCAGAATCTTCGCCCGTTCGGGGCTTGGTAGCAGGTCACCGCAATCCAGCGCCGTGGCGGAAGCGCTGTCGAGCAAGCTGGCGGTGTAAAGCAGGGCATCTTCGAAACTCAGGTCTTCGTTGACCGAGTGGAGGCCTTGAGTGGGCAGGTAGTGGTCGATGGCGCGGTTGAAGGCGGCGCGGTCTTTGGCGGGATCAAAGGGTGGATCGGGGATGACTTTATTCATGGTGTACCTTCGCGTTGGATGCGGGGCCGACACCCTTCGCGACTAAACGAGGGTGGCGGCTGTACGCAGGTTAGTCGACCGGCTCCAACGCGAAAATACCGGCGCACCCGAAGGTGCCCTGCGCACAGCCACCATAAAACTGATGAAGGACCATGCACGCGTTGGAAGATCAGGCGACTAAACCCGATCACTGATTTGGCAGTGACGGACGGCGGACTAGCCAGCGATTCCAACAGGCACAAGGCGGCAGGAATTGTCTAGGAAACGTCCTGCAATTAAAAGCGGCCCGACTTGCTGGCCCTTTACAAACCATGACCAAATGCCACTAACGATACCGCTCACCTATTGAAATGCAGGCGATGTAGAAGGGGCTTGTTGCCGATGCCGGAGCGCGCGGTGCAAGGGCACCGCGCGGACAGAGGGGTTATGGCAGGGCGTAGGCGATCACGTAGTCGCCACGGTCAGTGGATTGGCGTGCACCGCCAGCGGTGATGACTACGTACTGCTTGCCGGTTTTCGGCGACACGTAGGTCATCGGGCCGCCTTGGCTGCCGACGGGCAGGCGGGCCTTCCAGACTTCATCACCATTGCCGCTGTTGAAGGCGCGCAGGTAGAAGTCCTGGGTACCGGCGATAAAGATCAAACCGCCCTGGGTCGACAGGGTGCCGCCGAGGGTCGGCAGGCCGATCTTGATCGGCAGGTGCATGCGGATGCCCAGCGGGCCGGTGTCTTCAACGGTGCCGACCGGTACTTGCCACGCGACTTTCTGGGTCTTCATGTCGATAGCGGTCAGGGTGCCGAACGGCGGCGCCTGGCACGGAATGCCGGCCACCGACAGGAAGCGGTTTTTGTTCACGGCATACGGCGTGCCCTTGAGCGGGACGGCGCCCATGCCGGTGTTCAGCGCTTCGCCACCGGAGGAGGTTTGGGCGTTTTTCTGCGCCGGCACCATCTGGATCCACAGGCCCAGGCGCATGTCGTTGACGAAGATAAAACCGTGCACCGGGTCGGTGGAAATACTGCCCCAGTTCATGCCGCCCAGGGAGCCGGGAAAGCTCAGGGATTTATCGGTGCCTGGCGCGGTGTACAGACCGTCGTAGCGCATGCCTTTGAAGTCGATGCGGCACAGCAACTGGTCGTACGGCGTTGCGCCCCACATGTCCGATTCAGTCAGGGTTTGCGCGCCGATCTGCGGCATGCCCACCGATTTAGGCTGGGTTGGAGAGTAGGGCTCATTGGGGATGTTGGCGGCCTTGACCGGTACGTCTTTGACCTCGGTCAGCGGCTTGCCGGTGGCGCGATCCAGCACGTAGATCTGCCCGGCCTTGGTGCCAATCACCACCGCCGGTACAGCTTTGTCGCTGCCCGGTGGGGTGAAGTCGATCAGGCTTGGCTGCATCGGCAGGTCGAAGTCCCACAGGTCGTTGTGGACGGTCTGGTACACCCATTTTTCCGCACCGCTGGAGGCATCCAGGGCCAGCACCGAAGCGCCGTATTTATGGTTGAGCTGGGTGCGCTCAACGCCGTAGATATCGGTGGACGAACTGCCCATCGGCAGGAAAATCGTGTTCATCAGCGGGTCGTAGGACATCGGCGCCCAGCTGTTTGGCGTGCTGCGCACGTAGGTGCTGTCGCCGGTCGGGGCTTGTTTGTCTTCTGGGTTGCCGGGGTCGAAGGCCCAGCGCATCTGGCCGCTGATTACATCAAAACCACGGATCACGCCGCCTGGCATGTCGGTCTGCACGTTATCCGCCACGCGGCCGCCCACCACAACGGTGGTGCCGGCGATCAATGGGGCGGAGGAGAGCTGGTAGTAGCTGTCCGGGACGTTGCCCAGGCCGGCTTTCAAATCCACCTGGCCGTGGATGCCGAAGTCTTCGCAGAATTTGCCGGTGTCGGCATCGACCGCGATCAGGCGTGCGTCGATGGTGTTGGTCAGCAAACGGCGCTGGCACTGCGCGCCGGGCGCAACCGTGGCGGCGATGATCGGCGAGCTGTTGGGCTGGGTCGGCTGGGCAATCGGCGCGGTGGCGTCGAAATACGCCATGCCACGGCAACGCTGCCACACCGCCGACTTGGCGTTGACTTCGTTCTTCCACAGCTCTTTGCCGGTGTCGGCGTCGAGGGCGATCAGGTTGTTGTGCGGGGTGCAGATGAAGACTTTGTTGCCGATCTGCAGCGGGGTCAGTTGGTCTTCGGCACCGTTGCCGTCGCTGATCGCTACGTCGCCGGTGTGGTAGGTCCAGGCGACTTTGAGCTTGTTGACGTTGTCGCGGTTGATCTGGTCCAGCGCGGCGAAACGGCTGCCGCCTTCGGTGTTGCCGTAGTGCGCCCAATCTTTCTGCGCATCGGTCGGGGCCACGGGCGTGACGCCTGGGCCCGCACCGGTCGGCGCGACGCTGGGATGGGCGACGAACATATTGCCCGCCGCCACCGCCACGCCCACCGCCAACACGGCGGCAACGCCATAGGCACCGCGCGCGGGCCGGCCGGCCAGCAGCGGATACACCAGCGCTACGACCATGCCGATGGCGGCGAACATGAACACGCGCGAGAACAGCGGCCAGAACACCAGGCCCACATCCGCCACGGCCCAGATCGCTGTGCCGACCAGGAATGCGGCGAACAACCACGCGCCCGCCGGGTTACGCCGGGCAATCAACAGGCCGGCAATCGCCATGGCCACGCCGCCGATCAGGAAGTACCAGGAGCCACCCAGACTGACCAGTTTGGCGCCGCCGACGGCGAGGGCAAGGCCGAGCAGGGCGATGACAACGCCCAGGCCCAGGAGTAGGAATCTAGAGACGCCGGTGGCGCGCGATGCTCGTTTCATGTCGAAAGGACTCGAATGTGAGAGGGCAAAGACGCGATTTTAGCAAGATAAGTAACCAGATAGTACATTTTGCAACGCGTCTTAGGCCATAGCGGACGCCCTGGTTGGCACGAAACATTTATTAATACTTAACTCACTATCATGGTTGTACGACGTCATATCAATTGTGTTCGACTACCCAGGCTCTCACAAAAAAAATAACGGAGACTCTCCTATGACCGGTTTTCCTTCTGTCGAAGGCAAGGCTGTGGCCTCTGCGCCCGGCCATGTTGTACGACTTCTCAAGTTGCTTGGCCCCGGCGTCATTGCGGTACTGTCCTGGCTGGGCGCAGGCGATTTGATTACGTCCTCCGTGGCCGGCGCCAACTATGGTTATGCGATGATGTGGGTGCTGGCAGTGTCCCTGCTGCTCAGGTACCTGATCGTCAACATCATTGCGCGGTTTCAGCTGTGCAATAACCAAGGCATGACGATCCTCCAGGGTTACGCTCAGTTGAACCCGTTTTTCGCCTGGTTCCTGCTGGTGTATGCGCTGCTGATGGGGCATTTGATGAATGCCTACATGATCAAGGGCGCGGGGGAAGCCCTGGCCATGTTGTTCAAGACCGACTATGCATTGCTGTGCTCGGTGGCGGTGGTATTGGCCGTATGGCTGCTGGTCGGGCGCAATATCTATTCGATGATCGAAGGTGTGATGAAAGGCCTGCTGGCAATCATGACCCTCGCATTCATTGCGCTGGCGGTGATGTCCGGGCCGGATATGGCGGGCATTGTCAAAGGGACGATTGGTTTCAGCATTCCGCCGGATGAGGGCGTACACGGGGCATTGCTGGTGGCGGTCTCGGTGATCGGCGCGGTGGCGGGCTCGATTGCCAACTTCGTGCACCCCTATGTCATGCGTCAAAAAGGCTGGGTTGGCCCACAGCACAAGCGCATCCAACGCAACGACCTGTTATTTGCCGTGTTCGTCGGCATTGTGATCAACCTGGCGATCTGGATTGTAGGCGCCGAGATCCTGCGGCCCAACGGCATTGAAGTGAAGACCCTGAGCGACCTGGGTAAGGCACTCGAAATCTTCTTCGGCCCTATTGGCTGGTACATCTTCTTTATTGGCGTGTTCGCAACGTTGTTTGCCAGCATCTCCGGTAAAACCACGGCGTTTCCCATGCTGATCACCGATGCCTTCCAGCATGTGCGGCCCGGACGCCGCGAGCGTTACGGCAAAGAATTCCACCATGACCCGCTGCACAAGTGGTTCATGTTGTTCATCCTGGTGACCCCACTGATCTGGTCGCTGCCGGGCATGCCGGACTTTGTCACGCTGACCATCGGCGTCAGCGCGTTGAACATCATTGGCTTGCCGGTGATTTCCCTCGGCTTGCTGATCATGTCCAACCAGAAGTCGCTGTTGAGCAAGGAATACCGCAACAACCTGTTCGAAAATATCGCGCTGCTCTTTGCCACGGGGCTGGCGCTGTGGGTTGCGTTCCAGTTGGGTGTCGAACTGTTCAGCTGATTGCCGGACTTGCAGGCTCCGCATCTGCTTGATGCGAAGCCTGCAAGCAGTCAACGAAACGCCGGCACCACCTGCTCGATAAACAGCGCCAGCGACTTCTTCTTCTCTGCATGAGACAAGCTGTTATCGCACCAGAAGCTGAACTCATCCACGCCCAGTTCCTGGTAGTACTGGATGCGCGGGATGATCTCGGCGGCGGTGCCGATCATCGCGGTCTTGTGCAGGCTTTCCAGTTCGAACTCAGGGCGGGCGGCGAATTTTTCTTCCGGGCTTGGCGCCAGGAAGCCATTCACCGGGACTTCTTTATTGCCGAACCAGGCATCGAAGGTGCGATAGAACTTCGAGATTGCCTTGGCCCCGACTTTCCAACCTTCCGGATCATCGGCCGCGTGCACATGGGTGTGGCGCAGTACCATCAATTGCGGGCGCGGTACGTCGGGGTTGTTGTCGAGGGCCGCCTGGAATTTGTTTTTCAGGTCGAGGACTTCTTCGTCGCCCTTCATCAGCGGCGTCACCATCACATTGCAGCCGTTGGCCACCGCGAAGTTGTGTGAGTCCGGGTCGCGGGCGGCGATCCACATCGGCGGGTTGGGCTGCTGGATCGGCTTGGGCACGCTGGTGGAGGTGGGGAATTTCCAGATCTCGCCGTCGTGGGCGTAGTCGCCTTTCCACAGTGCACGCACCACCGGCACCATTTCACGCAGGGCCTGGCCGCCGCTGGAGGCGGGCATGCCGCCGGCCATGCGGTCAAACTCCACCTGGTACGCGCCGCGAGCCAGGCCGACTTCCATGCGCCCGTTGCTGATCACGTCTAGCAAGGCGCATTCGCCCGCCACCCGCAGCGGGTGCCAGAACGGCGCGATGATGGTGCCGGCGCCCAGATGAATCGTGGTGGTCTTGGCCGCGAGGTAAGCCAGCAGCGGCATCGGGCTTGGCGAAATGGTGTATTCCATGGCGTGGTGTTCGCCAATCCACACGGTGCTGAAACCGCCGGCCTCGGCCATCAGGGTCAGTTCGGTCAAGTCTTCGAACAACTGACGATGGCTGACACTTTCGTCCCAACGTTCCATGTGTACGAACAGCGAAAACTTCATGGTGCTTACCTCTAATCTGTTGTTGTTTTGCGCAAATACCGGGTTTGCTGGGAGGTCAGGCAGGCACGGGCAGGGCGCCCATTTTGCCGTGGCAATAGACCAAGGGCCCGTTGGCCTGTTCCGGCACGATCAGGTTCTTGACCGAGCCGACCATGATCGCGTGGTCGCCGCCTTCATATTCACGCCACAGCTCGCACTCGATCACCGCCGTGGCATTCGCCAGGATCGGGTTGCCCAGCGCGCTGAGCGTCCATTCGATGCCTTGGGCCTTGTCTTTGCCCTTGCGCGCAAACGCATAGGCTTCGCTTTGCTGGCCGCCCGACAGGACGTGGATGGCAAAGCGCTTGTTCTTGATCAGAATGGGGTAGGAGTCGGAGCTGTAATTGGGGCAGAACAGCACCAGGGCCGGTTCCATGGACAAGGAGCTGAAGGCGCTGGCGGTGAGGCCGACGATCTGGCCGTCGTCATCAAGCGTGGTAATCACGGTGACCCCGGACGGAAATGAACCCATCACTTGTTTGTAGATGGCGGCATCGATCATGTGACGGTCCTCTGGCGGTGGAGCGGTTTTTATTAACTTGTAGGTATGATGGTATACCGTAATACACAGCTTGCAAGCGCTTTTTTAAACCCCCGATAAACGTCTTGTTCTGGCGAAATATCCAATGAATGCTGGGGTTCAGGCTGAAATTTAAAGGATTCAAGGCGACAGGGAACCGGATCAGTTGCAGGTACAAACAGCGGATCAGTCTTGTGGAAATGTTGGAATACCATAATATGGTGTTCATCCGAGAGGGCCGAAGAGCTCCCCCCGGTATGGCGTCAAACAACTATAAGATCAGACAAACGCGAGTTCATTTCCATGCCCCAGATGTCCCGGCAAGACCCCCTGATCGAGCATCACACGGTCGATTACGTCCCTCTCGCAGAGCGCCACGGAAAGGCCCGCGACCTGTTCACTTTATGGTTCAGCACCAACATCGCGCCGCTGCCCATCGTCACCGGCGCCATGGTCGCCCAGGTATTCCACCTCAATCTGGCCTGGGGACTGTTGGCAATTGCCCTCGGGCACCTGCTCGGCGGTATCGTGATAGCCCTTGCCTCGGCCCAGGGCCCGCGCATGGGCATTCCGCAGATGGTGCAGAGCCGTGGCCAGTTCGGCCGCTACGGCGCCTTGCTGATTGTGTTCTTCGCCGCACTGATCTACATCGGCTTCTTTATTTCCAACATCGTGCTGGCTGGCAAATCCATCGTCGGCATCGTGCCGTCGGTGCCGGTGCCGGCAAGCATCCTGATCGGCGCCCTCAGCGCCACCGCCATCGGTGTGATCGGCTACCGCTTTATCCACACCTTGAACCGTATCGGCACCTGGGTGATGGGCAGCGCATTGCTCGCCGGGTTTGCCTACATCTTTGCCCATGACCTACCGGCGGATTTCCTGAGCCGTGGCGGCTTCAACGCAGCTGGCTGGTTGGCCACCGTGTCGCTGGGGGTGATCTGGCAGATCAGCTTTTCGCCCTATACCAGCGACTACTCGCGTTACCTGCCGGCGGACATCGGAATTACCCGGCCTTTCATTGCGACCTACCTGGGCGCCACCCTCGGCACGATCCTGTCCTTCGCCTTTGGCCTGGTTGCCGCACTCGCCACGCCCGAGGGCACCGAAGCCATGGTAGCGGTCAAGCAGGCCACCGGTTGGCTGGGGCCGATCCTGATGGTGCTGTTTTTGCTCAATATCATCAGCCACAACGCCTTGAATCTGTACGGCGCGGTGCTGTCGATCGTCACTTCGATCCAGACCTTCGCCAGCCACTGGACTCCCAGTATCAAAGTGCGCGTGGTGCTGTCGGGCGTGATCCTCGCCGGCTGTTGCGTGGTGGCGTTGGGCGCGTCGGCGGATTTCATCTCGCAGTTCATCGGCCTGATCCTCGCGCTGTTGCTGGTACTGGTGCCGTGGGCGTCGATCAACCTGATCGACTTCTACGTCATCAAGCGCGGCGTCTATGACATCGCTTCGATCTTCCAGGCAGATGGCGGCGTGTATGGGCGCTTTAACCTGCATGCGATCGTGGCGTACTTCATCGGCATCATCGTGCAGTTGCCGTTTGCCAATACGTCGCTGTACGTGGGGCCGTGGGCCAACCTGGTGGAAGGCGCGGACCTGTCGTGGCTGGTGGGTTTGGTGGTGACGTGTCCGTTGTATTACTGCCTGGCGACACGTCAACACACCCGCAAGGCCAAGGCGGTCTACCGACTGTCATAACCCTGTGGCGAGGGACGCCAGCGCCGGGATTCTCGTCTGGATGTGGGAGGGGGCTTGCCCCCTCCCACATTTGATTTGCGTTGTTTTTGAGCAGATAGGCAATCGTCATTGGCCCCACAACCGTGACTCAATGCGCGCCAGCGGCCTTGTTCAGGTCGCTTTCGGCCCACTCGGTATACACACACGCATCCGCCGTCGCCCAGCGCACACGCACCGGGTCGCCGGCCTTGAGCGGCATACCCGCAGCCGATAGCGCCTTGACCGTCATCGACGTGCCGCCCAGGGTGCGCACGGTGCAGGTCTGGCTTTCGCCGAGAAACAACACTTCCCCTACGATGGCCGACACTTCATTCCAGCCCGCCGCCAGCAGTTGCTCGGCGGCCTGTTCGACACTCAGCGCCAGGGCTTTTTCCGGGCGTACCATCAGCAGCACGTCCTGTTCGGTGCGCAACCCGGTGGTCAGGCGGATCGACAGGGATTGGCCTTCGAACGACGCCACTGCGTTGCCCTGGGCCTTGAGCTTGAGGAAGTTGGAGTTGCCGAGGAACGACGCCACGAACGCGTTCGGCGGGTTCTGGTACAGGTCGAAGCCGCTGCCCAGGCCGACGATCTTGCCGTGGCTGAAAATCGCGATGCGCTGGGACAGGCGCATGGCTTCTTCCTGGTCGTGGGTCACGTAGACGATGGTGATGCCCAGGCGCCGGTGCAGCTGGCGCAGTTCGTCCTGCAGGTCTTCACGCAGCTTTTTGTCGAGGGCGCCGAGGGGTTCGTCCATCAGCAGGATGCGCGGTTCGTACACCAGGGCGCGGGCGATGGCGACTCGTTGCTGTTGGCCACCGGACAGTTGCGAAGGGCGGCGATGTGCGAACTGCTCAAGCTGCACCAGCTTGAGCATGGCGTCGACACGCTTTTCGCGCTCGGCGCTGGCCAGTTTGCGGATCGCCAGGGGGAAGGCGATGTTGTCGCGCACCGACAAATGCGGGAACAGCGAGTAGCGCTGGAACACCATGCCGATGTCGCGCTTGTGCGGCGGCACGTTGACCAGCGATTGGCCGCTGACCAGGATCTCGCCGCTGCTCGGCGTTTCGAAACCGGCGAGCATCGACAGGGTGGTGCTTTTGCCAGAGCCGCTGGAGCCGAGGAAGGTGAGGAATTCGCCGTCCTGGATGTCCAGCGAGATGTTGTCCACGGCAGCAAATTCGCCGTAGAACTTGTTCAGGTTGCGCAGGCTCACCAGGCTTTGGCCAGGTGTTTGCACGGGGTCTTTGATCACTGCACTCATGTCTTAATCCTCGGCGCTCAAGCGCGGGTTTCGGTGCGCCGGCGGACGGCGGCGGCAATCACCATGACCAGCACCGAGAGGCCGATCAGCAGCGTCGAGGCGACGGCGATCACAGGCGTCAGGTCCTGGCGCAGGGTGGTCCACATTTTTACGGGAAGGGTTTGCAGGGTCGGGCTGGCCATCATCACGCTGAGCACCACTTCGTCCCATGAGACCAGGAACGCGAACAGTGCACCGGCGACCATCCCAGGGCGAATCGCCGGGAACGTCACCTTGAACACGGCCTGCAAGCGCGAGGCGCCGCAGATCACCGCCGCGTCTTCAATCGACTGGTCGAACAGCTTCAGCGAGTTGATGATCGAGATGATGGTAAACGGCAGCGCAACGATCACATGGCTGACCACAAAGGCGAACATCGTGCCGGTGTAGCCCAGCTTGAGGAACAGCGCATACACCGCCACGGCGATAATCACCAGCGGCACGATCATCGGCAGGGTGAACAGGCCGTAAAGCAACTCGCGGCCGGGGAAGCGCCCGCGCACCAGGGCAAACGCGGTGGGCAGGCCCAGGGCGACGGCGAACACCGTGGTCAACACCGCGACCTTGAGGCTGGCCATGGCGGCGTTCATCCAATCGGGGTTGGAAAAGAATTGGCCGTACCATTTGAGCGTCCAGCCGGGCGGCGGGAACACCAGCCATTGCGACGAGCCGAACGACAGCAGCACGATAAACACGATCGGCAGCAGCAGGAACAGGCCGATCAACCCGGTGGTGGTGTAGAGGCCCAAGCGCATCCTGCGGCTCATGGCGTTGGGGGTCAGGAGCATGACGGCTTACCTCGCGTTGCTGGCGCCAACCGGGGATTCCGGCTGAAGCTTCAGGTAGAAGTAGAACAACACCAGCGTGATGAAGATCAGCAACGCGGCGCCGGCACTGGCCAGGCCCCAATTGAGGAACGACTGCACCTGCTGGATGATGAACTCGGGCAGCATCATGTTCTGCGCACCGCCGAGCAGCGCCGGGGTGACGTAGTAACCGAGAGACATCACGAACACCATCAGCCCGCCGGAGAACAACCCCGGCCGGCACAGCGGCAGGAAGACACGGAAGAAGTTGGTCCACGGGCTCGCGCCGCAGATCGAGCCGGCCTGCAGGATCATCGGGTCGATGGCCTGCATGGTCGCCTGCAACGGCAGCACGATGAATGGGATCATGATGTAGCTCATGCCGATCACCACGCCGGTGAGGTTATGCACCATCTCCAATGGCTGATCGATGATGCCCATGGCCATCAACGCCTTGTTGATAACCCCGGAGGCTTGCAGCAACACCAGCCAGGAATAGGTGCGGGCCAGCAGGCTGGTCCACATCGACAGCAGCACAATGCTCAGCATCCAGCGCCCCCAACCACGCGGCACGAGAGTGATTGCCCAGGCCAGCGGAAAGCCCAGTAGCAGGCTGAACAAGGTCACCAGTCCCGCCACCGAAAAGGTATTGAGCAACACCCGGGCATAGGCCGAGTTGGCGAACAGCTGTTCATAGTTGCCCAGGCCCGGCACCGGCTCCAGCACGCCGCGCAGCAGCAGGCCGATCAGCGGCGCGAGGAAGAACAGGCCGAGAAACAGCAGGGCCGGGATCAGGTTGCTCGATCCGCGCCAGCGCTGTGCCAGGGACGGCGAGGGTGTCTTGGCCGGTACCGCACCGGCAGCGCCGAGGGCGCTCCCGGTCGGTGTGGTTGCCGTCATTTTCATTTGACTAGCCATTCATTCCACCGTGTCGCAATGGCCGGGCCGTTCTTGGCCCAGTAGGCGAAATCGAGGGTGATCTGGTCCTTGGCATACGCCGTCGGCAGGTTGGGTGCGAGGACTGAATCCAGGCGCTGCACGCTGTCGATGTTCACCGGCGCATAGGCGGTCAGGTTGGAAAAATCCGCCTGGCCCTTGGCGCTGCTGGCATTGGCCAGGAATTTCATCGCTGCCGCTTTGTTTTTCGAACCTTTAGGCACAACGAGAATGTCGGCCATCACCAGGTTTTGCTTCCAGCTCACGCCGACCGGTGCACCGTCTTCCTGCAGGGCGTGGATACGGCCGTTCCAGAACTGCCCCATGCTGACTTCGCCGGAGGCCAGCAGTTGTTGCGACTGCGCGCCGCCGCCCCACCAGACGATGTCTTTCTTGATGGTGTCGAGTTTCTTGAAGGCGCGGTCCAGGTCCAGAGGGTAGAGCTTGTCGGCGGGTACACCGTCGGCCAGCAGCGCCAGTTCGAGCACGCCAGGGCTTGGCCATTTGTAGAGGGCGCGTTTGCCGGGGTAGGTCTTGGTGTCGAACAGCGCGGTCCAATCCTGGGGTTTGCCCGCGCCGAGCTTGCCTTCGTTGTAGCCAAGCACGAAGGAGAAGAAGAACGAACCGACGCCGTGGTCGGAGACGAAGCGCGGGTCGATCTTGTCGCGCTGGATCACCGAAAAGTCCAGCGGTTCGAGCAGGCCTTCGGCGGCGGCGCGCAAGGCGAAGTCGGCCTCCACATCCACCACGTCCCACTGCACGTTGCCGCTCTCGACCATGGCTTTGAGTTTGCCGTAGTCGGTGGGGCCATCCTGTACGACGGTGATACCGCTGGCCTTGCTGAACGGGTCAGCCCACGCCTGCTTCTGCGCATCCTGGGTGCTACCGCCCCAGCTCACGAAATTGACGCTTTCGGCCGCCAGCGCGACGTGGCTGGTCACGCTCAGTAGTCCCGCAAACAGCGCTGCGGTTGCACCTTTGTTCAACACCATTTTTACGCCCTCATTGTTGTGTTTATGAGCGGGGCTTTGGATGCCCGCCTATCGGGAGCAGTCGGTGTGGATGACGTTATAAAGGTCATCCAACCTATGGAATATCATATTATGGTATTCCAAACTTTGCGCAAGCACTTTGCCATACCGGCTATCTGGCCGGGTCATGAAACGAAGGGAATACTTTCCACTACTTCGAGGTCGTAACCGGTCAAGCCTGCGTATTTCAAAGGTGGGCCCAGGTGGCGCAACTTGCCCACCCCGAGGTCCTGCAAAATTTGCGCTCCGGTGCCGACTTCCGAGTAAATGCGCGACTGCGACCGGCTGAACTGGCGCGGCGCCTGAGTCAGTTGCGGTACGCGTTCCAACAGGGCCTGGGACGACTCATGATTGGCCAGCACCACCACCACGCCGCTGCCTTCGGCCGCTACGCGTTGCAAGGCAGCCCACAGCGTCCAGTTTGACGGGCCGCTGTAGTCGGCACCGACCAGGTCGCGCAGCGGGTCGATCACATGTACGCGCACCAGTGCAGGTGTATCGCGGTGCAACTGGCCCATGACCATCGCCATGTGCACGCCGCCGTCGATACGGTCTTCAAAGGTGATCAAGCGGAAGGTGCCGTGCACCGTGGGCAGGTCGCGCTCACCGATGCGCACCACGGTGCGTTCGGTGCTGAGGCGGTAGTGGATCAGGTCGGCGATGGTGCCGATCTTGATGCCATGTTTGCGTGCGAAGACTTCCAGCTCCGGACGGCGGGCCATGGTGCCGTCGTCGTTCATTACTTCGACGATCACCGAGGCCGGCGCGTGCCCAGCCAGGCGCGCCAGGTCGCAACCGGCTTCGGTATGCCCGGCGCGAGTCAGCACGCCGCCATCCTTGGCGCGCAACGGGAAGATATGCCCCGGCTGCACGATGTCGGTCGGTCCGGCATTGATGTCCACGGCCGCTGCCACGGTGCGTGCGCGGTCGGCGGCGGAGATGCCGGTGGTCACGCCCGTGGCGGCTTCGATGGACACGGTAAACGCGGTGCTGAACACGCTGCCATTGCTCGGCACCATTTGCTCAAGGCCCAGGCGCTGACAGTGCTCGTCGGTGAGTGTCAGGCAGATCAGGCCGCGGGCTTCACGGGCCATGAAGCTGATAGTCTCGGCGGTGCAGCAGGCGGCGGGCAGCAACAGGTCACCCTCGTTTTCCCGGTCTTCGTCGTCCACCAGAAGCACCATCTTGCCTTGGCGGTAGTCTTCGATGATGTCTGCAATGCTGTTGAAGGCCATGTGAAATGCTCGACTTGTTGGTTGTATGTATTATGGTATACCACAAATTCTAAACAAGAGGATGTCACGATGAAGGCCTATTGGATTGCCCATGTGGATGTGTCTGATGCAGAGCAGTACACGCAATACACCCAGCGCGCGCCGGCGGCGTTTGCGAAGTTCGGCGGGCGGTTTCTGGCCAGGGGCGGGCGCAGTGAGGCGCTGGAAGGCGCGCCGGCACGGCAGCGTAATGTGGTGATCGAGTTTGATAGCTACGAGCAGGCGGTGGCGTGTTATGAGTCTGCCGAGTATCAGCAAGCCAAGGCGCACCGTGAGGGGGCGGGGGTGGCGCAGATCATTATTGTGGAAGGCTTGGCACCCTAGTTATCAAGCCAAATAGTGGTCCAAATGTGGGAGGGGGCTTGCCCCCGATAGCAGTGTGTCAGCCACTGAATAAGGTAGCTGAACCACCGCCATCGGGGGGCAAGCCCCCTCCCACATTTTGATTCGTGTTTGGCCTTGAGGTCAGCGAATGAAGTGAATCTTGCCGCTGTCGTCGTTGCCGATATAAATGCCATACACCCCAGCCTGCCTTTCCTCGATATAACGCTCGAGGATCTGCCGGATCGCCGGGTAGTAGATGCTGTCCCAGGGAATGTCCTCGGGTGCGAAGAATTTGTAATCCAGCGTCTCTGGCCCGAACTGCCCGGTGATCTCCAGCGCAATCGCACGGAAGATGATGTACACCTCGCTGATCTTCGGCACGCTGAAGATGGAGTAGGGCGAGACGATCTCGGCGCGTACGCCGCTTTCTTCCCACACCTCGCGCAATGCCGCCTGCTCGGTGGTTTCGCCACCTTCCATGAAGCCTGCGGGCAAGGTCCAGGTGCCGGGGCGCGGGGGAATAGCCCGTTGGCACAGCAGGTACTTGCCGTCCTGCTCGATGATGCAGCCGGCGATGATCTTGGGATTGATGTAATGGATATAGCCGCAGCCCCGGCACATCAGGCGCTCATGGGTATCGCCCGGTGGCAGTTGGTGACCGAGGTCACTGCCGCCGCAGGTCGGGCAAAAGCGCGGGCTGGGCACGGTCAGCGGCCTATGCGCGGTTCTTTGAGCGCGATCGGCAGGGTGATTTCCGGCGTCTTGCCGGTCTCTTCCTGTTTGCGCTTGAGGTAATCCAGAGCCACGGCGGCGGCGGCGCGCACGTGATCGACACACGCTTGGTGGGCCGCGAGCGGGTCGCCGCTCTTGATCGCCTGAACCATGCGTTCCATTTCCTGGTTGCTGGTGCCGCGACGGTTTTCCTGGGACACGGAGGTGGCACGCAGGTAGCTGATGCGGGCCTGCAACTGGCGCAATTGGGTAGCGGCCACGTGGTTGCCGGAGCCTTCGAGCAGCACGTCATAGAAGCCCTGGACCGAGTCGATGACCTGTTGCAGTTCACCGTCCTTGAGGGCCTTGCGGTTTTCTTCCAGGGCTTTTTCCAGGGCCTTGATGTCCTTGGCCTTGGCGCGCAGGGTGAACAGCTGCACGATCAAGCCTTCGAGCACGCAACGCAGTTCATAGATGTCGACGGCGTCGGCCAGGGTGATGATTGCCACTTGCGGGCCCTTGGCATCGGCGAACTCCACCAGGCCTTCGGACTCCAGGTGACGCAAGGCTTCGCGTACCGAGGTACGGCTGACGCCGAGGCGGTCGCACAGGTCGCGCTCCACCAGGCGGTCACCGGGCAGCAACTGGAAGTTCATGATGGCGCTGCGCAGTTTTTCCAACACGATTTCGCGCAGGGTGACCGGGTTGTGATTGACCTTGAAGCTGTCGTCGAGGGGCGCGCGTTTCATGGGGTTAGCTCTGAATGTGGCGGTTGACTGGAGGCCTCGGCCGGCCGGGGGCCGATTGAGGGCCGAAAATCGTGCCCAAGTTTATCATGCTGCGTTCTTTAAGCGACAAACCCTCACGGCCCCCTGGGCGCCTCACGCCAGCGTCGGCAATGGGCCCAGCTTGCCCTTGTGGTAGATCATCGGCGTGACCGGTTCGGCGGGCAGGATCAGGTTCTTCACCGCGCCGACGATGATCGCGTGGTCACCGCCATCGTATTCGCGCCACAACTCGCACTCGATGATCGCCGTGGCCTTGGCCAGCAGCGGGTTGCCCAGTTCGCTCAGGTGCCACTCGATGCCCTTGGCTTTTTCCTTGCCCTTGCTGGCAAAGGCGTAGGCTTCGGCGGTCTGGTCGGCAGACAAAAGGTGGATCGCAAACCGCTTGCTGTCGCGCAGGATCGGGTAGGTGTCCGACGCATAGTTGGGGCAGAACAGCACCAGCGCCGGGTCAATCGACAGCGCGCTGAACGCGCTGGCGGTAATGCCGACGATACCGCCGTCCGGGTCGAGGGTGGTGACCACCGTGACGCCGGAGGGGAAGGAACTCATCACGTCTTTATAAATGCCGGGTTCGATCATGGTCGTGGACTCTTAACGCATCACAAAAGGATCAGGCATGGGCGCCTGGGAGAGGTTGATCCACACCGTCTTCAGCTCGGTGTAGGCCAGTACCGAATCAATGCCGCTTTCGCGCCCGTAGCCGCTGTTCTTGAAACCGCCGATGGGCGCCATCGCCGACACCGCACGGTAGGTGTTGACCCAGATGATCCCCGAACGCACGTCCCGCGCCAGGCGATGGGCGCGGCCCAGGTCACGGGTCCAGATACCGGCGGCGAGGCCGAACTGCGAGTCGTTGGCGATGGCCAGAGCTTCGGCTTCATCCTTGAAACGGATGACTGAGGCCACCGGGCCGAACACTTCTTCCTGCATGATTTTCATCGAATTGCGGTCGCACTCGAACAGCGTCGGCTCGTAGAACCAACCCTCGCCGAGGTTCTGTGGGCGCTTGCCGCCGGTACGCAGGCGCGCGCCTTCGGCGATGGCATCGGCGACGAGGCCTTCGACCACGGCCAGTTGCTGCGCGGTGGCCATGGGGCCCATTTCGCTGGCGTCGTCCTGGGGGTTGCCGATGCGGATGCGCTGGGCGCGTTCCACCAGGCGGTCGACGAATTCGTCGTAGATTTCAGCCTGCACCAGCAGGCGCGAGCCGGACACGCAGCTTTGCCCGGACGCCGCGTAGATGCCAGCAATCGCGCCATTGATGGCGCTGTCCAGATCAGCATCGGCAAAGATGATGTTCGGTGACTTGCCGCCCAATTCCAGGGACAGCTTGGCGAAGTTCTCGGCGCTGCTGCGCACCACATGCCGCGCCGTGGCAGCGCCGCCGGTAAAGGCGATCTTGCGCACCAGCGGATGGCGGGTGAGGGCGGCGCCGGTGCTCGGGCCGTAACCGGTGACCACGTTGACCACACCCGGTGGGATCCCGGCTTCCAGCGCCAGGCGTGCCAGTTCGAGAATGGTCGCCGAGGCATGTTCCGACGGTTTGATCACAATGGTGTTGCCCGCCGCCAGGGCCGGTGCGAGCTTGATCGCGGTGAGGTACAGCGGGCTGTTCCACGGAATGATCGCGGCAACCACGCCCATGGCTTCGTGCACGGTGTAGGCGAACAGGTCGGGTTTATCCAGCGGCAGGGTGCCGCCTTCAAGCTTGTCGGCCAGGCCTGCGGTGTAGTGGAAAAACTCTGGCAGGTAGCTGACCTGGCCACGGGTCTCGCGGATCAGCTTGCCGTTGTCGCGGCTTTCCAGCTGGGCCAGTCGCTCTGTGTTTGCGGCGATCAGGTCACCCAGGCGACGCAGCAGTTTGCCCCGTGCGGTGGCGGTGAGGCCGCGCCAGGCCGGGCTGTCGAAAGCGGTTTGGGCGGCCTGTACGGCGCGCTCCACATCCGCTTCGTCGGCGTCGGGCAATTGCGCCCAAGGCTCGGCCAGCGCCGGATTGAGGCTGTCAAAGGTCTTGCCGGACAGGGCATCGACCCATTCACCGCCGATGCACATCTGGAAGCGTTCAAGCGTCATGCCACGATCCCCTTTATCGGGTGTTGTTGGGAGTGTGCCGTTTCAAGAAACCCCAGCAGCAGCTGGTTGACCAGGCGCGGCGATTCTACCGGCATCATATGCCGTTGCTCGGGCAGTACCGCAACGGTCGCGCCGGGAATGCGCTCGGCCAGTTGCCGGGCCATCTGCGGCGTGGAGCCGGGGTCCAGCTCACCGGTGGCGACCAGGGTCGGCGCCTGGATGCTGCCCAGGTCGTCGGCGCGGTACATGTCCTGGGTCGCAAACAGTTCATAGGTGGTGAGGTAGCCCTGGGGATCGTTGCCCGCCAGGGTTTCGCGCAGCGCAGCAATCTGCGCCGGGTTGGCCGCCTGGTATTCGCGGCTGAACCAGCGCGACAGCGCCGCTTCGGCATTCGCATCCGGGCCATGTTCGGCGGCCTGGGCGGTGCGGGCGATCACGCCTTCGCGCTGTTCGGGGCTGCGGTTGAACACACTGTTGAGCACCACCAGGCCTTGCAGGCGTTGCGGGTAATGCAGCGCAAAGGCACGCGCTACCAGGCCGCCCATGGAAAAGCCGATCACCGTTGCCTTGGGCAGTTGCAGGTGGTCGAGCAGTTCCAGCAACTGGTCGGCATAACCGAGCAGCGGCGTGCCGGCGGCCGGGCGGGGGCTGGCGCCGTGGCCGAGCATGTCGTAGCTGATCACGCGGTAATTCGTGGCCAGGCCAACCACCTGGCCGCCCCACATTTCTTTATTCAGGCCCACGCCGTGGATCAAAACCACAGGCTGGCCTTGGCCGGTCGCCAGGTAACTGGTGCCAGCCGGTGTGTGTTCAGCGGTGAGCCGAATCATGGAGCGCTCCTGCATGCTTTTTGTTGTGGTGGCCGGCCGTGCTTACTGGGCGTTTTCCGCCGCCAGTTCTTCCAGGTCGATGTAGCGATTGCCGATGCGCGGGTGCAGACGGCCGCCGTCGGCGCAACCCAGTACCACGACGATTTCGTCAGCACGCGGTGAGTCTTCGATCTGCATTTCCAGGGTGATGTAGTGCGAACGCAGGCCTTCGTCGTCCTTGTGCATCATTGGCACCTGGATCGAGGTGCCTGGGCCGCCGCGCTTGTTGGTGAAGCTCAGGTAGCTCTTGGCCTTGACCGCTTCACGGTAGTGGTTGCCAAAGCGCAGGGTGTGGATGATCGCGCTGGCGTGTTCGATCTCGCCGTCGGCACCGACCACGGCGGCCTTGCCATAGGCTTCGATCTTTTCAGCGCCGCCGATGATGCTCACCAGGCGCTCGACCATCTGGGCACCGAGGTCGGAGCAGTTGGCGCGGATCTCAGGCTTGAGGTCTTCCACGAAACCGCGACCGAGCCAGGGGTTTTTCAGTACGACGGCAAGGCCGACCATTTTTACCGGAGTGTCGGAGGCTTTGCCGCCCTCGATAAAGGTCTCTTCTACATAGCTGACGATCTTGCGGATTTCGAAACTCATGAGCGGCTCCATCAGGTGTGGGGGAGGATTTCGTATGATGGTATACCATAATACGCAAAGCACAAGTGGCGAAAATGAGGTGAGGCGATAAAGGGCGGGTGTGAGATTTAATCGAGTCGATGTTAAAAAATGTTAGATGGAAAAAATACTTCACATAATCCGTTCATTGGTGGATGATCGATCTCAATTCCAACGCGGCTCGCCGGTGTGGTGTCAGCCGCCGTTTTCCCCTGGAGTACCCATGAATAATAAGAATGTCGGTGTGATCGGTTTGGGCGCGATGGGGCTGGGCATTGCCCGCTCGCTGCTGCGCGCCGGGTTCAATGTGCATGCGTGTGATGTGCGTGAGGCAGTCACCCAACAGTTCGCCGGCGAAGGCGGAGTGGCGTGCACATCGCCCGCACACATGGCGGACACGTGCGATGTGATCATCACGGTGGTGGTCAACGCCGAACAGTCCGAGACCGTGTTGTTTGGTGAAGGCGGTGCCGTGGCGGCGTTGCGGCCAGACAGCCTGTTGATCGGCTGTGCCACCGTGGCGCCGACCTACGCCGTAGAACTGGGCCAGCGCCTGGGCGAACACGGCCTGCTGTACCTGGATGCGCCGATTTCCGGCGGTGCGGCCAAAGCCGCCGCCGGCGAAATGACCATGATGACGTCCGGCCCGCAGGCCGCCTATGCCAAGGCCGAAGCGGTACTCGCGGGCATGGCCGGCAAGGTCTATCGCCTGGGCGATGTCCACGGGCTGGGCTCCAAGGTCAAGATCATCAACCAATTGCTCGCCGGGGTGCACATCGCCGCATCCGCCGAAGCCATGGCCCTGGGCCTGCGCGAAGGGGTCGACGCCGATGCCTTGTATGAGGTGATCACCCACAGCGCCGGCAATTCGTGGATGTTCGAGAACCGCGTGCCGCACATTCTCAAGGCCGACTACACGCCGCTGTCGGCCGTGGACATTTTCGTCAAGGACCTGGGCCTGGTGCTGGATACCGCCCGTGCGAGCAAGTTTCCACTGCCGCTGTCGGCCACGGCGCACCAGATGTTCATGCAGGCCTCCAGCGCCGGTTTCGGCCGCGAGGACGATTCGGCGGTGATCAAGATTTTCCCTGGCATCGATCTGCCGACCGCCAAGCCCGAATCTGTGTGAGGACCGCTCCATGACTAACCCCACCGCACGCCCGTTGCTGGGCTGCATTGCCGACGGTTTCACCGGCGCCACCGACCTTGCCAACATGCTGGTGCGCGGCGGTATGCGTACGGTGCAGAGCATTGGCATTCCCAGCCGCGAAGTCGCCGATGGGCTGGATGCCGATGCCATCGTCATCGCGCTCAAGTCGCGCACCACGCCTGCTGTCGAGGCCGTCGAAGAATCACTGGCCGCGTTGGAGTGGCTGCGCGAGCAGGGCTGTGAGCAGATTTTCTTCAAGTACTGCTCCACCTTCGATTCCACCGCCGCCGGCAATATCGGCCAGGTCAGCGAGGCGTTGCTCAAGGCGCTGGGCAGTGACTTCACGCTGGCCTGCCCGGCCTTCCCGGAAAACGGCCGGACGATTTTCCGTGGCCACTTGTTTGTGCAGGACCAGTTGCTCAGCGAATCGGGCATGCAGCACCACCCGTTGACCCCCATGGGCGACGCGAACCTGGTGCGGGTGCTGCAACAGCAGACGCAATTACCGGTGGGGTTGCTGCGCTACGACGCGGTCGCTGCGGGTGTCGAGGCTACACGCCAGAAGATTGCCGAGCTGCGCGAGCAAGGGGTGGGCATCGCCATCGCTGACGCGCTGTCGGACCAGGATCTCTACACATTGGGCAGTGCCTGCGCCGACTTGCCGTTGCTGACGGGCGGCTCGGGCCTGGCGTTGGGCCTGCCGGGCAATTTTCGACGCGCCGGTAAACTGCGTGATTTGGATGTCAGCGCATTGCCCACGGTCGGCGGCGGCGAAGTGGTGCTGGCAGGCAGTGCGTCGGTAGCGACCCTCGGCCAGGTGGCCGCGTGGTGCGAAGCCGGTCGCCCGGCGTTGCGCATTGACCCCGTCGCCCTGGCCGCGGGTGAGCCTGTGGTCGCACAGGCGCTGGCCTTTGCCCGTGACAGTTCACAAACCGTGTTGATTTACGCCACCAGCACCCCGGCCGAGGTTAAGGCGGTGCAGCAACAACTCGGCGTCGAACGCGCCGGGGCGCTGGTGGAGGAGGCGTTGGGCAAGATTGCTGCCGGCCTGCGCGAGCAAGGTGTGCGGCGCTTCGTGGTGGCGGGCGGCGAGACCTCCGGCGCCGTGGTCAAGGCGCTTGGCGTCAACCTGTTGCAGATCGGTGCGCAGATCGACCCCGGCGTGCCGGCCACGCTCAGCAGCTCCGCCGAACCGCTGGCGCTGGCGCTGAAGTCGGGCAACTTCGGTGGCCGCGACTTCTTTGCCAAAGCCCTCGCGCACCTGGCCGGAGATGCCCAATGAGCGGCATCGACGAGCAGGCCCAGCGCGAAGAAATCTGCGACGTCGGCCGCAGCCTTTATCAGCGCGGCTACACCGTCGGCAGCGCCGGCAATATCAGCGCGCGCCTCGACGATGGTTGGCTGATTACCCCTACCGACGTCTGCCTCGGCCGTCTTGAGCCGGCGGCGATTGCCAAGGTCAACCTGCAAGGCGAGTGGGTGTCCGGGGATAAACCTTCGAAGACCCTGGCCCTGCATCGGCAGGTGTATGACCGCAATCCTTCGGTGGGCGGCGTGGTGCATACCCATTCCACCCATCTGGTGGCGCTGACCCTCGCCGGTGTCTGGCGCGACGACGATATCCTGCCACCGCTCACGCCCTACCAAGTGATGAAGGTCGGGCACATTCCATTGATCGGCTATCAACGCCCTGGCTCGCCCAAGGTCGCCGAGCAAGTGGCGCAACTGGCCAACAGTGTGCGCGGAGTGATGCTCGAACGCCTCGGACCGGTGGTCTGGGAAAGCTCAGTGGCCAGGGCCAGCTATGCCCTGGAAGAGTTGGAAGAAACCGCCAGGCTCTGGTTGATGAGCAACCCTCGGCCCGCGCCGATGGATCAAGCGGCATTGGATGAACTGCGCGAGACGTTCGGCGCGCACTGGTAACCCGTAGACCGACACTGCAAGCCTCCAGCGAGACCCGCCTGCGGATTTCGACGGGGCCGGCTTGCGCCAAAAAACAATAACAACAGGACATTTTCGAATGAGCCCACTGATTTTGATGTTGACTGCCGGCGCGGGTATTGCGCTGCTGCTATTCCTGGTCCTCAAGTACAAATTCCAGCCGTTTGTCGCGCTGATGCTGGTGAGTATCGTGGTGGCGCTGGTGGCCGGGGTGAAACCGGCCGACCTGGTGGCGACCATCGAAGGCGGCATGGGCAAGACCCTCGGTCATATCGCGATCATCATCGCCCTGGGCGCGATGATCGGGCGGATCATCGAGCTTTCCGGTGGCGCCGAGGCCCTGGCCAAGTCGCTGATCGAGCGATTCGGCAACAGCCGCACGCCATTGGCGTTGACCATCGCCGGGTTCATCATCGGCGTGCCGGTGTTCTTTGAGGTCGGGGTGATTATCCTGATGCCGCTGGCCTACGGCGTGGCGCGCCGGGCGCGCAAACCGCTGCTGATGTTCGCCTTGCCGATGTGTGCGGCGCTGCTGACGGTGCATGCATTCCTGCCGCCCCATCCAGGCGCCGTGGCGGCGGCCAGTCAGTTGGGGGCGGATTTGGGTCGGGTGCTGATGTTCGGCCTGCCGATCACTGCATTGCTCTGCTACGTCGGCTATCGCGTGGCGGGGCGCATGACCCGCCGCTTTTACCCGATGACCGACGACATTCGTGCCGAAGTCTATGGCCCCCACGTCACCAATGACGATTTGAAAGCCTGGACCCACGGCAACGACAAAGCGGTGCAGCAGGCTGGCGTTGCCGAGTCCCACATGGGCCTGGAAGAGTCCACCAGCGCCATCGTCGCCAAGTTGCCAGCGGCCCCGGCGCCGGGTTTCGGCCTGATCGTGAGCCTGATTCTGCTGCCGATCGTCCTGATCCTGTTGGGCACCCTGGCCACCTCGCTGCTGCCGGTTGAATCGGTGCTGCGTGGGGTGATGACCGTGCTTGGTGCGCCGTTGGTGGCGCTGTTGATTGATACCTTGCTGTGCGCCTGGCTGCTGGGCTCTCGTCGGGGCTGGAGCCGCACCCAGGTCTCGGACGTGATCGGCTCGGCGCTGCCGGGCGTGGCCATGGTGATCCTGATCGCCGGTGCCGGCGGGGTGTTCGGCAAAGTGCTGGTGGACACCGGGATCGGCGCCGTGGTCTCCGACATGCTGCGCACCACCGGCCTGCCGGTGCTGGCCCTGGGCTTTTTGCTGACCATGCTGCTGCGGGCGGTGCAAGGTTCCACCACCGTTGCCCTGGTGACCACGGCCGGTATCATCAGCCCGCTGATCGCCACCCTCAACCTCACGCCCAACCACCTGGCGCTGCTGTGCCTGGCGATGGGTGGTGGCGGGCTGGCCATGTCCCATATCAACGATGCCGGCTACTGGATCTTCACCAAGCTTGCCGGGCTTAATGTGGCCGACGGGTTGCGCACATGGACGGTGATCACGACGTTGCTCGGCACCTTGGGTTTCCTGATTACCCTGCTGATCTGGCCTTTTGTCTGACTCCTGGGAGTTTTTATGCCTCGTTTTGCCGCCAACCTGAGCATGCTGTATCCGCAACACGACTTTCTTGAGCGCTTCGCCGCGGCCAAGGCCGATGGTTTTGATGCGGTGGAATACCTGTTCCCCTACGACTACGACGCGCAGGTGCTCAGGCAGCGCCTGAGCGATAACGGACTGGAACAGGCCTTGTTCAACGCGCCACCGGGCGACTGGGCCGCAGGGGAGCGGGGCATTGCCAGCCTGCCGGGGCGCGAAGCCGAGTTTCGCAGCGGCTTCGACCGCGCCCTGGCGTACGCCGACGTGCTCGGTAACAGCCGCGTGCATGTCATGGCGGGGTTGCTGCCGTCGGAAAACCTGCGCCAGCGCCATCACGCCGTGTACCTGGAAAACCTTGCCTACGCCAGCGCCGCGGCGGCGCAGGTTGGCGTAACGGTATTGCTGGAGCCGATCAACACCCGCGACATGCCGGGGTTCTTCCTCAACCGCCAGGACCAGGCCCACGCCATCTGCCGGGAAGTCGGTGCGAGCAACCTCAAGGTGCAGTTCGACTGCTACCACTGCCAGATCGTCGAAGGTGATATAGCCACCAAACTGCGCCGCGACTTCGCCGGCATTGGCCATATCCAGATTGCCGGCGTGCCGTACCGCCACGAGCCGGACCTGGGCGAGCTGAACTACCCGTACTTGTTCGACCTGATGGACCAGTTGGGTTACGACGGCTGGGTCGGTTGCGAATACCGGCCAAAGGGCGACACCTCGGCAGGCTTGCAATGGTTGCGGGACTGGAAAACTGCTCAATAGTCGACGAGCCTTTCTGCCTGCCAACAGCGCTCAAATGTGGGAGGGGGCTAGGGCATCACTCCGGCAACGGATCACCCGGCAGCATCAGTTCAATCCCGCGCTTGCGGATGCCGTCTGCCGCAGCCGGGGCCAGGTCGTCGTCGCTGATGATTACGTCGAACGGTTCCAGCCCGGCGATGCGGTACATGCTGAACGTGCCGTACTTGGAACTGCTCGCCACCAGCACCACCTGAGCCGCTGACTGCATTGCCACTTGCTTGACCTCGACCTTCAGCGCCGAGGGGGTGGTGATGCCTCGGTGCAGGTCCCACGAACTGGTGGACACAAACGCGATATCCGTCACCACCTGGCGCAACGTCGCCACGGCCAGCCCACCGACGGAGGAGTGGTTATCGTGGTCCAGTTGGCCGCCAGTGTGGATCACGGTCACCTGTGTCGCATCCATCAGCGCCTGCACGATTCCGAAGTCGTTGGTCACCACCGTCATGCCCGACAGCGCCTTGATATACGGCACAATTTCCAGGGTGCTGGTGCCGGCGTCCAGGTACACGGTCATGTCCGCGTGCAGCAACCGCGCCGCCGACCTTGCCATCGCCTGCTTTTGCGGTAATTCCACCACGGCTTTGGATTGATGGCTTGGTTCGCTGTGCAACTGGCTGGCGATCCTGACCCCGCCGGTAACGGAATACGCCCGACCTTCCTGCTCCAACAGCGCGATGTCACGGCGCACGGTCATGTGCGAGCAGTCGAACATTTCCATCAACTGGTGCACGCTCATGACCTGATGCTTGCGCAATTGCCGCAGGATTTGCTCGCGGCGCTGCTCGGGAATCATCGGTGGGCTGCTGTCGGGGGCAGTGTCCTTGGGGGTGGGCATTGAGGCTCCGGAGTGGCTGGGCAAAGGGCGGGTAATACGTGGCTATAGTAGCCAATACACGCCCACCCAAGCGACCCCGGGCTGAGAAAGCTTAAAACTTGAAGCGCCCCACAAGGCCTTTGAGCTGACCGGAAATATCCGTCAAACGACCTGACCCGGTCTGCGCCGAATGGGCGAAGCCTTCAACCAACTGCGCATCGGCATGGATCTGCGCGATGTGTCGGTTGATCTCTTCGGCCACCTGGTGCTGTTCTTCGGCGGCCGTGGCGATCTGGGTGTTCTGGTCGCGGATCGAGTCCACCGAGCCACGGATCTTGTCGAAGCTGTCGCGGGCTTGCTGGATGCGTTCCACGCTGGTGTGGGACACCAGCAGGCTGCCTTGCATCTGCTGCGTGACTTCCTGGGTGCGGCGGGCGAGGTTGCCCAGCAGGCTGTCGATTTCGCCGGTGGAGTCAGCCGTGCGACGCGCCAGGGCGCGGACTTCGTCGGCAACCACGGCGAAGCCACGGCCCTGGTCACCGGCACGTGCGGCTTCAATTGCGGCGTTGAGTGCCAGCAGGTTGGTCTGCTCGGCAATCGAACGGATGGTGTCGAGGATGGTGTTGATGTTCTGGCTGTCCTGCTCCAGCAACTGCATGGTCTGGGTCGACTTCTGCAGGTCTTCGCTGAGCTTGAGCACGCTGCCGGTGGCTTCGCCGATGTGTTGCTGGCCGGTGTGCACATCGCGGTAGCCTTCGTCGGCACTGGTGGCTGCGGCGCTGCAAGAGCGTGCAACTTCGTTGGCGGTGGCGACCATTTCGTTGAACGCAGTGCTCACCAGTTCCACGGCTTCACGCTGGCGACCGGCGGCCTGGTTCATGTTGTTGGCCACTTCACTGGTGTCGGCGGCGGCGGTTTGCAAGTCGGATGACGCGTTACCGATGCGCTGCACCAGTTGCGCAATCATGCTCAGGAACTGGTTGAACCAGCCCGCCAGGCTGGCGGTTTCGTCCTTGCCCTGCACTTTGAGTTGGCGCGTGAGGTCGCCTTCCCCCTCAGCGATTTCTTGCAGGCCGTCGGCCACGCCACGGATCGGACGCACGATGACGCTGGCGAAACTGGCGCCGACAATCGCAAAGACCACCGCCAGCGCGGCGGCAATTGCGGCGATCAGCCAAGTCAGGCTGGTGGCGCCGGCCATCACTTCGTCGCGCTTGATCAGGCCGATAAAGCGCCAGCCCAGGTCTTTGGAACTGACCACGTTGGCCATGTAGGCCACGCCGTCGATGTCGATCTGGGTCACGCCGTCGCCGCGCTTGGACAGTTCCGCGTAGTTGGGGCCGAGGTCCGCCAGGGGCTTGAAGTTGTGCTTGGCATCGCTGGGGTCCACCAGCACGTTGCCGTTGGCTTCCACCAGCATCAGGTAGCCGCTGTCGCCCAGCTTGATGTTGCGCACCAGTTCGGTGAGCTGCTTGAGCGACACGTCCAGACCGACCACACCGAGGATATTGCCGGTGGCGTCAGCGACGGTGTGCACGGTGCCGATCAGCACTACGTCATCCGGTGCCCAGTAGTAGGCGCCGGTGCGCACGGTAGCGCCAGGCGCGGCGATGGCCGCTTTGTACCAAGGGCGCACGCGGGGGTCGTAGTTGTTCAGTTTGGTGTCGTCCGGCCAACTGGCGTAGCCGCCGTCGCTCAGTCCCAGGGACAGGTAAGCGGTGCTCGGATGGCTTTTGGCGAACTGGTCGAAGATATCCAGCAGTGCTTTATTCGTGGGTGTGAGGGGGATTTGCGCGGCGTCGGCGCCGGCGTAGCTCTTGAGGTCCTTGGCCGCGATAACACGCGGGTCCTTGGCCACAAAGTCGACGTTCTGGCTGATGCCGTCGAAAAACTGCTTCATGCCATTGTCGATCTGGCGGATCTCGCGCCCGCTGCTGTCGAGGAAATTGGCCTGGGCCCCCTCGCGCAGGTTCAACACTACCAACACGGCGACCAGGATGACGGGGACGCACGCGATAGCTGCGAACGCCCAGGTCAGCTTCTGCTTGATATTCATGACTTCACCTGCGGAGTATTTATAGTTTTGGCAAGGCAGTGGGTAGCGCTGAACGTCGCATGTGTTGTTATGAGGGGGTGTGGCCCATGCGTACCTCCGGTTTATCGACCGCGAAGTCACGCACTTTAGGGCCGCAGTGGTGATCAGCCGATTTGGTCGTCGGCCAGGGCGTCGCGTCGCATCGATTGCAGGTTCTTTTCGATGGTTTCGCAGATAGCTTCCATCTGGATCTGGTGTTCGCTGGAGCGGAACGGGCTTTGCAAATCGGTGCCGATGCGTTCGATGGCCAGCAGCATAAAGCCCACCACCGTGGACGCCAGCGGGGTGAACCAGCCCAGGGATTCGACCAGGCCCACCGGTACGATCAGGCAGAACAACGAGATAAACAGCCGTGGAAAATACACGTAAGGGTAGGGCAGTGGCGTGTTGGCGATACGCTCCATGCCGCCCTGGGCGTTGGACAGGTCTACCAGGGTTGACTCCAGCCGGGCCAGGCGAATGCTGTCCAGGTGCCCGGCCTTGTATTCCCGGGCCAGGATGGCCGCCGAGCCGGTGAGGATATCGTTGGCAAAGTTATTGGTGGCGCCGTTGCGGGCAAATTCCTCGGTGGGGATGAACGCGCGGACTTCATCCGGGCACGGCTCGCCTTTGAGATGCGCGGCCAGGCAGTTGACGTAGGCCACATGGCGGCGCAGCAGGGTGGATTTGACCGGATTCACGTCGCTGCCGGGGTCGTCCAGCAGGGTCAGCACTTGGCGCGCAAAGCTGCGCGAGTTATTGACCATCGCGCCCCACAGCGTGCGGGCCTCCCACCAGCGGTTGTAGGCGCTGCTGTTGCGAAAGCTGATCAGCACAATCAGCGCCGAACCCAGCAGCGTAAGGGGCATCAGCGGCAGGTTGATCTTGGCATTGAGAAACAGCATGAAATCCACCGTGACGGCGATATCCCACAGCAACAGCCAGAACAGCGACCAGCCTACGTAGCCCATGGTCTTGATGATCAGGCGGTACTTTTTGATGATGGCGGCTTTCAAACGACAACCTCGCGGTGAGCGGTAAGCAACAGTGCCTTAGCTCGGACGCCGGGTTGGGGGGAAGGTTCGCTGGGCAACTGAAACGCTTAAGCCACTTCGGGATGTTGGAACAATTTTGGTAGCGACGATGTCCTTTTACTTAATCGCGATAGATTGCGTTCAAGGCAAAACGCCATTACCGGTACTGCATTGAGATCATAATCCAAGTTGTTTGATCAGGGCTCTTTCTCATGTGTGGCAGTTCGTTGAAGTTGGCGATGGAACATACGGCGCAAGCATTGGAGCGTCATGTGAAATTTGAAGCGTGCGTGCGTAATCATTACAAGATGTTGCTGGAGCCCTATTCAAAAAGAGCGTTTTTCTACAAGACAGCACTTAAGTTCAACCGTTTGATGGTGTCCTACACATTATTGAGCACCTATTTCTCCAAACCCGTGCCATTACTGTCGGAAGTAAAAGAATTCTGCGTGGCGCGCAGGTTCTGTTCGAAAAACAGCCTGGAATCCATATTCCTGCTGTTCAGGGCGCTGGGGTTCATGAAGGTGGCCGGGCATCCGGATGACAGCCGCTTGCGCGTGTTCAGGCCATCTTCCCAGGCGTGTGGGGAAATCCGGTTGATGCTGGCGTCCGTGGTGGAGCCGTTGGAGATGATGTGCGCCGACGAAGCTGTTTTGCGGAACTTGAGCGCGTTGGATGATCGTGCGTATCTCTCCCGTTATTTCAAAGGTTATTCGACGTTGCTCAATGAAAATTTGACGATTGATCTGTTACTGCCTGACTGTTATTGGCTGGTAAACCGCGATGCAGGACATATGTTGATGCTCGCAATTTATAACGACGCGTGTTCGCTGGATAACCAGGGCGCAAGTTTCAGGTCGTCGTCTTATCTTTCAATCGCCGAGCAGTTGTCGGTGTCTAAAACCCACGTTATTCGTCTGGTTCAAGAAGGTGCTGACCGGGGGTATTTCAAAATCCATTCCAAGACCATGCTTGAGGTACTGCCACCGTTTATTTATCTGGTAAGACGCTTTATGGCGTATTCGTTTGCAACTTGCTTGTTGAGTCTGCAAGCGAGTCAGGCCGACAGTCAGTAGGCTGCTTATTCGCAAGGAGTGAAGGGGTGCCAGCTATTTTGAAACTCAGGCCACGGATGCAAAGGCTATTGTCACCCGCGATCGCACAGGCCGAGCTTATCGGGATTATTGCGTGGGTTGGAGTGCTGATGGCTGATCACGCTAAGCTGCTGGGCGTGCAGGCCGTCATTGTCACCCTCTGTCTGATCGTTGTGTATCGGCTTCACCGACGCGTCACTCACTATTATTTGTGGCGGGCGCTGGGGGTGGTCTACATGGCGCTGTTGACGGCCGGGTTTACCTACGTTGTTCGCACCGACCTGCAGTTGCAGGTGTTTGCCTTGCCGCTGGCAGTGATCTTGGTGGCGTGCAGTGCAATTCTGTTTATCGCGGTCCAGGACTTTCTGGTGTGTGCGATCGTGGTGTGGTTAATGGCCTGGCCCCATATTCCGGTAGGTATTTACCAAGGCGTCGATATTTACTTGTTTATCTTTTGCGCGGCGTCCGTTTCGATTGGCTGCGTTCTTAATGTGTCCTACCTGAAAAACCTGCGCTCGGTGTTGCTGGTCGAGAGTGAGTTTCGGGTACTGGCTGAAACAGACTACCTGACCTCCATCCTGAATCGACGCGCCTTTATGGAGAGCTTCGCCGCGTTGCTTGCGGCAGGCGAGAGCGGCTATTTCATGATGTTGGACATTGACAGTTTCAAGTTGAAGAACGACCAGTTCGGTCACGATGTCGGCGACACCATCCTCTGCGCCATGGCCGGTTGCCTCAAATCGACGCCGGGCAGTCATAGCTTCGGCAGGATCGGCGGCGAGGAGTTCGGCGTGCTATTGGTGGGCGATGACCCTTCAGTCGCCAGTGATTTCGCGCTCCGCCTGTTGCAGTCGATCCGCTGCAGTGTGGCCCCACCTCACCACTACACCTGCAGCGCGGGCATGGCGCGCTTTTCGGCGGGGGCCGATATGTCGGCGGTACTTAAATGTGCCGACCGCAACCTGTATGCCTCCAAGCACAACGGCAAAGACCGCGTGTACCTGGACGGTGAGGCAATCAGCCTCAGCGCTGGCTGAGAACGCTGGCCAGCAATCCTGGAAACCGGCTTTCCAGCTCTTCAGCGCGCAACGAGTTCAGATGGGTCGTGCCCACGCTGCGGGTGTGCACCAGGCCCGCATCGCGCAGTACCCGGAAGTGGTGGGACATGCTCGACTTGGGGCGCCCACCGTCCAGTTCGCCACAGGTTGCCTCTGGCACGCCCGCCAGGTAGCGGACAATTTCCAGGCGCACCGGATCACTCAAGGCGTACAGCAGACGCTCTAAGGTCAGGTCTTGAAGGGTAGGGTGTTTGAAGGCTCGCATGGGGACGGATGATAACAGGGGGGTATCGCTGAATACCATTGTTCGATTACCATCGAACTATCGAATCACTCACTTGCTGCTGGAGTTTTCCATGTCCGCTCTGTTCGAACCGTTCAAACTCAAAGACGTGACCCTGCGTAACCGCATCGCCATCCCACCGATGTGCCAATACATGGCCGACGACGGCATCGTCAACGATTGGCATCACGTGCATCTGGCCGGCATGGCCCGTGGCGGCGCCGGTTTGCTGGTGGTCGAGGCCACTGCCGTTGCGCCGGAAGGCCGAATCACACCAGGCTGCGCCGGTATCTGGAGCGATGCCCACGCCCAGGCGTTCGTGCCGATGGTCCAGGCCATCAAGGCCGCAGGCTCGGTGCCCGGCATCCAGATTGCCCACGCAGGCCGTAAAGCCAGCGCCAACCGTCCGTGGGAAGGGGATGACCATATTTCGTCCGCCGACGACCGCAGCTGGGAAACCATCGCGCCCTCGGCCATCGCTTTTGGTGCGAACCTGCCCAACGTACCGCGTGCCATGACCCTGGAAGACATCGCTCGGGTTAAACAGGACTTCGTCGACGCCGCCCGCCGTGCCCGTGACGCCGGTTTCGAGTGGATCGAACTGCACTTCGCCCACGGTTACCTGGCCCAGAGCTTCTTCTCCGAGCATTCCAACCAGCGCACTGACGCCTACGGTGGCAGCTTCGACAACCGCAGCCGCTTCCTCCTGGAAACCCTGGCCGCCGTACGCGAAGTCTGGCCGGAAAACCTGCCATTGACCGCGCGTTTCGGCGTGATCGAATACGACGGCCGTGACGAGCAGACCCTCACCGAATCCATCGAACTGGCACGTAAGTTCAAGGCCGGTGGCCTGGACCTGCTGAGCGTCAGCGTCGGTTTCACCATTCCCGACACCAATATCCCGTGGGGCCCGGCCTTTATGGGCCCGATTGCCGAACGCGTGCGGCGTGAAGCCGGTATTCCGGTGACGTCGGCGTGGGGGTTTGGTACGCCGCAACTGGCAGAAGGCGCGTTGCAGGCGGGGCATCTGGACTTGGTCTCGGTGGGTCGTGCGCACCTGGCCGACCCGCATTGGGCGTACTTTGCGGCCAAGGAGCTGGGCGTGGACAAGTCCTCCTGGACCTTGCCGGCGCCTTACGCGCATTGGTTGGAGCGGTATCGCTGAGGCGAGCCACGCAGTGTAGGGAGCCACTCAATCGAGTGGCTTTTCTTTATCTTGATTTTGATACAAAGCAGATACGCAAAAAATAACTAATGAGAATAGATATCAAACAAGAATGCGATGGTATAGCATGCCCCGCGAATTCTTGGCAGGTTTGCCGTCCCATCTGGCTCATTCACTAGGTCCAACATCCATGCGTCGTACCCTGATTTCAATCTGCGTGTTGCAGGCGTTTTCCCCCTTCACCTGGGCGGATGTCGCGCCTACCGAGCAAACCAGCCTGGAGTTGCAAGCGACCAATGTGACCGGTACGGCCGACTATGAAACCGCTCAGGGACCGGTCAAGGGCTACCATGCCACACGCTCAGCCAGTGCGACGCGTACCGACACCTCGATTCATGAAACCCCGCAGTCCATCAGCGTGGTGTCCAAGGATGTAGTCGAGGATATCGGCGCTACCCGCCTGCAAGACGCCCTCGACTATGCCGGCGGCGTCGGCCGTGCCAACAATTTTGGCGGCCAGGGCCTGACCACCTTCACCGTGCGCGGCTTCACCACCGGCGAGTTCTACCGCAACGGTTTCCCGATCAACCGTGGCTACCCGAACATGCCGGACGCCAACACCATCGAACGCCTCGAAGTACTGCGCGGCCCAGCGACCATGCTCTACGGCCGTGGCGACCCAGGCGGCACCTTCAACGTGGTGTCCAAGCAACCGCTGCCCGAGCGTACCGTGACCCTCGGCAGCCAGTTGAATGACCAAGGCATGAAACGCGGCACCCTGGACGCCTCCGGCCCGCTGGATGAAGAAGGTCGCCTGGCCTATCGCCTGAACGTGGTGGGCGAGGGCGGCGACACCTTCCGTGACCATGTGGAAACCGAACGCTACGGCGTGACGCCGGTGATCACCTGGCAAGCTACCGATGAGACGAAGGTGATCTTTGAAGGTGACTTCATGCGTAACAATCATCCGTTGGATCGTGGTTTGACGCGTTACCCCACCCAAAAAGGTAATGCATCGCGCGATACTTTCTGGGGTGATAAAGACGTCGGCAAATTGCACAACGACAACAGCATGGCGCAGTTGCGTTTCGAGCATCTGCTCAATGAAAACTGGACGCTGGGCGGTGGGTTCCAGTGGCTGGACGGCACCTTGCAGGGCAATGCGATTGAAGCCAACGGCCTGAGCGCCGATGGCCGCACGCTGCAGCGCAACTTCAACTACCGCAAGCTGGAATGGACCGACAAGGACTACCAGCTCAACCTCACCGGGCATTTCTCCATGGGTGGTTTCGATCACACTTTGCTGACCGGTATCGAGTATGAAGATTACGACTACAAGTCGATCATTCAGCGTTCCAGCGCTGCTGCGGGTACTTACCCGATTGACATCTTCGATCCCGTCTACGGCCAGCCGCGCCCAACGTTGACGCGCACACCGACCCACGACAAAGAAAACCTCAAGACCTATGCGGCCTTCGTGCAGGACCAAGTGGCGCTGACCGAGCGCTTGAAAGTGTTGGCGGGTGCGCGGTTTGAGCGGTTTGAACATGATTACGAAAGCTATGTGACCGGCGTTAAACCTTGGCAAGCCGCCGATAACGCCGTCACCCCACGCGTGGGCGTGATCTACGACCTTACTGATACTGTCGCGGTCTATGCCGACGCCGCACGTTCCTTCAAGCCGAACACCGGCGCTGCTCGCCAAGGTGGCGGGTTCGAGCCGGAGAAAGGCAAGTCCTATGAAATGGGCGTCAAGTGGGAAGCGTTGGATCGTCAGCTGAGCGTCGATGCGGCGATCTATCAGATCGAGAAGAAAAACGTACTGACCACCGACCCAGTGGACAACACCTTCAGCGTTGCAGCCGGCCAAGTCCGCAGCCGAGGCTTCGACCTCAACGTCGCCGGCAACCTCACCCCTGAATGGCGCGTGATCGGCGGCTACGCCTACGTGGATGCCGAAGTCACCAAGGACAACACCATTCGTTCCGGCACACGCCTGCTGAACATCCCCCGCAACAGCTTCAGCCTGCTCAACGTGTATGAGTTCCAGGACGGCGCCCTCAAAGGCCTGGGCCTGGGCGCTGGCGGCAAATACGTCGACCAGCGTGCTGGCCAGACCGCCAACACGGCGTTCTCCATGGGCGCCTACACCGTCGTCGACCTGCTGAGCTACTACAAGCTCAACGACAAGGTGCGGCTGAACCTGGACGTGAAGAACCTGTTCAACCGCGAGTATGAAGAGGGCGCGTTCGGCAACATCTACGCCTACCCAGGCGCCCCGCGCACAGTCCAGGTCGGCATCGCCTACACCCTCTAACGGCCTGTACAGCTCCAATGTGGGAGGGGGGCTTGCCCCCGATAGCGGTGGATCAGTCACAGCAATATTGACTGATCTATTGCCATCGGGGGCAAGCCCCCTCCCACATTTGCTTTCACCAGGCTCTAGAGCGGCGTGAGCACATTCATCACCGTATCCAACGCCACCCGCGTGTCATCCAGCTGCACCAGCGACGCATGCCGTGCGCCCAGCGCGTCACGGTTCTGGATCGCGGTGAGGATCGCCTTGTGCCGGGGCAGGCTCAGGCCCTGGATGTCCGGGCGGCGGTTGGTGATATTGATCGACTCGCGCAACGGCAACGACAGCATGTTGCACATATACGCCAGCAGGTCGTTGCGCGTGGCGTCGGCAATGGCGCGGTGGAAGTCCAGGTCGGCCTGCAACAGGTCCTCGTGGGTCTTCGCGGTTTCCATGCCGGTGTAGGCTTTTTCGATAGTGGCGATGTCTTCATCGGTCGCCGTCGAGGCGGCCATGGCGGCGATTTCCGGTTCGAGGATGCGCCGCACCCCGGCCAGGGTATTGAAGAATTCACTGTGGGGCGTGGACTGCATCAACCATGACAACACATCCGGGTCCAGCAGGTGCCACTTCAGCCGAGGCCTCACCACCGCGCCCACCCGTGGCTTGGAATACACCAGGCCCTTGGCGCTGAGCACCCGGGTTGCCTCGCGCAGCACCGAGCGACTGACCTTGTACTCCTCGCAGAGCGTGGCCTCCATGGGCAGTCTTTCTTCGGGCTTGAAGCGGCCGGAAACGATGTGCATGCCCAAGTCCTGAACGATCTGGGCATGCATGCTCTTGCGCGGCTTGGGCGGCTGGTGATCCATAACGACGGGGAGGCTCTGGCTTAAAGACGCGGCATCATAGCATCCCAATTAGTGGGAATGACGGGGGACTTCCGCCCCACGGCAACCCACCAGAAAGTCAAAGTCGCAGCCCTGGTCCGCCTGCAACACATGGTCGATGTACAGCTGGCGGTAGCCGCCGACGATCAGGTTTTGCGGTGGCTTGAGGTCGGCCATGCGCGCCGCCAGCTCTGCGTCGGGGATGTCCAGGTGCAAACGGCCGTTGGCGCAGTCCAGTTCGATCCAGTCACCTTCCTTCACCGTGGCCAACGGCCCGCCCGCGGCCGCTTCCGGCGCGACGTGCAACACCACCGTGCCATACGCCGTGCCGCTCATGCGCGCATCGGAAATACGCACCATATCGGTCACACCCTGGGCCAGCAGCTTGGCCGGCAAGCCCATGTTGCCGACTTCGGCCATGCCCGGATAACCCTTGGGCCCGCAGTTTTTCATGACCAGGATCGAGTTGGCGTCCACATCCAGCTCGGGGTCGTTGATGCGCGCCTTGTACATGTCGAAGTTCTCGAACACCACCGCACGGCCGCGATGCTGCATCAGCTCCGGGCTGGCGGCCGATGGCTTGAGTACCGCCCCCAATGGCGCCAGGTTGCCGCGCAGCACGCAGATGCCGCCGTCGGCGCGGATCGGGTTGTCCAGTGTGCGGATCACTTCGTCCTGGCCGTAGATCGGCGAGTCCTTGGTGTTTTCGCCGAGCGACTTGCCGTTGACGGTCAACGCGTTCGGGTGCGGGATCAGGTTGGCTTCGCCCAGGCGACGCAGTACGGCGGGCAGGCCACCGGCATAGTAGAACTCTTCCATCAGGAAGCGGCCCGACGGCTGCAGGTCGACGATGGTCGGCATGCCACGGCCCATGCGGGTCCAGTCGTCCAGGTCGAGCTCGACGCCGATGCGCCCGGCGATGGCTTTGAGGTGGATCACGGCGTTGGTCGAGCCGCCGATGGCGGCGTTCACGCGGATCGCGTTTTCAAAGGCCTCTTTAGTGAGGATCTTCGACAGCTTCAAGTCTTCGCGCACCATCTCTACGGCGCGCATGCCGGACATATGGGCCAGCACATAACGCCGCGCATCCACCGCCGGAATCGCTGCGTTGTGCGGCAGCGAGGTACCCAATGCCTCGGCCATGCAGGCCATGGTCGACGCGGTGCCCATGGTGTTGCAGGTGCCCGCCGAACGCGACATGCCGCCCTCGGCAGCAAGGAAGTCATCCAGGGTAATGGTGCCGGCCTTCACTTGTTCACTGAGCTGCCACACCACGGTGCCCGAGCCGATGTCCTGGCCCTTGTGCTTACCATTGAGCATCGGCCCGCCGGTGACCACGATGGCCGGCACGTCGCAACTGGCGGCGCCCATCAGCAGGGCGGGGGTGGTCTTGTCGCAGCCGGTCAGCAGCACCACGCCGTCGATGGGGTTGCCGCGAATGGCTTCCTCCACGTCCATGCTCGCCAGGTTGCGCGTCAGCATGGCAGTGGGGCGCAGGTTGGATTCGCCGTTGGAGAACACCGGGAACTCCACCGGGAAGCCGCCGGCCTCGATCACGCCGCGTTTGACGTGCTCGGCGATCTGGCGAAAGTGCGCGTTGCACGGGGTCAGCTCCGACCAGGTGTTGCAGATACCGATGATCGGCTTGCCATGGAACTGATGGTCGGCAATGCCCTGGTTCTTCATCCAGCTGCGGTACATGAAGCCGTTCTTGTCGGCGGTACCAAACCACTGGGCGGAGCGTAGGCCGGGCTTTTTATCAGACATGATCGATTCTCTTATTGTATGACTATATGTTCTCTCTGCGGCTAAACATAAGCGCAAAATGTTCGCTTTGGAAGAGTTGTTTTGCAAATAGTCCTACTATATAGTCTGGCTTAACTGAGGTATGACCCTGGCGGATGTTCCGCGAGAGGCATCCCCGATTCCTATAAGAACAACAATCGGAGATCGACCCCATGAGCGAGGAATTGCGGCTTATCCGGCGCATCACGCTGAAACTGATTCCCTTCCTGATCCTGCTCTACCTGATCGCCTACGTGGACCGCTCCGCCGTGGGCTTTGCCAAGTTGCACATGGGCGCCGACGTCGGTATCGGTGATGCAGCCTATGGCCTGGGCGCGGGGTTGTTCTTCATCGGCTACTTCCTGTTCGAGATCCCCAGCAACCTGATGCTCGACCGCTTCGGCGCGCGGCGCTGGTTCGCACGGATCATGATCACCTGGGGCGCCATCACCATTGGCATGGCGTTCGTGCAGGGGCCGCACAGCTTCTATGTGATGCGCTTTCTGCTCGGTGCGGCCGAAGCCGGGTTCTTCCCAGGCGTGCTGTACTACATCACCCAGTGGTTCCCGGTGCGCCATCGCGGCAAGATCCTCGGGCTGTTCATCCTGTCCCAACCCATCGCGATGATGATCACCGGCCCGGTGTCCGGCGGCTTGCTGGGCATGGACGGCATCCTCGGCCTGCACGGCTGGCAGTGGTTGTTTATCGTGATCGGCACCCCGGCGATCCTGCTGACCTGGCCGGTGCTGCGTTACCTGCCGGATGGTCCCAGGCAGGTCAAGTGGATGACCGACGCCGAAAAAACCTGGTTGACCGACGAACTCAACAAAGACCTGCAAGCCTACGGCCAGACCCGCCATGGCAATCCCTTGCATGCGCTCAAGGACAAACGCGTGTTGCTGCTGGCGCTGTTCTATCTGCCGGTGACCCTGAGCATCTACGGCCTGGGCCTGTGGCTGCCGACGCTGATCAAACAGTTCGGCGGCAGTGACCTCACCACCGGCTTCATCTCGGCCGTGCCGTACATCTTCGGCATCATTGGCCTGCTGATCATCCCGCGCAGTTCCGACCGCTTGAATGACCGCTACGGCCACCTCGCCGTGCTCTATGTGCTGGGCGCCATCGGCCTGTTCTGCAGCGCCTGGCTGAGTGTGCCGGTGCTGCAAATGGCGGCGCTGTGCCTGGCGGCATTTGCGATGTTCTCGTGCACGGCGGTGTTCTGGACCTTGCCGGGGCGCTTCTTCGCCGGCGCCAGTGCGGCGGCTGGCATCGCGTTGATCAACTCGGTGGGCAACCTCGGCGGCTATATCGGCCCGTTCGTGATCGGCGCACTCAAGGAATACACCGGCAACCTGGCCTCGGGCTTGTACTTCCTGTCCGGGGTGATGCTGTTCGGGCTGCTGCTGACCGGCGTGGTCTATCGCCTGCTGGAGCGCAAGCATGTGCTGCCCGCCGACCAGTTCGCCGCCAGCGCCCGTGGCGCCACACGTACTTAATCTAGGAGAACCTTCATGCGTTTAGTGCAGTTCGAACTCAATAATGGCGAGCGCCGCGTTGGCGTGGTGGAAGGCAAGCAACTGCGTGAAGTGCGCAGCGCCCACAGCGTGCGCGAACTGGCGCTGGCCGCCATCGAAGCGGGCGTCAAGCTGCAGCAGCAGGTCGACAGCCTCGGCCTGGGCGACAGCCACGACTACGCCGCCTTGCTGGCCGAACAAAAAATCCTGCCGCCCCTGGACCACCCCGATCCGGCCCACATGCTGATCAGTGGCACCGGCCTGACCCACCTGGGCAGCGCCGCGGCGCGGGACAAAATGCACCAGGGCGGTGACGACAGCGCCTTGACCGACACCATGCGCATCTTCAAATGGGGCGTGGAGGGTGGCAAACCCGCCGCCGGCCAGGCGGGTGTGCAGCCTGAATGGTTCTACAAAGGCGACGGTAGCATCGTGGTGCGCCCAGGCCAGGCCTTCCCGGTGCCGCCATTTGCCGAAGATGCCGGTGAGGAGCCGGAAATCGGCGGCCTCTACGTGATCGGCCACGACGGCAAGCCCTATCGCCTGGGCTTCGCGGTGGGCAATGAGTTCTCCGACCACGTAATGGAGCGCAAGAACTACCTGTATCTGGCCCATTCCAAACTGCGCAGTTGCAGCTACGGCCCTGAGCTGCGCGTCGGCGAACTGCCCCAGCACCTGGCCGGCACCAGCCGCATCCTGCGTAACGGTGAGGAAATCTGGCGGAACGAATTCCTCAGTGGCGAGGCCAATATGTGCCACAGCCTGGAAAACCTCGAATACCACCACTTCAAGTACAGCCAGTTCCTCAAGCCGGGCGACGTGCACATTCACTTCTTCGGCACCGCCACCTTGTCATTCGCCGACGGTATACGTATCCAACCGGGGGATGTGTTCGAGATCAGCCAGGCTGAGTTCGGCGCGCCGTTGATCAACAGTGTCGGCAGCGTCGATGCGGTGTTCGAACCCGGCAATGTCATCACCCTTTAAGGAGCGCAACATGACCCAGTTTCTCGGCCACAACTTCATCGGCGGCCAGCGTAGCGCCAACGGCAGCGTTACGCTGCAAAGCGTCGACGCCAGCACCGGCGAAGCCTTGCCCCAGGCGTTCTACCAGGCCACCGCACAGGAAGTCGACGCCGCCGCCCAGGCCGCCGCGCAGGCTTACCCGGCGTACCGTGCATTGAGCGCCGCACGTCGCGCACAATTTCTGGATGCGATCGCTGACGAGCTGGACGCGCTGAGCGATAACTTCGTTGAGCTGGTCTGCCGTGAAACCGCATTGCCTGCGGCCCGCATCAAGGGCGAGCGCGGACGTACCAGCGGCCAGATGCGCCTGTTCGCAACCGTGTTGCGTCGCGGCGATTTCTACGGTGCGCGCATCGACAAAGCCCTGCCGGATCGCCAACCACTGCCGCGTCCGGACCTGCGTCAATACCGCATCGGCCTCGGCCCGGTAGCGGTGTTTGGCGCGAGCAATTTCCCCTTGGCATTCTCCACGGCAGGCGGTGACACCGCCGCCGCGCTGGCCGCCGGCTGCCCGGTGGTGTTCAAGGCGCACAGCGGGCACATGGCGACGGCTGAACAGGTCGCCAATGCAATCATCCGCGCCGCTGAAGCGACCGAGATGCCGGCCGGTGTGTTCAACATGATCTTTGGCGGTGGCGTCGGCGAGGCGCTGGTCAAGCACCCGGCGATCCAGGCTGTGGGCTTCACCGGCTCCCTCAAAGGTGGCCGCGCCCTTTGCGATATGGCCGCGGCGCGTCCGCAACCGATCCCGGTGTTTGCCGAGATGTCGAGCATCAACCCGGTGATCGTGTTGCCCCAGGCTCTGCAGGTGCGGACCGAAACCATCGCCCGTGACCTCACCGCGTCGGTGGTGCAGGGCTGTGGCCAGTTCTGCACCAACCCTGGCCTGGTGATCGGCATTGCCTCGCCGGCATTCACTGCGTTCACCCAGCAGGTGGCGCACTTGATCGGCGAGCAACCGGCGCAAACCATGCTCAACGCCGGTACCTTGAGCAGCTACGGCAAGGGCCTGGAAAAACTCCTCTCGCACCCTGGCATTCAACATCTGGCGGGCAGCACCCAGGCGGGCAATCAGGCGCAGCCGCAGCTGTTCAAGGCCGATGTGCGCCTGTTGCTCGATGGCGATGACGTGCTGCAAGAAGAAGTTTTCGGCCCCACCACGGTGTTTATCGAAGTGGCGGACCAGGCCCAACTCAGCGCCGCGCTGCATGGCCTGCATGGTCAACTCACCGCCACGATCATTGGCGAGCCGGCGGACTTTCAGCAGTTCGCCGAACTCACGCCGCTGCTGGAACAGAAAGTCGGGCGCATCCTGCTCAACGGCTACCCGACCGGCGTGGAAGTCTGCGATTCGATGGTGCATGGCGGCCCGTACCCGGCCACGTCCGATGCCCGTGGCACCTCGGTAGGCACCTTGGCCATCGATCGTTTCCTGCGTCCGGTGTGCTTCCAGAACTACCCTGATAGCCTGCTGCCCGATGCGTTGAAAAACGCTAACCCGTTGCGTATCCAGCGCCTGGTGGATGGCACGCCATCGCGCGATTCGCTGTAAGGAACCCGGAGGTTTCATGTCGTGTAAGGCCGTCACTGCACACCGTGCGCAATTGGGCGAAGGCCCGTTCTGGGACGCGCCCACCCAGGCGCTGTATTGGGTCAATATCGCCGGCAAACAGGCCTTGCGCCTGATGGACGGGCAGTTGCAGATCTGGCAATTGCCCGAGCACGTCTCGGCCTTTATCCCGTGTGAAAGCGGCGATGCCTTGGTGACCTTGAGCAGCGGTGTCTACCGCCTGGACCTGGTCACCGAAGCCCTGACCCTGCTGTGCGTGGCCGACCCGCAACCGGGCAACCGTGGCAATGAAGCGCGCTGCGATGCCCAGGGGCGGCTGTGGCTGGGCACCATGCAGAACAACATCGGCGAACACGGCGAAGACCTGCCGATCACACGGCGTTCCGGTGGCCTGTTTCGCATCGACGCCGATGGGCAGGTCAAGCCGTTGCTGAGCGGCCTGGGCATTCCCAACACCTTGCTCTGGAACGAGGAGGGCAGCCGGGTGCACTTTGGCGACAGCATGGATGGAACGTTGTACCAGTATGCGATCCAGCCCGACGGCCAACTCGAACCGGCACAGGTCTGGTTCGGCCCGCACACACGGGGCGGTCCGGATGGCTCGGCGATGGATGCCGAAGGCTATGTCTGGAATGCCCGTTGGGACGGCAGTTGTCTGTTGCGTCTGACGCCCGATGGCGAGGTGGATCGCATCATTGAATTGCCCGTCAGCCGGCCCACCAGTTGCGTATTCGGTGGGCCCGACCTCACCACGCTGTACATCACCAGTGCCGCCAGTCCATTGGATCACCCCCTGGACGGTGCGGTGCTGGCTATTGAAGTGGATATTCCTGGCAAACCTTGCCATCGCTTTGCCGGTTAAACCCCAAGACTCAAAAACAACAACAAGAGGTGTCGTTCATGAAAAAAGTCCTACGCGTCCTTGCCGCCGCCGTTGCGTTAAGCAGCCTCAGCAGCATCGCCTCAGCCGAAGAAGTAAAGATCGGCTTCCTGGTCAAACAAGCCGAAGAACCCTGGTTCCAGACCGAATGGGCCTTCGCCGAAAAAGCCGGTAAGGAACACGGTTTTACCGTGATCAAGATCGCCGTGCCCGATGGCGAAAAAACCCTCTCTGCCATCGACAGCCTGGCTGCCAACGGCGCCAAGGGCTTTGTGATCTGCCCGCCGGACGTGTCCCTCGGCCCGGCCATCGTGGCCAAGGCCAAGCTCAATGGCTTGAAAGTCATGGCCGTGGATGACCGCTTTGTCGACGCCAAGGGCAATTTCATGGAGGACGTGCCGTACCTGGGCATGGCCGCGTTTGAAG
>NZ_RWIO01000009.1:0-46907 GCF_009764655.1 Pseudomonas sp. PB105
AACTCAGTAGTGAAACGATGCATCGCCGATGGTAGTGTGGGGTTTCCCCATGTGAGAGTAGGTCATCGTCAAGATTAAATTCCGAAACCCCATTTGCGAAAGCAGATGGGGTTTTGTTTTGGGCGCTCGGAAAGCGCCGCGATTGTCTCCGGGGCGCTTCTCGTATATCCGCCGGGGCGGCAGGACGACCCCCTAGCCATCAATCTGCAAACCCTCCTCCAAGTACCGTTGAGGAATTCAATGCAAAGTGTTTCTGCATTTTTGGTATGGTGCAGCACATTTTCCCAAGGATTGATCTTTCATCGCAGGATGCGGCGTCGACCTTCTTCAACGAGATGCGGTAGCAATGCCTGAACCTATAACGATTAAAGATCACGAAAAAGAGCACCGTCTGGTCAATAAACGCCTGCTCGCTTGTGCGCTGTTGGTGATTGGCATTACATGCGCCCTGGTGGGGCGTATGTATTTCCTGCAGGTCGTGCAGTTCGACTATCACTCCACCATCTCTGAAAACAACCGTGTTCATGTGCTGCCCATCACGCCGACGCGTGGGCTAATCTACGACCGCAACGGCGTGGTACTCGCCGACAACCGCCCCAGTTACAACCTGACCATCACCCGGGAGCGCACCGCCGACCTCAAGGGCGAATTGGACGATATCGTCAACCTTCTGCACCTGCCTGCCGAGGACCGCGGACTGTTCGACAAAGCCCTGAAGCAGGCACGTCATCCTTTTGTCCCGGTGACATTGTTTTACGAGTTGACCGAAGAACAGATCGCATTGCTGGCAGTGAATGAGTTTCGCCTGCCAGGTGTCGACGTAGAGCCGCAGTTCGTCCGTCACTATCCGTTAGGCGCGCACTTCGCTCACTCGATTGGCTATGTGGGACGCATCAACGAGAAAGAATCCAAGGCCCTGGACTCGGTGGAGTACCGCGGCACGCAATCCATCGGCAAGACCGGTATTGAGCGATTCTACGAGTCCGAGTTGCACGGTCATGTCGGCTATGAAGAAGTCGAGACCAACGCCCAGGGCCGTGTGCTGCGAGTGCTCAAGCACACCGATCCGATCCCTGGAAAAAGTATCGTCCTGAGCCTTGACGTTAAACTCCAGGAAGCGGCAGAGGAGGCCCTTGGCGATCGCCGTGGTTCGGTGGTTGCCCTTGACCCGCAAACAGGCGAAGTACTGGCCATGGTCAGCAAACCGAGTTTCGACCCGAACCTGTTCGTCACCGGCATCAGCTTCAAGGAATACGCTGCACTGCACGACTCCATCGACCGACCGCTGTTCAATCGCGTCCTTAGAGGCCTGTATGCACCGGGCTCGACCATCAAGCCAGAAGTGGCCATCGCCGGTCTGGACAGCGGCGTAGTCACCGCTCAAACCCGGGTGTTCGACCCCGGTTACTACCAACTGCCCGACTTCGACCATAAATACCGTAACTGGAACCACAGTGGCGACGGTTGGGTGGACATGGACGCAGCCATCATGCGCTCCAACGACACCTACTTTTACGATTTGGCCCACAAGCTGGGTATCGACCGCCTGCACGACTATCTGGCGGAATTCGGCCTTGGTCAGAAGGTCTCCCTGGATATGTTCGAAGAGTCAGCTGGCCTGATGCCATCCCAGGCTTGGAAACGTGCAACCCGCCGCCAGCCTTGGTTTCCGGGCGAAACCGTGATCCTCGGCATCGGCCAGGGCTACATGCAGGTCACGCCGCTGCAACTGGCCCAGGCCACTGCGCTGATCGCCAACAAAGGTGTATGGAACCGACCGCACCTGGCCAAGACGATCAATGGCGTACCGCCCGTTGACGAAAACCCCATGCCGAACGTTGTGCTCAAAGACCCGCGTGACTGGGAGCAGGTCAACCACGGCATGCAACTGGTGATGCACGATCCGCGCGGTATCGCCCGGGCTGCTGCGCAAGGCGCGCAATACCGCATCGCCGGCAAGAGTGGCACCGCCCAGGTAGTCGCGATCAAGCAGGGCGAACGCTACAACCGCGAGAAAACCCTGGAACGCCACCGTGATAACGCCTTGTTTGTCGGCTTTGCTCCTGCGGAACATCCGAAAATCGTAATTTCGGTGATGATCGAAAACGGCGAGGCGGGTGGTCGCGTCGCGGGGCCGGTGGTGCGGCAGATCATGGATGCTTGGTTGCTGGACCAGGAAGGTCACCTGAAGCCGCAATATGCAACGCCGGCCAAGGCACCGGGCGATCCGCGCGTCTAGGTCATATCTTCCACTCGTCCCAGTGCTCCACGTCCTCATAGGCAAGCCAGGGCACTTCATGACTCGTCCAGATGTGCGAGGTAGGACTGACGCCCGGATCATCATCCAGCGTCGCCACTCGCACAATGACATGAGGTTGCTGCCTGCGTTCCGCCATCAGGTGTGAGCCGCAGCACTTGCAGAAATGTCTGAATTTACCCGGTGACGATTGGAAGGCCACGAGCAGTTCCTCTCCCTGCGTCCAGCGAAAATGCTCGCGCATCACCCCGGCCGTTGCGACAAACGCCGCCGCGTGTATTTTGCGGCAACTTATACAGTGGCAGTGGCTGATGGGCATATCCAATGTGTCCACTTGATAGCGCACACCTTTGCAGAAGCAACTTCCATTCAATGGTTCAGTCATAACGTATTGCCGGGTTCAAGGAGGGGGTCATCATCATTGCTTACAACCTCAGGTTGCGCATTGTTTGATGTCGCCTACTGTCAATGGAGGAGGTGACTTATGCACGTATTAGATCGCATCGAGCGAAAGGTCCTGCTCAACGCTTCACGCAAACAGGTCTGGGAAGCGCTGACCAATGCCGAGCAATTCGGTCATTGGTTTGGCGTCGCCCTTAAGGACAAAGTCTTTGTGGCCGGAGAAACCATCGAGGCCCAGATTACCTACTCAGGTTACGAGCACGTTGTCTGGAAAGCCAAAATCGAACGCATCCTGCCACAGACGTTGTTTTCCTTCTGGTGGCATCCGTTTGCGGTGGAGAAGGGCGTCGATTATGACAAGGAAACGCCCACCCTGGTGGAGTTCACCATTGAAGATCGCGCGCCGGGCATCCTGCTGCGGGTGGTCGAATCCGGCTTCGACAAAGTGCCCCAAGCCCGCCGCCAGAAGGCCTTCAAGATGAACTCTCGTGGCTGGGACGAGCAAATGGGTAATATCGAAGACTTTCTGAACAAAGCCCGTCGGGCGTGAACCAAACGGGCATCATTGCTGATGCCCGAGCTTGCCGCTTTCAGCTTTCATGGGGGCGTTTGCCACGATGCCGCGTAGAATCAACGCCTGAAAGCGATTCCTGAGGTGCGGTACGGTGGATTTACAGCAGGGTTTTGTCCTGACCCGGCATTGGCGCGATACCCCGGCGGGCACGGAGGTGAGTTTCTGGCTGGCCACCGACCAGGGGCCAAGGTTTATCCGCCTACCCGTGCAGACCTCGGTGATGTTTATCCCTGAAGCCCACCGCAAGCCACTTGATTGGCTGCTCAAGGGCGAGCGCGATATCGAACTGCGCCCGCTGCAGTTGTGCGATTTCCACCACCGTCCGGTGCTGGGCCTGTATACCCGCCAGCACCGCCAACTGATGGATGTGGAAAAGCGCCTGCGCGCGGCCGGCGTCGATGTCTACGAAGCCGATGTACGCCCGCCTGAGCGCTATATGATGGAGCGCTTCATCACAGCCCCCGTCTGGTTCGGCGGCACGCCCGACGCCACGGGCGCGCTGTGCGACGCGCAGATGAAACCCGCGCCCGATTACCGCCCCCCGCTCAAACTGGTGTCCCTGGACATCGAGACCACCGCCCAGGGCGACCTGTATTCCATCGCCCTCGAAGGCTGCGGTGAGCGCCAGGTCTACATGCTCGGCCCGCCGAACAAAACCGATTCAGTCGACTTCAAGCTCGACTACTGCGACACCCGCGCCCAACTGCTCGAACGCCTCAACCAATGGCTCGCCACCTTTGATCCTGACGCGATCATTGGCTGGAACGTTGTGCAGTTCGACCTGCGCGTGCTCCACGAGCATGCCCAACGCCTCAAGGTGCCGCTCATGCTCGGGCGTGGCGACGAACCCATGGCCTGGCGCGAACACGGCAGCCGCAATCATTACTTCGCCGCAGCGGCGGGGCGCCTGATCATCGACGGGATCGAAGCCCTGCGCTCAGCCACCTGGAGCTTCGAATCCTTCAGCCTGGAAAACGTCGCGCAAACCCTGCTGGGCGAAGGCAAGGACATCTCCACGCCCTACCAGCGCATGGACGAAATCAACCGCATGTTCGCCGAGGACAAGCCTGCCCTGGCGCGCTACAACCTCAAGGACTGCGAACTGGTCACGCGGATTTTCGAGAAGACCGAACTGCTCAAGTTCCTGCTCGAACGGGCCAGCGTCACCGGTCTGCCGGCCGACCGCAATGGCGGATCGGTCGCCGCATTCACCCACCTGTACATGCCGCTGATGCACCGCCAGGGTTTCGTCGCACCCAACCTGGGGGACAAACCGCCCCAGGCCAGCCCCGGCGGCTTTGTCATGGACTCGCGTCCCGGCCTCTACGAATCGGTGCTGGTACTCGATTACAAAAGCCTCTACCCGTCGATCATCCGCAGCTTTCTGATCGACCCCGTGGGCCTGATCGAAGGCCTCAAATACCCGGAAGACAGCGACTCGGTAGAAGGCTTTCGCGGTGCGCGTTTTTCCCGCACGCGTCATTGCCTGCCGTCCATCGTCGCCCGTGTCTCCGAGGGCCGCGAAGTGGCCAAGCGTGAACACAATGCGCCGCTGTCCCAAGCCCTGAAAATCATCATGAACGCGTTCTACGGCGTGCTCGGTTCCAGCGGTTGCCGCTTTTTCGATACCCGGCTGGCCTCGTCGATCACGATGCGCGGCCACCAGATCATGCGTCAGACCCGCGAGCTGGTTGAGGCTCAAGGCTATGAGGTGATCTACGGCGACACCGACTCCACCTTCGTCTGGCTCGGCAAGGCCCATTCCCAGGAGGATGCCAGCCGGATCGGCCAGGCATTGGTGCAGCACGTCAATGCGTGGTGGCGCGAGCATCTGCACAGTGCATTCGGCCTGCAAAGTGCCCTGGAGCTGCAATACGAAACCCACTTCACGCGCTTTCTCATGCCGACCATTCGCGGTGCGGAGGAGGGCAGCAAAAAACGCTATGCCGGCTTGGTCACCCGCGCCGATGGCCGCGAAGACATGGTCTACAAAGGCCTGGAGACCGTGCGCAGCGACTGGTCGCCCCTGGCCCGGCAATTCCAGCAGGAACTCTACCAGCGCATCTTCCACCGCCTGCCCCATCAAGACTACATCCGCGATTACGTACGCCGTACCCTGAGCGGCGAATTCGACGAACTGCTGATCTACCGCAAGCGCCTGCGCCGCCGGTTGGATGACTACGAACGCAATGTGCCGCCCCACGTGCGCGCCGCGCGCCTGGCCGATGACTACAACGACCGCCTCGGGCGCCCGCGCCAGTACCAGCGTGGCGGTTGGATCAGCTATGTGATCAGTGTCAACGGCCCTGAGCCGCTGGAAGTGCGCCAAGCCCCCATCGACTACGATCACTACGTCACCCGGCAGTTGCAGCCGGTGGCGGACGCGATTCTGCCGTTTGTGAATGACGATTTCAGCACCTTGGTCGGCGGACAAATGGGGCTGTTCTGACCTTTAACCACGGTGTATCCCCAGCGATAGGAGACAACGCCCATGTACACGCTCTACGGCACTGACGAATCCGGCTCCTGCATGATCGAGATTGCCTTGCAACGTTGCGCGGTGCCGTGGCACCGGGTGGACGCCAGTTCGTGGCAGGAGAGCGCGGGCAGCGATGCCCTGGCGCGCATCAACCCGCTCAAGCAGATCCCTACGTTGGTCACGCCCGATGGCCAGGTGCTGACCGAAAGTGCGGCGATCCTGATCCACCTGGGCCTTGAGTTTCCCGGCTCACAGCTGCTGGGCGGCGACCGTGCGCAAGTCATCAGGGGCCTGGTGTACATCGCCGCCAATTGCTATTCGGCGATTGGTATTATCGACTACCCGCAACGCTGGCTGGGCAATGCCAATGAAGCGGCCCAAGCGCAGCTGGCAACCGGGACTCGTCGCTATCTGCATCAGGCCTGGGTGGTGTTCGCCGATCAGTTCGAACACCAGCTGTTTGACCCGAACGGTGAGCCGAATGCACTGGCAATCATGGCCGCAGCCGTGTCGCGCTGGGACGACGCGCGTGAGGCATTGAGCGGCTTGGCCCCCGGCTTTGCCCAGACGCTGGCGCAGGTGGATGCCGACCCTGTCGTGGCCCCTGTGTTTGCGCGGCATTGGCCGGACTGGAAGGTCTCGTAATGTGTCCGCAATCAACGGAAACAATCACGCATGTTCGCGCCAAACCCTTGCTTAGCGGGCTCCCTGACCTACGCTTTCTTAAAGCTGTGTAGGAATCATCCTTGAATTTGACTGTCGCAGACATGAAACTCAAGAACCCTGCATGGAATTCAAAGGAGGTGCGCATGCTCATCCGGTCGCTGACCCTGGCTACCTTGATGGCTTTTACGGGGCCGCTGTTGGCTGCTGATGATATCAACCCGCTCAAGCAGGACCTGGGCAAGGCCCGGCCGCTTGTGGTGGTGGAGCTTGATTCAGGCAACTCCACGCTGGCGACCCTCAAGAAACAACTGGACGAACCTGCCACCAAGCAGTCCTTTGAAGAGCGCGCCATGGTGTTCTACACCGTGAAGTTCGGCAGCATCGGCGCCGAAGGCGAGAAGTTCGCCAAAGACCCCAAGGACAACAAAAAGCTCACGCCGCCCGAAACCAACGCACTGATCCGTGCGCTCAAACTGGGCGCGGGCAGTGGCACCAAGGTGATCCTGATTGGCAAGGACGGCGAGAAAAAAGTCGAGAAAACCGTGCCACCGGATACCCTCGACCTGAAGGAGTTCTTCAGCACCATCGACCAGATGCCCATGGCGGAGAAAGAAGCCGCTGCCGCCGCAGAACCCGAGCCGGCCCCACCTGCGCCAGCCAAGGGCGCCAAACCGGCCAAACCGGGCAGCAAGCCCGCCCCGCAACAACTGGACGATTGAAACACAGGCCTATGTGGGCGCTGCTCGCTCCCACATAGGTTCAGCGGCGCTGTCCAGGCGCTTTGCGTACCGGAAACGGAAAGTAGAAAAACCGCAAGAACGCTACCCGCTTGATCACTTCCCCGATCAACAACGGCACCACCACGGCCACGACAAAACCGATGCAGGCCGCGATAAATGAATGCAGCCCGAGACGCTCCATCAGGTCGAAGGTCTTGTGTTGGATCTCGCCATGAAAGATCAACAGGATCAGGGTCGACTGGCCGATATAGGTCATAGCCCGGGTGATCAGTGCCGATACCATCAGCACCCGCGCCAACGCCCAGCAGAGGTACACGCCGATCACCGCCAGCAGGCTGGTCCACAGCCAATGGTCGTAGCGTCGTTGCGCCAGGTCCATGGTATCGCCTCGATAGAGGAACACCGCAGCGAACAACCCGATGGAAACCAGCAAGGTCAGCAAGGAGCCCTCATGCTTGCGCAGCCAGTCGCGCAGCAAGTAGCCGTAGACAAAACACGCGCTGCTGATCAGGGTGATATCCAGGCTGAACGGCAACCCTGGCAACACCCACGCGTGGCCGCCGATGGTTACCGGCAATTGCCAGAACCACGGCAGCGTCCAGATGCCAATCAGCAGCGGCACCAGCATCACCAGGCAACTCAGTGCGAGCGGCAGGCGTTGGATCAGGCGCAACAGCAGCCAACTGAACAGAATCGCGACCCAGAAGTGCGGCAAAAACCACAGCGCCTGCCACGGGATGGTGTCCACCGAGGCGTACAGCACGCCGCCGATGTCCGGCAGCAACGGCTGGCCGCGCAACACATCGCGCACGATCACATACAACAGCATGGTGAAGAAAAAAGGCTTGAGCAGGCCATCGGCCTTGCGCACGGCCATTTCCACAAACGGCTGCTCTGGCTTGAAAAACACCCCGGACAGAAAGAAGAACAACGGCAGCACGAACGACGCGAGGATCGGATACATCAGCTCCCGGGATGTCGCAACAAACCAGCTGTGGGCATACACGATCACCAGGATGCCGATGCCTTTGGCGATATCCATCTGGATCCAGCGATGTTTCATGGGTGTCTCCCCAGTCGATCCTTCATGCCTTGCGCCATGGCTTGAGCCACAGCCCCATCCCGAGCAACACCGCCGCGCCGGCCAGTGTGCCCACCCCCAGTTGCAGCCACACGCCTTCAAGACGAAACAACACCAGTGCCGCCACGCCCAGCGCCAGCGCATTGAGCAGCCAGTGCCGTGCCCAGGGCAGGGCGCCGAGCAGTGCCTGGCGCTGCATCAGCAGCAGCCCGGTGCACATCACGCCCGCCAGCGCAGCCAGTGGAATCCCGGCCAGGCCGAACACAAACGGCAACACGCCGAGCAGCAGCACGTTGACCAGGCTGCCGAGCAATTCGCAACGCAGCGGCTGGCGCGTGTCGCCGGCGGCGTAGGCGTAACGCGCAAGCAAGGCGTTCCAGGCGCCGAACACCAACGGCACCGCAAACCACGCCAGCAGCAGCGGCAACGGCGAGTCTGCCGATTGTTGGGGCAACAGCAGCGCCACCAGGCTCGGTGCCGCAGCGACCAGCCCGACGCCGGCGGGCAGGGTCAGCATGCTGGCGGTTTCCAGGCCGCGCTTGAGCAGGGCCAGGCGCGCATCGCCCTGGCGCCGGCTCATCATGCCCAGCAGCACCTGGTTGAGGCTCATCAGAGCAATCAGCGGCAGGTTCATCAGCTTGCGGGCCAGGTTGACCCACGTCACCGCGCCCTCGCCGAGCAGCGAGGCCACGAGTCTTTCGATCAGCGCCAAGCCCTGGCTGGCCCCGTTGCTGATCAACAAGGGACCGATACGTTCGCCCAGCTCGCGCAGCGGCGCGTAGGTCAGTTGCCAGCGCCACGGCCGCCAGCCCTGGCGCCACATCGACGGCAGCAACGCCAGTGGCATCAGCAGGCTCCCGGCGAGGCACGCCAAGGCCAGTGAGTGAGGTTGGGTCGCGGTGCCCGCGAGGGCGAGGTACGTCACGGGTGGCAGGTTGAACAACAACGAGCCCAGCCCGGCCAGCACAAAACGTTCGCTGGCCTGCAACGGAATGCTGAACAACGCATGCAGCATCAAGCCCGGTACGCACCAGGCGACGACCTGCAGGTTGCTGCTGGCCATCGCCGTCGCAGTGTCGGCCAGCCCCGGTCCGAGCACTTGCACCAGCCACGGCGCCGACAACGTCAGCAGCAGGCTGGTGACCAGGGCGATCAGCATCAAGGCCGGAAACAACACCGCCAGCCAGTCCAGCCGTTCGCCGTCCTTGCGCGCCAGGTACAACGGCAACGCCGCCGCACTGAGCACGCCGCCGGCCAATGACATGCGCAGCGCCTCGGGCAAAAACAGCGCAATCAGGAACGCATCGCTGCGCTCTCCCGCGCCCCAGGCCGCCACCAGCAACCATTCACGTGCAAACCCCAGGCACAGGCCCAACAACGTCGCCAGGGTCAGCCATGCGGCGGAGCCGAGCATCAGGGCTGTGCGCCGTTGAGCAGCGGTTTGCGATAGACCACCGTTTTGACCTGCGGCAGGCGCGCCGGAAACAGTCGCCGCGCTTCCAGTACGTTGATGCCCACCATCAGCCAGAACAGCGCCACCATCACCACTGCAAAACTGAAGTAGTGGTCAAACAAGCCGCTCACCAGCGCCGCCAGAATCCCCGCCGTGGTGCCCAGCCACAGGGCGTTGTCCTTGGTCAGACGGATCGGGCCTTTCTCCGGGCGGGCTTCACGCCACCAGCGCACGGTCACCGCCACAAACAGCAGCATGCCGACGAGGCCGATCTTGTAGATGTAGTTCAGCCACAGGTTGGAGATGCCCAGGAGGTGAGTGCCCGGCACCGGCGGGTCGACCTTGAAACCGATGCCCAACGGGTACGCCGCCACGGCTTGAGGGAACATGCGGTACTCGTCAAAACGCACTTCGGTACTGGCGTTGTCCGAGGAAAAAATCGTCGCCAGACGATCCTGCAACGGCGGATAAGCCATCACCAGCGCCACCGTCAGCGCCGCGCCGATCATCAACAGGCGACCGGTGTACGGCACGCGCCGGGTGGCCATCCACATCAGCACCAGCGCCAGGCTGACCATCGCGCCACGGCTACTGGCCAACAGCAGCGCGGCCGCTCCCAAGCAGGCCACGCCCAGGCCCAGTGCGCGTTTCCAGCCTTGCTCGGTCATGCCGAAACAGAAGGCCAGTGGCAGCAGCAACGCCATGATCCCGCCGATGGCATTCGGGTGGGTCCACGGCGAGCCCATGCGCGAAGACATGGCCTCCAGACCAAATTTGAGCGTGTCGAAGTTGGCGTAGTTGAACAGCCCCAGGATGGGCGCGATCCCGGCCCCTGAGCGCGTACTTACGAACACTGCGATGGACAGCACCAGCATCGCCAGGGTGCCGAGCAACAGGGCGATCACCAGGGACTCGCGGCGCTTCTGGTCCACCAGCAATTTAGCGGCGAGGAACACCCCCGACAGGTTCAGCAACCAGCGCAGCCAGTTGGCCAGGCCACTGCTGCTGTCGGCCTGGGTGATGACCTGCCCGACGATGAAGGGGAACACGCTGAACAGCATCAACCACAGCAGCATCTGATCGGTGGGACGTCGGACCAGGCTGGGCGCCTGGGGCAGGCGCGAGAGGAAGCTGTGCCACAGGATCGCGCCCCAGGTCAGGGCCAGAATCGCCTCGCTCACCGTGGTACGAATGCCCAGGTTGACCGTCGAGTACGGCATGAACGTCGCCACGGCGGCAAACAGCAACAGGCCCCAGAACGGAAAGCGCAGGATGGTCACCGCCGCCGCCAGGCCGGCCACGGCGACAAACGCCTTGGCCGGCGACAGCAGCAGGGCCAGGGCGCCAAACAGCAGGCCGAAGAGGATCGCGACGAGGCTTGCCAGATTGTCTCTCACGTCAGTTCCTCGATCAGTTCGGCCAGGCGCCGACGGTAGGCTTGGTGGTTGAAGCGCTGCGCCCATTGGCGCCGTTGCTCGGGGGATTCTTCGTCGGCCTGCTCACCCAGGCCGATCATCAAGTGCACCAGCGCCGGGCCATCGGTGGGCGAAAAGCGCGGGGCCGAGGGCGGGGTGATTTCATCCAGTGACGTACCGCTGGCCACCGCGACGGGGGTGCCGACGCTCAGCGCTTCGATCACCGGCAGGCCGAACCCTTCGGCATAGGAGGGTTGCCACAGGCGCGAGGCCTGGCGGTACAGCGCGTGCAACTCTGCATCCGACACACCGCTCAAGGCGCGAATGCCCGGCAGCGTGCGTTGGGCTTCGGGCAAATGATCGAGGCTGCCTACCAGGACCAGCTCCGGCACGGCGGATGATTGGCTGCGTGCCTGCTGCCAGGCGTCCACCAGGAACGGCACGTTCTTGCGCAACTCGCGGGTGCCCACCAGCAACCAGTAACGCGCTGGCAACTGGCGTGCGCTGAGGTCGGCGGCCAGCGCAGAGAACCCGTCGACCTGGTTGGGCAGTACGCGAATCTTGCCCGCCGCCTTGGGAAACAGCCGCGCGGTTTCATCGGCGCTGTACTGCGACGGCGTCCATACGCGGTCGGCGCTGTGTACCGCGTAGGCAATCGACAGGCGATCGCTGGTCTTGTAGATCAACGCCTTCATCCGGTTGGCGTGGTAGTTGTCCAGGGTGATCTGAAACAGATCATGCAACAGCACGACGGTGCGCAACCCCTGCGGTTTGGGTGGTAGCGGCAGGCCCATATTGAAAGTGCTGATGTACAGATCGATATGCTGTTCGCGCAAGGCCCGCGGCAGGAAACCCGCCTCGAAACGCAGGCGATTCTGCGGTTGATGCATGGCCGTCTTGGCGCAGCCCCAGGGCGGACAATGGGCCCACAACCGGGTTTCATCGCCCAAAGGCGCCACGGTAAAGCGCTCGACCTCGGTGCCCGGCAGGGTGTGCAGCGCACTTTCCAGCGCATACACCTGGCGGCTGATGCCCGATTGCGGCGAGGTGCCGACGGTGCGGTAATCCAGGCCTACACGCATGCCGGCTCCTTTTGGTTTTGCGGCACGAGGGTGGCGTAGACCTGCTCCAGCTGGCTGGCGGCGACGCTCCAGTCATGGGCGCGACGCACATAGGCGCGGCCCGATTCCCCCATGGGGGTGGCGGCGCCGGGAAATTGCAGCAGGCGCACCACCGCATCGGCCAGCTCGGTGGCGCTTTGTCCGCCGAGGTAGTCCAGGCCTTCCACCAGGTCCAGCCCGGAGACGCCTTGCTCGGTGCTTGCCAGCGGCAAGCCGGCGGCCAGGGCTTCGAGCACCTTGAGTTTCGAACCGCCGCCGTGGCGCAACGGCGCCAGAAACACCGAGCAGCTCGATTGCAGATTCAGCAGGTTGGGCACAAAGCCTTGCCATTCGATGCGCGGGTCTTTCCAGCGCTCGCGCCAACTGTCCGGCATGCCAAAACCGCACACGCTCATGCGCGCGTCCGGGCAGCGCACCCAGATCTTGGGCAGGATTTCATCCAGGGCCCACTCGATGGCGTCCACGTTCGGCGCGTATTCATAGTTGCCAAGGAACAGCACACGGCGGGTCGACGGGTCGGGATGGGCGCCGGCAAAGTGATCGCAGTCCACGCCATTGACCACCACGGGCACCGGTTTGCCGGCTATTTTTTCCAGGGTCTTCGCGTCGCTGTCGGTGACGGCCACCACCTGCGCGGCCTGGCGCATCACTCGGCGTTCCCAGCGCGCATAGCGCCATTGATCGTAGCGAATGAAGGGCAGCGCCCAGCGCGGCAAACGGTCGTAAGTGGCCGCGCCGAGGGCAGACTCAACATTATGTTCGGTCAGCACAAACGGCTGGGATCTACGCGCCAGGGCATCTTCGTAAGGCTGGAAGCTGTAGCTGTGCTCGATCTGCACCACGTCCCACGGCTCACCCAGCAACCAATTGAAGGTGTCCTGCAACTCGCCCGACAAGCCATTCACGCTGGCCAGCAGCGGGTAGGGCGCCAACAGCCCGGCCACCAGGGTCGTGAAGCTGCGCAACGGGCGGCGCGGCAGGATGATCAACTGTTCGACAAACGCTTCCAGCACCTGGCGGTCGGTGAGCGACACCGGGTGCTTGTCATGCAGCAACAAGGTGATCCGGTGCCCACGCGCCGCCAGGCTGCGCAGCAGATGGAACTGGCGCGTCTTGCCGCCGCTGGTGGCGGGCGAGGGCGAGTAGGGCAGGATCCATAGAATGCGCATGGCAGGCCTCACTCCCATAACAGAATTTGCAGGTTCGGCTTGACCGTGACAGTCAGCCCGTGGGTGCCGCTCACCGGGGTTTGCGTGCCACGCAGCGGGTCATACAGGGTGGCGCTGGCCAAGCCGGGCAAGTGGGCATTGCCACCCTCGGCCGACCAGAAAAACCACAACTTGCGCCCGTCGGTGCGGGTCCAGCCGATGCTGAACAGGCCGTCGGGCAACTGGTCGGCGCTGGGCGGGTCGCCGGGGGTGAGCTTTGGCCCGCTGACGTCGAGGAAGTTTTTCAGCGCGCTGTAGACCGGCTTGGGGTTGGCGTCGATGTCCAGCAAACCGTAGGACTGATCACGCACGCTGGCGCGCTGGTCCAGATCGCTCAAGGTGAACAGGAAGACCTTGTCGTAATCCAGCGCGCTCATCAGTGCCAGGCGACGCACCACGTAATCGGCCTGGGCCTGGGGGGTGATGATGTCCTGGGCGTCCTTGGGACCGGTGTAGGTCGACCAGCCCCACTCGGTGCTCCACAGGGTCTGCACGCCGGCGTTGCGCAGCGCCTGGTTGAGCGCGCTGGTCTTGGCGATAAAGTCCAGGTTGGCCGGGTCGTTGCCTTCGGGCAATTGGGTGTAGGGATGGTAGGAGATAACAGTGTTCAGGCTGGCCACACCGAGTGCGCCGAGGGCGTCCAACATGGTCTGGCCGTTGGGCATTTCGCTGAAGAACGCCATGCCGGCAGCGACCACCGGTTTGCTCGGGGTCACGGCCCGTAGCGCGGCGGCGGTGCTGGTCAGCAGCGTGGCGTAGCCGGCCGGATCGGCCACCGGGCGCCAGAAGCCCAGCAGGTTCGGTTCATTCCACACTTGCCAGGCGTCGACGCTGGGGTAGCGCTGAGCCAGCAATGCCATGCGGTTGGCGAATACGTTCGGGTCTTTCGGCGGGTACTGGTCCTGATACGGCGCACCCACCGGTGCGGTCGTGGCGAACGGTGCCGAACCGACCAGGTAGAACACCGACTTGAGTTGGTTGTCCTGCAGCTTGCCCACCAGTTGATCCAGGGTCGCCACTTGGTACTGGCCTTCGACGGGTTCCAACTGATCCCAATGCAGGTCCAGGCGCACCCACTCCAAGCCCAGCGCCTTGAGACGATCGATCTGCTTCTGGTAACGCTCGGGGCTGAACCACAGGAACTGCGCGTTCACCCCTAGAAAATCCTTCCACACCACCTCTTTGTTGCCCTTGAGCACATGGTTTTCGGCGTCCGCCTGGCGCCCCCACAAAAACGCGGTCAGGCCCAGGGCGGCGACCACGGCCAAGGTGGCAAAGTAGGTGTGTTTACGTGCCATGGCGGGTGCCCTCGATGGCCTGCTCAAACAGTGTCTCGAATTTCAGCGCGGTCAACGGCCACAAGCGCTCGCGGCCGATTTCGCCGGCGCGCTCGGCCCAGTCCCGGGCCAGCAGCGGTGTGCGCGCCAGGCGCAGCAGTTGCTCGCTGAGTGCGGTCACGTCGCCTTCGGGGTAGATGGCGCCGTTGCCGCTGGCGACTTCTTCGGCAAACGCACGGGCATCCGAGGTAATCGCACCACGACCGCACGCCGCTGCCCAGGACAACGCGCCGCTGGTGCCGCGTTGGCGCCCGAGCAGGCCGAGTTTTTTCGATTCACGGTACGGCAGCACCATCACATGGTGCGCCTGGATAGTCTGGGCGATCTCGTCGGCCGGCAGGTTCAGTCGCCAGTCGATGGCATCCGTCAGGCCGAGGTCGGCGATCTGGCTGTTCAACTGTTCCAGGTAATTGCCGCCTGCGCCGAACGCCATTTCGGCAGCAGTACCGCCGGCCAGGGTCAGGCGCACACGGTCACGCCGTTCGGGGGCTTGTTTGAACACAGCAGCCAGGGCCTGCAACAGGTCCTCGATGCCTTTGCCACGGTAGATAAAACCGAAGTACAGCAGGTGCAACGTGTCCAGCGGCGGCAGCGGCACGGGTGGGATGGCCAGGTTGGCGTGGTTGATCACCGCCACTTTGCCCGCCGGCAATTGCATGCGCTGGCTCAGGCATTCGGCGCCCAGGCGGGTGAGGGTGATCAGCCGTGTCAGGCCTTTTGCGACCTGGCGCTCTTCACGCAGGGTCAGCGGGTCGGCCAGCACCACCGCCGCCTGGGGCAGCGGGCTGGGCAAGCGTTCCAGCAGGTTCAACGGAAACGGCAACTGCTCGCGCCGCCACACGATCCGTTCCGGGTCATGCACGGTGGCGGTCAAGGGCAAGGCCGGGTGGGCCTTGCGCAGTTCACGCAGGGCCAGAAACTCACCCAGGCGCCCGCCGCCCAACTCGGCGTGGACTAGGTCCACGCTCTGCCAGTCGAACGCAGCGATGGCGTGCTTGATCGCCTCGCTGTTGCCCGCCACACCGGTCAACGGCGTCAGCACCGTCACACCCAGGTGTTCCAAAGCCGTGCGGAAATGGTTCGCGTAGTCGGCGATCCCGTTTTTTTCCGGCGGCAATGGGGCGAGCAGGGCGATGCGCATCAGAACACCCTCTGGTACTTGGCGATGGTCTTGAGCACTTTGGCCGGCACTTCGAACTTACGCCGGTTGATGATGATGCCGTCCACCTTGCCGAACGCCGTATTGAGGATCGACAGCGCGTGCTCGACCACGGGCACTGTGCTGGTATTCGCTTCCACCACCAGGGCGATCAGGTCGGCGCGGCGCAGGTTGATAAACGCATCGCGGTTATCCAGCAGTGCGGACGCGTCCAGCAGCACCACTTCGCCCGGCTGGGCGGGTTCAGCCCCGCCGACACGCACGGTGATGCCGTTTTCCTCAAGCAACCTACGCAGGTGTTCCACCACAAATGTCACCCCTTCGCCATGGCGCGCCGAGGTCAGCCCCAGCGTCATGCCTTGCTCGGCAATCCGCTCCAACTGCAGCAAGCCGTACAGGCGGTAGATGCTCGCGTTGAACGCGTTGGTGCCTTGGGCGGTGCTGGTGTCCAGCTCCGGCAGGGTGGTCCACAGCGGCAGGCCGAACTTGCGTTCCACCAAACCGCCGTCGTGGATGCGCTGGTCGAGCAGGTAGCACAGGTAGATCACCAACAGGCCCACGACGATGGCAAACGGAATCGCCAACAGCAGCATCATCAGGGTTTTCGGGAAGATGCGGCCGGGGTTCAGGGTGGCCTCTTCGATCACCGCGATGTTGCTGATCTGACTGTTATCCAGTTCACGGTCGATGCGCGATTTTTCCAGGTTGTCCACGTACAGCGCGTAGTTGCGTTCGGCGGTGCTCAGCTCGCGGCCCAGGCGGGTCAACTCCGGTTCAATCTCCAGGGCTTGCTTGCGTTGGGCTTCCAGGTTGCTCAGTTGCTTTTGCTGCTGGAGCAGTTGGGTGCGCAGTGCCAGGTTGTTGCTCGTTTCATCCAGCAGCACCCGCTGCAAGTGGATTTCCAGGGTGTTGGGCGCACGGTTTTCCGAGCTCTGCACGGTGTTGCTTTCACTGGCGACGTGGGCCTGCATCGCGCGGATCGACGCATCCAGGGCTTTGACCGGCGGCGCGTTATCCGTGTAGGTGCGCAGCATGTCGGCCTTTTCCAGCAGCTTCTGGTTGAGCAGGCGACGCAAGTCTTGCTGCTGCGGGTTAAGTGCGATCTGGCGCACCGTGGTCACTTCCTTGGGCTGCGTCTTGAGCTGGGTGCGGGTGCTCCCGATGGCGCTGTCGGAAGACGCGATCAGGCGCGAAGTATTGAACGTCTCGCCGCGCAACACATTGATGCGCTCGGACAAGTCCTCCAGGCGATCAGTGATGCTGGCTGCGCCGATCTCATTGAGGTGCTTGAGAATCTGCTCCTTGAGGCTCTTGATCTCGGTGGCGCTGGTGGACACCTGGCCTTCATAGAAGACATACAGGCTCTTACGCCCCAGTGCCTGGGTGCGTTCGTTGATGTAGGTCTCGACCCAGTCCTTGACCACCGCCTGGGCGATTTGCGGGTCACCCCAGGTGAAGCTGATGTCCATCACCGTGGAACCCGCGGCGTGACTAACGTCGAAGTTCTTCTCCAGGCTGGCTGCCAGGCGTTCGACCGGCGTGGTTTTTTCAACGATGCCCACCGTTTCCAGGACCACGCGCAGGCCGTCGAAGACGCCGTCGACCGCACTTTTGACGTAGTACTTGGTGCGCTTCAAAAAGCCCTCGGGCGGCGGCTGATTGGCAATCGCTTCCAGGTAGTGCTCGGCCACGGCCCTCACGATAGGGCGCCCGGTCAGCAGCCGCTCTTCATCGACAATCGGGTCGCGCTGGGTGCTGGGCATTACCAGTGCCTGGCGGTTACTGATCTCAATGGGCAGGGTCGAATCGCGCCCCGGTTTCACCAGCAGTCGAGCGGTGGATTCGTACTTGGCCGGCAGCAGGAAAGCCCCCAGCAGTATGATCACCAACGCGGCAATGGCGGCCAGCTTGAACTCGTGCCGGAAGATGAAGAACAGGCGTAGCAGATCACGAAAAGAACGGATCTCGATCATGGGATGTCGCTCCTTTAGTTGTTGCCGCCGCTGGTGCGCGTGTAGTTGTAGCCAACCCCAATGGACTTGGTGAACGGGATCAGTTGGTTCATGTAGGTATCGACTCCCTGAATGCGCTCGCCCACGTTGGATTTGGGCACGAACACCACATCACCGCGTTGCAGGTGCACCGGTTTGCGCCCGTTGGGGCCGGTCCTGAGCAGTTGGCTGAAGTCCAGGAAATAGGCGCGATAGGCGCCTTGGGCGTCTTCGCGCAGCAGCGCAACCATGCTGGCGTTGCCCGCCGGACTCACCCCGCCGGCACCGACAATCGCCTGTTCCAAGGTGTTGGCCGTGGCGATCTGCACCGCCGTCGGGTTATTCACCGCGCCGCCGACAATCACCGTGTTGCCGGGCGCCTGGTTGATGTTCACCGTCACACGCGGCTCGCGGTACGTCTGCGCAAGCTTGCCGGTCAGCTCTGTCGCCAGCTCCGAGGGCTGGCGCCCGGCAACCTGGATCGGCCCCAGGAACGGGTAGTTGATCTTGCCGTCGGTCTGCACGGTGTACAGCGTCAACTCGTAGATCGTGCTGACGTTGAACGCCGACAGCGTCGGCATCTCGCCGGCATCGCGCACGATGCGCAACTGGTCGCCGATACGGATGCGTTCCACCGCCGGCGGCAGTTGGGCCAGTTGTTCGAGGGCGCGCTTGCCTTCCTCGACGGTCTTGCTGTCGGGCGGCACGATGCGCGCCGGCGTATTGCAGGCGGCCAGAGCCATCATGGCCACGACGAGCAGGGTTCGTTTCATCAAGGGGGACTTCCTGTGGGTCATGATGCTCACCTCCAATAACCGGGAAACATGCTGATGCGCCGCTTGAGGGCGAGAGGCAGGCGACGCTCAAGATGGCCCAGGCGATAACCGAGCAACTTGAACGCACTGCGTACCAGCACCTCCGGCACGCGGTGCAAGGCGCCGGCTTTGCGCAAGGCCGCGAGTTCGGCCAGTACATAGCGTTTGCCTTCGCCACCCGCGTCGCCAAAGGCCTGTTTGATCCACGGCTCGCGGCCATAGAACACGCCGATATCGAAGTAGCGATGAAATTCGTCCATGAGTTTGTAATCGTGTGAGTGATGCACCAGCGCCGTGGCGGCGTAGCGCACCTTGTAGCCGTCGAGCAGCATGCGCGCAGCGACGTAGGCGTCTTCGCTGCCGATCACGTCGACGGGGAAACCTCCCACCGCGTGCAACGCACTGCGCCGGTACACGGAAAACGAGTCGGAGCTGAAGCAGGTCTTGATCCCCAGCGTGGGCGCATCGGCCAGGCTTTTACTGCGGCTGTGCTCGGGGTAGTTGAAGTGCCGCGATTGCGCGCCCAGCACCCCCGCGTCGGGGTGGGGCAGTTGGCGTCCGTAGGCGACGCCGTTGAGCGGGTCCTGCTGCAACTCGGCGAGCAGGTTGGCGAAGGTCTCGGGCGTGGCGGGAATGGCGTCCTGGGTCATCACGATCAACGCATCGCCACCCACCTGCTCGCTGGCCCAGCGGCGGGTGCCGCCGTGGTTGAAGTCACGGGCGTCGATCACTTCGACCCGAGCGCCGAACTCGCGAAAACGCGCCACGGTGTCATCGCTGGAGGCGCTGTCCACCACCAGCATCTCGTCCGGCTGCAGGGTTTGCATTTTCAGCGCCGGCAGCAGGCGTGCCAGGTGGCTGGAGGCGTTACGGGTCGGGATGATCAGGGACGTGCGCATATCATTTTTTCACGTCGGCGGGCGCACGGCCGTAGATGTCGTCGAAGCGCACGATGTCGTCTTCGCCCAGGTACTCGCCGCTCTGCACCTCGATCATCACCAGGTCGATGATGCCGGGGTTGGTCAGCCGGTGTTTGTGCCCGGCCGGGATGTAGGTGGACTCGTTGGCGTTGATCAGGAATTCCCGTTCGCCGTTGGTGATCTGCGCCGCGCCGCTGACCACCACCCAGTGCTCGCTGCGGTGGTGGTGCATCTGCAATGACAGCGATGCCTGGGGCTTGACCACGATGCGCTTGATCTTGAAGCGGCTGCTTTCCTCCAGCACGGTGTAGGTGCCCCACGGCCGGGTGACGGTGCGGTGCAGGCTGTACGCCGGATGGTTCTGGCGCTTGAGCTCGGCGACGATGTAGCGCACATCCTGGCTGCGTTGGGCATCGGCGATCAGCAGCGCGTCGGGGGTGTCGACGATGATCAGGTCGCGCACGCCCACGGCGCCCAATACGCGCTTGGGTGAGTCGATGTAGCAGTTGTGCACGTCATGCAAAATCGCTTCGCCATTGACCTGGTTGCCATGGGCGTCGCTGGGGGTGAGCTGGCGCAGGGCTTCCCACGAGCCGATATCGCTCCAGCCAATGTCACAGGGCACCACGGCCACTTGGTCGGACTTTTCCATCAGTGCTACATCGATGGAAATGTCCGGCGCGCTGCCGAAGGCGTCGGCGTCCAGTTCACGCTGGCGCGAGGTGCTGTTTTGCAGGCTCTGGCTGTGTTCCAGCGCGGCGCGTGCGGCTTCCAGCACGTCCGGGGCATGGGCGGCCAGTTCGTCCACCAGGGTGCTGGCCTTGAAGCAGAACATGCCGGCATTCCACAAGTGCTTGCCGCCGTCGAGGTAGCCTTGGGCGGTCGCCAGGTCGGGTTTCTCGACGAAGCGTTTGACCCGGTTGCCGTGGCGCAGTTTTTCACCTTGTTCGATGTAGCCAAAACCGGTTTCCGGATGGTCGGGCTGGATGCCGAAGGTCACCAGGTAGCCGGCTTCGGCAAGGTCCCGGGCCTGGGTCACGGCGTCGGCGAACGCGACTTCATTGAGAATCAAATGGTCGGCAGGCATCACCAGCAATTGCGCATCGCCGCCGAAGTGTTCCTGCACATGCAGCGCCGCCACCGCGATGGCCGCCGCCGTGTTGCGGCCGAACGGCTCCAGCAGCAAGTCCAGAGGCAGGCGGGCGTTGTTGACCGACCGGTAGTCATCGAGGGTGCGAAACAGCAGGTCGCGGTTGGTCACTGTCAGTACGCTTTCCACCCCAGGCAGTTTGGCGGCGCGCTGGAAGGTTTTTTGCAGCAGGCTCTGGCCGTCACGCATGCGCATGAAGGGTTTGGGCATGTTCTGCCGCGACACCGGCCACAGCCGGGTGCCCGAACCACCGGAAACGATGCAGGGAATCAATCCGTTGAGGGTATTCATCAATAGACTTCCTTGGTGGAAAGGACGGCCGGGACCGTCATGAAAACGATGTACAGGTCAAACCACACCGACCACTTGGAGATGTACTCCAGGTCGTACTCGACACGTTTCTGGATTTTGAACAGAGTGTCGGTCTCACCTCGGTAGCCATTGATCTGCGCCCAACCGGTGATGCCGGGCTTCACGCGGTGGCGCGAGCTGTACTCACTCACTGCCACTTCAAACGGAACACCGGCGGCCTTGGTCGCGGTGGCATGGGGGCGCGGGCCGACCATCGACATGTTGCCCAGCAGCACGTTGAACAGCTGCGGCAGCTCGTCGATGCTGGTCTTGCGGATGATGCGGCCCACGCGGGTGATACGTGGGTCCTGGCGGGTAGTCTGGCGTTCGGCGGTGAAATCGCTCTGGTCGGTGTACATCGAGCGGAACTTGAACACGCGGATTTCGTTGTCGTTGTAACCGTAGCGGTTCTGGCGGAACAGCACCGGCCCCTTGGAGTCGAGCTTGATCGCAATCGCCGTGGCCACCATCACCGGCGACAGACACACCAGCGCCAGGCTGGCGAGAAAGCAATCCTCCAGGCGCTTGATCACCGGCGACCAGCCACGCAGCGGCAGTTGCGAGGTGTTGAACATCAGGATGCCGCCGACGTCGGTGATTTTGCTGTGGCCGTAGCGCAGGGCCGCCATGTCGGGCACCAGCATCACGTTCACCGACATCTGCCGCAGGCGGTTGACCAACCCGTGGATGCGCTGCTCGGCGGCCCACGGCAGGCAGATCATCACTTGGTTGACCTGTTCGGCGCGGATCAGTTTTTCCAGGTCGCGGGTGTTGCCCAACAAGGGCAGCTTGCTCAATTCCTTGGGGATGCGTTCGGTGCGATCGTCGATAAAACCAACCAGTCCGGAACGGATATCGCCATTGCGTTGCAGGTGGTCGGCGACGTGCACGGCGGTGTCGGTAAAACCCAGGATCACTGTGCGTTGCAGGTATTTGCCCTTGCGCATCAGGTTGCGGTAGAGGCGCAGCATCAGCAGGCGTTCCAGGCAGAACAGGCACAGGCTGGCGACGTACCACGCGGCCAGGTTGCGCGGGGTCAACTGCGGGAAAAACTGCAGGATCTGGTACATGAACAGCAGGATGCAAAACGCCGCTGACCACGCCTTGACCTTGGTTTTCAGGCGCAGCCGGTTACTGAACAATTCTTCGGAATAGATGCCCAGAGCCTGGAACAGAATGATCGTCAGGACCGCGAAAAATACCAGCAGGCCGAGGAAATGACTACGTAGCTCCGGGTCCATCGGGTCGATGAAAACCACCAGCACCAACGGGGGCAGAATGGCGCTCAGACCATGTATGAATTTGACGAAAACAACAAAGAACTCAACAAAACCGGCACGCGTTAAAAACAGGCTGTCGACGGACGACTTTTCTCGCATAAAACATCCCTCATTGCACTCCAGGCGCAGCTGTTCGGTTGATGTATTCAATAAAGCAGCAGGCTGCTTTAGAGGCACGTCGAACTACGGCTACGCTGGGTAATACGCAACTTTTCATTCAAAAAATATATATTCATTTGAATGGTTTTCGCGGGTGTCGTGACTAAAGGAGTGTTTCCTTTTCAATGCTAGTCAACGGATTGACGATGGTGCGGAGGTGGCATGCTAGACAGGTTTATCAGTCTCTTTTTCGGCATTTTATTGACATTCCTTGTCCAGTCACTCGGTGAAGGGGGGTGTGTTTTTGAGTGTAGGAACAAATGTGAGATTTTTCCTGCTTAACGGTAAAACCTTTTTATAAACGCGGTAGGAAAGGGGGACAAAGAGGGGAGGCAGGGCGCACTAAGTGCCCTGCCAGCGGGGTTTTCGAGGGGTTAGAAGTTGCCTTTCAAACTCACTGTAAAATTACGCGGTTCGCCGTAAAAGTTGCCCCAGGAGGCGGTGCCCACGGTGTTGTAGTAGGTTTTATCAAACAGGTTGTTGCCGTTGAGCGCCACTGTCCAGGTGTCATCCACGCGGTACGCCAGGCGTGCGTTCCAAGTGGCGTAACCGGGTTGTTCGAGCTTGATGGTCTGCACGCGATAGTTGCTGCTCTGGGCATTGACCCCTGTGCCGACGCTCCATTTCGACAGCGCGCCGTCGAGCTGGTAGTCGCCCCACACGCGCAGCATGTGACGAGGCACGTAGGTGTTGGACGTGCCACCCTGCTTCGCGACGTCGATGGTGCTCAGGGATTGGGTCTGGGTGTAGGTATAGCCGCCGAACAGTTGCAGGCGTTCGAGCACTTCACCGCTGATTTCGGCCTCCACGCCCTGGGCGCGCACCTTGCCTTTATCGGTGTAGCAAAAGCCGTCGGCGGAGGTCGCGCATTGGGTGGTGTAGTCGGACTCGGCGCCGTTTTTCTCAATCGCGCGGAACAATGCCAGGGAGCTGTTGAGGCGCCCGTCGAACCATTCGCCCTTGATGCCCAACTCGTAGTTGTCGCCGACCTTCGGCTGGAGGGCCGCGCCGTCGACGGTGGCGTAAGAGCTTTGCGGCTGGAAAATATCCGCATAGCTGGCGTACACCGAGAGGTGCTCGTTGAGGTCGTAGATCAGCGCGGCAAACGGCGTGACTTCGCCGGTTTCGCGGGTGCGTGCATCCTGCGTGGCCCATTCGCCCCAGGCCAGGTTGTAGGATTGGCGACGGTTCTCGTACCAACTGACGCGGCTGCCGACGATCAGCATCAGCGGCTCGGCCAGGCGCAGGCGCAAGGTGGCATAGGTGCCATATTGAGTGGCGGTCTCCTTGACCGTGCCACCCCGGTACATGTTCGGCCAGAAGCTGCTGTTGGCCGGTTCCGGGAAGTGGTGATCGGGTTGGTAGATGCTCTGGCGCCTGGGCAGGTTCTGGATCGCGTACACGTCGTCCTGGGTACCACGGCTGCCGTTGGCACCGAGGATCAGCTCATGCTCCAGGCCAAAGGCTTCGAACTTGCCGTCGACGTAGGCGTCGAGGCCGAAGTCCTTATGGTTGTAGTCCATCAGCGCCGCGTAAGAGTTGGCGGTGGGCGTCGGGTTGTCGTAGGCGATAGTGCCTTCGCTGGCGGCGTACTTGGTGTCTTGCAGGTTGCGGCTGTGCACTGCCGAGACCTTGAGTTTCCAGTCATCGTTGAATTGATGGGTCAGGTCGGCGAAGAACGTGGTGCGCCGGCTTTGCCAGTCGTTCCAGGACTGGCCCAGACACGTGGAGCGGCTGAGGCTGGCGCTTTTGCCATCGGCGTAGCGCGGCAGGCCGCCCCAGCACGGGCTGGCGTCGACGTCTTCGTAGCTGGCGCCGACGCCCAGGGTGGTGTCGGGGTTGAGGTCGATGTCCAATGCGCCATATAACGCCTGGTCCTGGCGCTTCTGAATGTCCATGTAGGAACCGCGAGTCTGCTGGCTGATCGCTGCGCGGCCGCGCACGGTGCCGCTGTCATTCAACGGGCCACCGGTGTCGACGTCGGCGCGGTAGTTGTCCCAGGTGCCGGCGGACAACGACAGGCTGGTGGTGGGCTTGTCCTGTGGTCGTTTGCGCACGAAGTTCACCGCGCCGCTGGCGGTGCCGGCGCCCTTGAGCATTCCGGCTGCGCCCTTGAGCACTTCCACCCGGTCGTAGATCGCCATGTTGGCGCTGAAACTGTCGGCTTGTACGTAGTCCTTGCCCATGTCCAGTGGCACGCCGTCGTACTGGTACTGGCCGAGCATCTTGAAACCACGGGAATAGAAGTACTTGCCGCCCATGGGCGACTCGTACGTGGTGATCCCCGGCGTGCGTTCCATCACGTCGTCAATGGTGGTGAGGTTCTGGTCATCCATCAGTTGGCGGGTCAGCACACTGACCGACTGCGGTGTTTCCCGCAGGCTATGTTCACCTTTGCCGATGGTCACGGCGCCGGTGGTGTAGGAACCGGTGCCATCGGTAAGGGCACCCAAGCGTTCGCCGGTGACCATTGTGGCGCCCAGGTTCAGGGCACCGGTTTGGGCTACTTGCGGCAGGAGCAACCACGTATTGTTGCCCTGGCGCTGGGCGTCCAGGCCTTGGCCTCGCAGCAACTGGCCAAGAGCCTGTTGCGGGTCGAAGCGGCCGCTGAGGCCTGGGCTGGTCTTGCCGGCGACACTGGTGGCGTCGTACGACAGGCTGACACCGGCCTGACGGGCGAACTGGTCCAGCGCGTTGGCCAGGGAGCCGGCGGCGATCTGCCAGTCGCGGGTCTGGGTATCGCCGGCTGGGGTTTCAGCCCTCACGGCCAGCGGTACGGCGGCGCTGCTCAGGCAGGCGCCGAGCAAAGCGGCCTGCACCGTGCGCTTGAGGGGGGAACGTTGGAAGGGGATCGCTTGCATGACCGCGGGATGCTCCTGAAGGAAGTGAACAGAACCGGCCTGTTGATCGGCCTTTCCTTACAGGTCGAGCGGCAATGCGAATTCACCTCATTTATTTTTGACGGGTTATACGCGGGGCGAGACGGTCACCCAATAACGGCTGCGGTAGGTGACGTCGACCTTGAGCGAATGCGCCACCAGGCTGAGCACTTGATCGGTATCGTCCAACTGATAGGTGCCCGACACGCGCATCCCGGCGACCGCTTCGCTGCAACGTAGCAGGCCGTTGCGATAACGTCCCAGCTCGGCAAGGAAGTCATCCAGGCGCATGTTGCGGGCGCTGATCACGCCGTCGCTCCAGGCCCAAGGGTCCAGGCCATTGGCGCGGGGAGGGCGAATGCCATGGCGGTCGAACAGCACCTGTTCGCCCGGCTGGATCAACTGCCGGGCGCTGGCGTCATGGCGGTCTGCAAACAGCGCCACCGTGCCCTGTTGCACGGCGAGCAACGTGCCTTGGGCGTCTTCACGCACCAGGAAACGGGTGCCGAGGGCGCGCAGGTAACCGTCGCGGGTCTGCACCCAGAAGGGTCGGCTGTCGCCGCCGGTATTGACCAGGATTTCACCCTGGCGCAAGTGCACCAGGCGCCGCTCCTGATCAAACGCCGTATCGAAGGCACTGGCGCTGTTGAGCTGGATGTGGCTGCCATCGTTCAGCGCCACCCAGCGCCGTTCCCCGGTGACGGTGCGGTAATCGGCCAGCATGGCGGGCAGCGGCGTGTAGTCGCGGCCAAGCCAGGTCAAACCAGCCGTGCCGGCCACCAGCCCGAGCAGTTTCAAGCCGTCACGGCGGCTGATGCGTTGGCGCGCACCGCGCAGGGCATGGCGCCCAACCTGGGCCGGTAACTGGCTGAAATCGTCATTCATGGTCGCCACCCGCTGCCACACCTGCTGGTGTTCGGCGCTGGTGTGCAGCCAACGGTCAAATGCGGCGGTGCTGGCATCGTCGGCGGTGTTGAAGCGCAGTGTGATCATCCACTGGATGGCCTGGTCGACCAGGCGCGGGTCATCGTTCGGCATATCGCAACCGATAACAGGCGTGCAGTGCCTTGGCCAGGTCGCGTTCCACGGTGGCCTTGGATACGTTCAGGCGCAGGGCGATCTGTGCGCAGGTCAGGCCGTCGAGTTGGGCCAGCAGGAACGCCTCGCGCACGCGTGGCTTGAGTTGGTCGAGCAGGCGGTCGATACGTTCCAGGCTGTCGAGGATCAACCGCCGGGTTTCCTCCGACGGCACTTGCACCTGCGGGAAATGCGCGAGGCTTTCCAGGTAGGCGCGCTCCAGTTCACGGCGGCGGTACTGGTCGATCATCAGGCTGCGCGCAATGCTGCTCAGGTACGCGCGGGGCTGCTGCACCGTCTGCTGCTTGCGCGTATTGAGCAGGCGCACGAAGGTTTCCTGGGCCAGGTCGGCGGCATGCTCGCGGCAACCGGTGCGCCGGCTCAACCAGCTACGCAGCCAGGAATGATGGGCATGGTACAGCTGGCCGATAGCGGCATGGTCCAGTGGGTGATCGCTCGACATGGGCATCCTGGCGCAGCAGTCTTAATTGATAATGTTTCGCATTCTAGACGTTGGCCGTGGCAATGAGCAATCACCGGGGGGCATTGTATCCAGCACAATTTTTTGTTTGCCCAAGGCCGGCCGATTAGGCTGCGTGCTTTCCCGACGGAGGGCTGAGCATGATCGACGTGACGACCCTGGCGATATTTTCCGGTGCAGTGGTGCTGTTGCTGCTGTCTCCGGGACCGAACATGGCCTTTGTTGTCAGCCACGGCGTGACTCACGGCTGGCGCGGTGGAATAGCGTCGGCGCTGGGCATCATTGTGGCGGACCTGCTGCTGACGGTATTGACCGCCAGCGGGGTGACGGCGCTGGTCGCCAGTTGGCCGCCATCCTTTGATGTGATCCGGTATGCGGGGGTGATCTACCTGTTGTGGCTGGTGTTCAAGACCTTGCAGAAACGCCCTGGTCTGGGCATGGCCCACATCAACCGTGTGCCCTTGGGCCGAGTAGGTTGGCAGGCGATGCTCAATAGCTTGCTCAACCCCAAGGCATTGCTGTTTTTTCTGGTGTTCCTGCCGCAGTTCGTAAGGCCCGAGGCCGGGCCTATCGCCCTGCAATTGCTGGTGCTTGGCGGCGTGCTGACCGTGATTGCCGGTGTGTTTCACGCACTGCTGGGGTGTTTTGGTGGCGGGCTCAGCCGGTTCTTTGCCAGGCGCACACACAGCGCCTGGCTGCAGAAGTGGGGTCTGGCGACGGTACTGATGCTGCTCGCCGTGCGCCTGGCGGTGATGTCGCGCCCCAACTGACTGGCATCAGGGCAAGCCTTGCCCGCTACAGCGTCAGCCCAACCGCGCCGCCGCCCGTGCGGTGATCTCGCCGCGCACCCGGCGCGATTCCACCGTGCGCTTCTTCGCCTCTTCCAGCACATGGGCGGGCGCCGTCTGGGGGCTGCCCGACTCGAACGGCGGGGCCGGTGCATATTCGATCTGCAACTGCACCAGTTGCGCCGCCGCTTCGCTGTACAACTCAGCCGCCAGGACCAGCGCGAAGTCGATCCCCGCCGTGATCCCGCCCCCGGTAAACAGGTTGCCGTCACGCACCACGCGCTCCTGCACCGGGATGGCGCCGAGCGGGGCGAGCATGTCGTGGTAGGCCCAGTGGGTGGTGGCCTTGCGGCCGCGCAGCAAACCCGCCGCGCCGAGTACCAGCGAGCCGGTGCACACCGAGGTCACGTAGCGCGCGGTCTGGGCCTGGGCCTTGAGGAAGTCCAGGGTGGCCGGGTCTTCCATCAGCGCGCCGACGCCGGAACCGCCGGGCACGCAGAGCACATCCAGGTTGGGGCAGACGGCATAGGTGGTGGTCGGTGTGAACACCAACCCGGTGCTGGACGTGACCGGCGCCAGGTCTTTCCACACCAGGTGCAACTTCACATCCGGCAGCGAGCCCAGCACGTCATAAGGGCCGGTCAGGTCCAGTTGCTGGATGCCGGGAAACAACACAAAGCCGATCTGCAAGGTCATCAAGAATGCTCCGATAAGGGGTGGACGGCTTCACTCTAGAGGCCTAGGCTTTGGCGAATACGCCATTGACCCCACGAATCACGCCAATCATGCCCAGAATTGTCCACGTCCTCGCTTTCGATAACGCCCAGGTGCTCGACGTGACCGGGCCGTTGCAGGTGTTCGCCTCCGCCAATGACATGGCCCGCCAGCGCGGCCTGCCGTTGCCTTACGCCGTCTCGGTGATCGCCGCCCAGCGTGAACCGGTGATGACCTCTGCGGGCCTGGCCCTGGTGGCCGAGCCGTTGCCCGCCGTCGATGCGCCGTGCGACACCTTGGTGATCGCCGGCGGCTGGGGTGTGTACGGCGCTTCTGAAGACCTCGCACTGGTGGACTGGGTGCGGGAAAAGGCCCGGCACACCCGGCGCATGACCTCGGTGTGCACGGGCGCCTTTTTGCTCGCCGCCAGCGGCATGCTCGACGGCTGCCGCGTGGCGACCCACTGGACGCGCTGCGAAGAGCTGGCGCGCAGGTTTCCTTCGCTGACGGTGGAGTCCAACCCGATCTTCATCCAGCAGGGCGCGGTGTGGACGTCGGCCGGTGTGACCGCCGGCATCGACCTGTGCCTGGCCTTGGTGGAAGAAGACCTCGGCGGCGCAGTCGCGCTGGAAGTGGCGCGGCACCTGGTGGTGTTTCTCAAGCGGCCCGGCGGCCAATCGCAATTCAGCGTGACCCTGTCGCTGCAAAAGGGCGACAGCCGCTTCGCCGAATTGCACGCCTGGATGGCCGAAAACCTCACCCTGGAGTTGAACATTGCGACCCTGGCCGCCCAGGCCGGCATGAGCGAGCGCAGCTTCGTGCGCCACTACCGCGCCGAAACCGGGCAGACCCCCGCGCGCGCCGTCGAACTGATCCGCGTCGAAACCGCCCGCCGGCAATTGGCGGACAGCAACGCGTCAATCAAACGCATCGCCGTGCAGTGCGGATTTGGTTGTGAAGAAACCCTGCGCCGCAGCTTTTTGCGGGCCTTGTCAGTCACGCCCCAGGCCTATCGCGAGCGCTTTTGCGCGGTGTCGTAGGCGAGCAATTCCAGCACGGCATCCAAGGTGGCTTGCGGTGCTTCCTGGGGAATATTGTGGCCCACGCCGGGCAACACCTGGCGTCGGTAAAAACCGCTGAAGTGCTCCAGGTCGTCGTCCTCTTCCGGCGGCGGGCCTACGCCGTCATCGGCACCGCACAACGAGATGCTCGGCACCGAGATCGCCGGTTGCAGCGCCAGCGCCTGCTCGATGGCTTCCAGCGCCGGATCGCCGGGCGCGTACATGAAGCGGTGGCGGTAGGAGTGAATCACCACCTCGACAAAGTCCGGGTTATCGAAGGACGGTGCGGTCTGCCCATACAGAGCCGGCCCCTCGGCCCAGGACGGTGACCATAGCGACCACAGCAGCTCGCAGAGTTCGCGGCGGTTGGCGGTCAACCCGTCCACACCGCGCTGGGTATGAAAGTAATACTGGTACCACAACCGATGCTCCGTCACCGGCGCCCGAGGTGCGAGCGACTTGGCAATGTCCTGGATGTTGTAGCCGTCCCCGGTCACCAGCCCGCGTACCCGCTGTGGCCACAGCGCGGCAACGATACACGCGGCGCGCCCGCCCCAGTCATAACCCGCCAGCGTGGCCTGCGCGATGCACAGAGTATCCATGAAATCCAGCAGATCCCTGGCCAACGCCGCCTGTTGCCCGGAACGCATGGCCTGCGCGTTGATAAATCGCGTTGGCCCATAACCGCGCAGATACGGCACCAACACCCGGCAGCCGCGCTCGGCGAGCACCGGCGCAATCGCGTCATAAGCACGCGGGTCGTAAGGGAAACCATGCAGCAGGATCACCGGCTCGCCATCGGCACGACCGTGGGCCTCGTAGTGGATGTCGAGCACGGAGGTTTGCACGTGGAGCAATGGGGCGGTCAGGGTCATGGTTGGGCTCCGTGGTTGGCCAGCGTTAGCGCATTTGAAGGGAAGCAAGCCCCCTGTGGTAATGAGCGGGCTTCTGTGGTGAGCGGGCTTGCCCCGCGCTGGGCTGCGCAGCAGCCCCAATAAAGGCAATAAGGTTTTCCTATCAGAACTCAGCGCCTGGTTTGGGGGCCGCTGCGCAGCCCAGCGCGGGGCAAGCCCGCTCACCACAGAAGCCCGCTCACCACAGAATCGTGTGTCAGCCCTTGAGTGTGTGTCGGTCAATGCGCCACGCATTTGGAGTGCGATGCATCGGCGCCTTACCGACCAGCTCTCAAGGTTGCCACACCGTTTTCTCCCCACTCAACTTGCGGTCCAGGAACGTCGCCGCGCTGATCAGCGCCAAATGGCTCAACGCTTGTGGCGTGTTGCCCAGATGCCGTGCATGGCTGTCGAACTCTTCGGCGTACAGCCCCAGTGGGTTGGCGTAGCGCAGCAGTTGTTCGAATTCCAGGTGGGCTTTCTCCACCTGGCCGGCGCGGGCCAGGCATTCGACGTACCAGAACGAGCACGCGGTAAATGCGCCTTCGGTACCTTGCAGGCCGTCGATCTGGCTGTCGTCGTTGCGGTAGCGGTAGACCATGCCGTCACGCACCAGGCTTTTCTGGATCGCGTCCAGGGTGCTCAACCAACGCGGGTCGGTGGCCGCGACGAAGCGCACCAGTGGCATCAGCAGCATCGAACCGTCCAGCGCCGTGCTGCCGATGTGCTGCACAAAATGCCCGCGTTCGTCGTTCCAGAAGTTGCTCCAGATGTCGGCGTAGATCGCCTGGCGCGTCTTGTCCCAGCGCGCAAATGGCGCCGGCAACGAGCGTTTGGAAGCCAGGCGGATTGCACGGTCCAGGGCCACCCAGCACATCAGTCGCGAATGCAGGAAGTGGTGTTGCTCGCCGCGCATTTCCCAGATGCCCACGTCTTTCTGGTCCCAGATTTCGCAGACCTGATCGACGACTTCTACCGTGTGTTTCCAGCCCTCGTGGGAGATGGCTTCGCCGTACTTGTTGACGAGGTACACCGCGTCCATCAACTCCCCATAAATATCCAGCTGGATCTGGTCGACCGCCTCATTGCCGATGCGCACCGGCCTGGCGCCACCGTGGCCACTCAGGTGATCCAGGTGGGTTTCAGGCAACTCCTGGCGACCGTCGATGCCATACAGGATGTTGATTTTGGTCGGTTGGCCGCAGCAGTCGCTGACCCGGCCCTTGAGCCAACGCATGTAGGCATTGGCCTCGTCGACAAAGCCCAGGCGCATAAAGGCGTAGACGGTAAACGACGCATCGCGGATCCAGGTGTAGCGGTAGTCCCAGTTGCGCTCGCCGCCGGGTGATTCCGGCAGCCCGAAGGTGGCGGCAGCAATGATTGCGCCGTGTTTGCGCGAGGTCAGAAGTTTGAGCGCCAACGCCGAGCGGTTGACCATTTCGCGCCAGCGCCCGCGGTAGTTCGATTGGGCGATCCAGCCACGCCAGAACTTCAAGGTGTGAGCCAGCGCCAGGTCGGTACAGCGACTGTCGACACGTTCATCGTCCTGGCCGCCGAGGACAAATTCGGCGCCTTCTTCCTGAGTCAGGGTAAAGCTCGCCACGGCCGCGTTGTCTTCAAGTTGCAACGGATGGCTGCTCGACAGACGCATACCGGGCTGGTCATCGGCGTTGAAGCACACAGTGCCGTTATCGAGGGAAGCGGTGGTTGGCGTGCGTGCATAGTCGTGGCGCACGGCGCAGCGCAGGTGAATGTTGGCCTGGCCGCTGACCACGCGTATCCGGCGGATCAGCAGGGGCTGGTCATCGACTTCTTCGCTGATGCTGAGCAGGTCGGTGATTTCCACCACGGCTTCATCGCTGAGCCAGCGGGTTTGCAGCACATTGGTGTCCGGCAGGTAGATCTGTTCGCGGCGGGCGTTGGGCAGGTCAGGCGTGAGTTGGAAGATGCCGGCGTCGGGGGTGTCGAGCAGCGCGCAAAAGATCGACGGGCTGTCGAATTCCGGCCAGCAGAAAAAGTCGATGCTGCCTTTATCGTTCACCAGCGCGGCGCTGCGCATGTCGCCGATGATGCCGTGGGCATCGATGGCGCTCTGGGCTTCGTTTTTAAAATCAACCTTCTTCAAATCAACCATTGCCACGAAACTCCGGATACAGGCTCATGCCGCCATCAATGAACAAGGTGCTGCCGACCACATAGTCGGAGGCGTCGCTGGCCAGCCAGACCACGGCGTTGGCCACGTCTTCCACATCGCCGACGCGGCCATATGGAATTAACTTGAGCAGCTCTTTTTCCGCCACGCCTTCGGTGGCGGCGCGGTTGATCGCCGTGCGAATCGCCCCTGGCGCGATGCCGTTGATGCGGATGCGCTGCTCGCTGACTTCCTGGGCGAGGCTGCGCATCAGCATCTCCACGCCGCCTTTGGACGCGGCGTAATTCACATGCCCGGCCCAGGGGATCAGTTGGTGCACCGAACTCATGTGGATGATTTTGCCCGCCGCCCGCGACACACCTTCACGGATGCCCTGGCGGTTGAAGATACGCAGCGCGGCGCGGGCACAGAGGAACTGGCCGGTGAGATTGACGCCGATCACGCTGTTCCAGTCGTCGAGGGTCATGTCGACCACGGCGGCGTCCTTCTGCATGCCGGAGTTGGCCACCAGGATATCCAAGTGGCCGAACGCATCGAGGGTCTGGGCGAACAGCCGTTCTACATCGGCCTCTTTGGACACGTCGGCGCCAAGGGCAATCGCCCGGCCGCCGTCGGCGTTGATCTGCGCCGCCAGTGCTTGCGCCGGGGCGGCCTGGCGGTTGTAGTTCAGCACCACCGCAGCCCCGGCCTGCGCCAGGGCCTTGGCCGCGCCAGCGCCGATTCCGGAACTGGCGCCCGTCACCAGTGCCACTTGTTGCTCCAACGAGATGTGCATTGCCCACCCAGCCTGTTAATTGATGAGTTCAGTTAGCTGACTGATGGCGCACAAGGTAAGTTCATCCACGGGGCAGCCGGCGGGCGACAGGTAGCAATTGCTCCACTTAATAGGAAGCATTACTATTCACGCCCCGCCTCCCCAGTGCCTCCGCGATGATCCCTCAGCCGCCCCGCAGAACAGGCTTTTTCGAGCACTACGAAGAGTTGATCGGAACCTGGACGCGCCGCCTGAGAAACCGTCAGCAGGCCGAAGACCTGGCCCACGACACCTTTGTGCGGGTGCTTGAGTCCACCTCCACCGACATCACGCAACCGCGCGCCTATTTGCATCAAACGGCGCGCAACATCGCGGTGGACGCCTACCGCCGCGAGGACCGCCGCGACGCCATCGCCCTGGAAGACTTTGATCAGCGCTCACCCCACAGTGGCGACCCGGAGCATGCCATGCACGCGATCCAGTTGGCGCAATCCATCGAGCGGGCCTTGGCCGAGTTACCGCTCAACTGCCGCAAGATTTTTATCTGGCAGAAAATCGAGGGCCTCACCCAGCAGGAAATCGCCGAACGCCTGGGGTTGTCCAAGAACATGGTGGAAAAGTATATGATCCGCACCCTGCGGCATCTGCGTGACCGCCTGGACGCGCTGGCCCCATGACTCAAGCTCGCTCTGAAACAGGACCTTCCATGATGGATAGCCGTGCCCGCGATGAAGCCGCGCAATGGTTTGTACGCCTGCAAGACGCCGAGCTGGACGCCACCGAGCGCCAGCGTTTCGACGCGTGGCGCGCTGAAAGCCCCGAACACCAGTATGAATTCGATGTGCTGCAAGGCCTGTGGAGTGCCACCGACCTGCTGCCCAAGGCCCGTTTGCAGGCGTTATGCGAGGCGCCTCCCAAGCGGCGGGCCGTGCTGCGTTATGCCGTCGCGGCCAGTGTGGTCGCGATTGCCCTGGGGCTGGGCCTGTTCAGTAGCCTTGATCATCCGAAGCCCTACAGTGCCGAGTTCAGCACGCGCCTGGGTGAGCATCGCCAGGTGGCACTGCCGGACGGTTCGGTGATGGAGTTGAACAGCCGCAGCGTGGTGGCGGTGCACTACGAAAAAAGCCGGCGCGGTGTGGAGCTTAAACAGGGCGAAGCCATGTTCAGCGTCGAGCACGACACCAGCCGCCCCTTTGTGGTCGCGGCCGGGGCAGGGCAGGTGACGGTCACCGGCACGCGCTTTGATGTGCGCCGCGATGACGACCAGACCCGGGTGATGGTTGAGGCCGGCACCGTGAAGGTCCAAGGGCGTTCACCGGATGAGGTGGTGACACTGACGGCGGGCCTGGGGACGCATGTGGACCGCAAAGGGCTGGTGGCGGCGTCCTACGCCGTGAATACCGATGAGCTGACGGCCTGGCGCAGCGGCAAACTGGTGTTCAACGACGCGACGCTGGGGGAAGTGGCGCGGGAAGTGTCGCGCTACCGCGAGCAACCGCTGCGCGTCAGCTCGCCTGCCGTCGGTAACCTGCGGCTGACCAGCGTGTTCAAAGCCAACGACACCGATGCCTTGCTCAAAGCATTGCCGCACATCCTGCCGGTAACCCTGCGAACCCTGCCGGATGGCAGCCAGGAAATTATTTCACGCTGAGGTTCAGGTTTTCTCCGCGCCCATCGTCTTCTCCTGCAGCTGCAACTGGTTTGCATTAACAGCCGCATACTCTTGCGATCACAGGACTGGGTCAGACGTGAAAATACTCGCCGTTAACAACAATAAAATCTCCCGTTGGGCGCCATTGGCCCTGGCACTTGCCGTCAGCGCCGCACTGCCTGCGGCCTATGCGGCCGACGCTATCCATATCCAGGCCCAGCCCCTGGGCGCGGCGCTGAGCCAGTTGGGCCAGCAAACGTCCTTGCAGGTGTTTTTCAGCCCCGACATGGTCGCGGGCAAACAGTCACCTGCTGTCGACGGCAACCTCTCTCCCGAACAAGCCCTGCGCCAATTGCTGCAAGGCAGTGGCCTGGACTATCAGATCGACGCCGGTTCCGTGACCCTGCGCCCGCTTAGCGTCGGCACGGGTGAGGCCGGTTCTCCCGTGGAATTGGGCGCCACCGACATCCGCGTGGTCGGCGACTGGCTCGGCGATGCCAATGCCGAAGTTGTGCAAAACCATCCTGGCGCCCGCACGGTGATTCGCCGTGAAGCCATGGTGGAGCAGGGCGCGATGAACGTCGGTGACGTGCTGCGTCGCGTGCCTGGCGTGCAGGTGCAGGAATCCAACGGCACCGGCGGCAGCGATATTTCCCTCAACGTCGGCGTGCGCGGCCTGACGTCACGCCTGTCGCCACGCTCCACGGTGCTGATCGATGGCGTGCCGGCGGCGTTCGCGCCGTACGGCCAGCCACAGCTGTCGATGGCGCCGATTTCCGCCGGTAACCTGGACAGCATCGACGTGGTGCGTGGCGCCGGCTCCGTGCGTTATGGGCCGCAGAACGTCGGCGGCGTGATCAACTTCGTGACCCGTGCGATCCCGCAGACATTTTCCGGCGAGGTCGGCACCACCCTGCAAACCTCCGCCCATGGCGGTTGGAAGCACATCGAGAACGCCTTCATCGGCGGCACGGCCGACAACGGCATCGGCGTTGCGCTGCTGTACTCCGGGGTCAATGGCAACGGTTATCGCAACAGCAACAACTCCAACGACATCGACGACGTAATCCTCAAGACCCACTGGGCACCCACCGATCAAGACGACTTCTCGCTGAACCTCCACTACTACGACGCCAGCGCCGACATGCCCGGCGGCCTCACCCAGAAGCAGTTCGACGCCAACCCGTACCAGTCGGTGCGCGACTGGGACAATTTCAGCGGGCGGCGCAAGGATGTGTCCTTCAAGTACATCCGGCAGATCGACGACCGTACCCAGGCCGAAGTGCTGACCTACTACTCCGACAGTTTCCGTGGCAGCAACATCGCCAACCGCGACCTCGCGACCCTGGGTTCCTACCCGCGCACCTACTACACGTTCGGCATCGAGCCGCGGGTGTCCCATGTGTTCGATGTGGGCCCCAGCACCCAGGAAGTCAGCGTCGGTTATCGCTACCTCAAAGAAGGCATGCATGAGCAGGCCACCAGCCTGAACCTGATCAACAACGTGCCGACACCGGGAGGGCAGAGTGACGGCCACGTGTATCAAGACCGCACAGGCGGTACCGAAGCCAACGCGTTCTATATTGATAACAAAATCGATATCGGCAAGTGGACGGTGACGCCTGGAATTCGCTTCGAAGATATCCGCACCGAGTGGCACGACCGCCCAGTGGTTGCACTGAACGGCACCCGCACCTCGGAAAAACGCCGCGAGGTCCACAACAACGAACCCCTGCCGGCCCTGAGCGTGATGTACCACCTCTCCGATGCCTGGAAGTTGTTCGCCAACTACGAAACGTCTTTCGGCAGCCTGCAGTACTTCCAACTGGGCCAGGGCGGAACCGGCGACCAGACCGCCAACGGCCTGAACCCGGAAAAGGCCAAGACTTACGAGGTCGGTACTCGCTACAACGACAGCGTGTGGGGCGGCGAACTGACGTACTTCTACATCGACTTCTCGGATGAACTGCAATACGTCAGCAATGCCGTGGGCTGGACCAACTTGGGCGCCACCAAGCACACCGGCATCGAAGCGTCGGCTCACTATGACCTGTCGAACCTGGACCCACGCCTGGACGGCCTGACCGCCAATGCCGGTTTTACCTACACCAAGGCCACCTCCGAAGGTGACGTACCCTTCAAGGGCCGTGACCTGCCGTTGTATTCACGGGAAGTGGCCACGTTGGGCCTGCGCTACGACGTCAACCGCTGGACCCATAACCTGGACGTTTACGCCCAGTCCGGCCAGCGCGCACCGGGCACCACCAGCACCTACGTCACCCAAGGCACGGCAGACGGCCAATACGGTGATATCCCCGGTTATGTTTCAGTCAACGTGCGCAGCGGGTATGACTTCGGCGAGCACCTGTCGAACCTGAAACTGGGCGTGGGCGTGAAAAACCTGTTTGACCAGCAGCACTACACGCGCTCCAGCGACAACAACGCCGGGCTGTACCTGGGCGAGCCGCGTACGTTCTTTGTGCAGGCGAGCGTCGGGTTTTGATTCTGCGCTGACATCCAGATGTCGCCGCCCCTCCCGACCAGGGGCGGCCATGCACAGGTTGCACGGCAAGCGCCTGTTGGGCTCTTCCTACGCGGTATTGGAAAACTTCAGCACTTTCAGGAACCGACTTCCCCTGTCCTGCCACACAGAAAGAGCCTGCTTGCGCTGGTTTTTTTGACGGTTAGTTGACGTCGAGGGCTGGGTCCGCGAGGTGAGGCGCCTGAAAAAACCGAACTGGAGAGCTCAATGTCGGTATCAGTACTCAACCAACCTGCTACACAGTCCCCCAATCACGACACACACGCAGGTGCCCCGTCCGGTCCTGCGCAACCTCATCCGTCTGCAAGTCGCCAGCAGACGGTAGGCGTGACCTTCAACACTCAAGGCCGCCAATCCGGGCTGATGTTTGATAGCGCACCGAGGCACCCGGCACCGTGTCACGGCCACTTGCGCCCGGGCCCACCGTTACGTCCGCTTCCAGAGGGGGTGCGGCCAAATCCGGGCCCACCGGCGCGTCCGCTGCCTGAGGGCGTGCGACCAAATCCAGGCCCGCCACCGCGTCCGAATCCCTCGCGGCCGGATCCTCATTATTCCAAGCGAACTGGAGAGCAACTGGCCGAGCAGTTATTGAAAAATTATGATGCCTTTCGGGGGCCATGGCCGTCGCGAGAGGTCACGACCCAAAGCGTACACAATATGGCGGCTCGCCCATTGACCGGTAATCCGCACATTGACAGCAATATTCGCCTGGCAAGAGAGCTGGTGCGCCGTCCGGAACTGATGCAGGCCTTGGATCGAAACGGTCGGACAGGTGAATTGGATAACCGCTTGTCCAGGAATGACATCAAGAGCTATCTGCGTTCCGACAACCCCTTGAAACTCGCCACCGACAAAGACATCGTCTTGGACGTGCTCAGGCATTTTAATGCGTTGAAGGGGGGGGTTCTGGAACCGTTCAATAGAGCTGAGTACGTTCGAAAAACTCGCGTCGCAACCTTTGACCGGTGATCGGCATAGGGATCATCTCATCCAATTGTCCAAGGAGGTCATGGCGCGCTCGAACCTGGGTGGATTGATGGACAATATTTTTGGACCGTTGCGTGACGGAAAGGCTACGCGATCCGAACTGTTGAAGCTGCTGAGCCTGCTGGGTTAGACCCCCCGACTGCCTCGTGCCGCGCAGCACGGGGCACCCGGCAGTAAAATGCGCATGCATGAGCCGCACGTTCAATCATGAACACATCATCTACGCAACGCCACGGCTTAGAAAACGACCTCCGCCACTGGCTATCGGCGGGTGCCTTTATCTACCGGATAAGGTCTTGACCATGAATTCGCCATCATTTGAACCCCGCCACGCCCAGTACAACGCTGCGACGCTGGTCATGCCACCCCCGCAGGTCAATCTCACGTCGTCGCCCAAGAGCAGCTTCAAGGCACCTACCGCCGAGGATTTCGACAAGGGCGCTCGAACGGTGGCAGAAGAACAGGCGTCCAGTTCGCCGTGCTCACTCTTCCCGAGTATCTGGAGCAAGCTCAAGCTGCCCAGGCGTTAAGTATGCCGGGGTGATGCGAGTCGGTCCCTGGGCGGGCAGATGGTTACAGTTAGTCGAATTTTGCTCGGCCTTTCGGAGGAACCACTGATGCATGAACGCCACTCAGCCTGTGTCAGTGCTTAGGCGATGGAGTCAACATTTAGTGGAGAAGAACCATGATTAGCAGGATTGATAATTTATTACGTACAGTACCGAAAGCCGCTGATGCGCTACCCGGAGGCGGGGGGCATGCTCGATTTTCGGTAGATTCGCGTGCGCTGGGCAAGGCACTCCCCGTTGCACAGCCTTATTCCGATCGATTCGCCAACGGTGCCGCCCGGCATTTTGACGGTCAGAACATGTACGGTGGCATGTCGAAAGTCGGGAATCCTTACGTCAGTTCGGACGACCACCTGCTGGCGACCGACTTGAGTAACAATCTGAAGTTGCCAGTACTGGATGCATTCAAGGAAGACGGGCACCTGACCCAGCAATCGATGCACAAGATCGCGAGCGAGGACCCGAGCACCAGCGCGGTCCCCGAGCGCGTCATCATGCTGTTTCGGGAGACAGTCAACCGCCCGCGTTTGAACCAGGCGGTGCTTGGAAAGGATCGACACCTCACCGCTGAAAGTCTGTCCAAGGCCTCTGGTTCATTGGTTGGCAATACCAACCCCAACACCCAGAGCGCAGATCCGTACCATGCGAAAACCGATCTGCAGCTGGTCCAGGCATTCAGAGCCATGTTTGATGACATACGCGATAGGTCGGAAGACTACAGTTTCTTTTTTGAGAAGCACCGCTATGTAAAAAAAGACACGATTATCGAGATGAGCAAGGACCCTGACGAAACGGATAAAAATGGTCAGACCGTGCGGGATCCGGCGACCGGGTTCCCGAAGAAAAAATACAGCGAGAACCAGGTGTATATCACCAAGAATTTGGTTGAGCGAGGCTTGCTCGACTCGTTGGACAGTAACAAGGCGAACGGCACCAATATTTTTGGCAGCCATAACCATGACGGCTGGATCAAGAACTACAGCGTTGACCGCTGGATGGAAAACGAGAAAAAAGAAAAAGGCCTCTGAACGCGCGTTCTGAGGGAGCTTCTTGAGCGACTCAAGAAGCTCATGCTCTATTTCATTTATACCCGCAGTATTTTTCCGCTGATTGCCACGGCCACCAGCAATCCACCGATCAACAGGAAGGCGCTTGCCAGGCTGCTGCCGTGAGCAATGAAGCCGATCATGGCGGGCCCGGCCAGAATACCGGCATACCCTAGCGTGGTAATGGCGGGTACAGCGATATGCTCCGGCATGAGGGTCTGCTTGCCGACGGCGGTGTAGAGCACCGGGACGATATTTGAACAGCCGGCCCCCACCAGCGCGTAACCCAGCAACGCCATCTCCCAGGCGGGCGACAATGTGGCGAGAAAGACCCCGGCGGCTGCCAGGGAACCCCCCGCAATAATCACCCGCGTAGCGCCCAGGCGCCGTACGATGGCATCGCCAGTCAGGCGTCCCGCGGTCATGGTCAAGGCGAAGGCGGCGTAACCCAGGCCGGCGTAGGCTTCATCCAACCCGCGCTCGGCGCTGAGGAACACCGCGCTCCAGTCGAGTACCGCCCCCTCGGCCAGAAAAACGATAAAGCACAGGCAGCCGATAAACAGCACCACGCCGTGGGGAATCGCAAACGCCGGGCCCGAACTTTCACTGCCGTAGGGCAGCAAGTGCGGCGCGGCCTTGAGCAGCGCCACCGCCATGATGACGATCACTACCAGCGTTGCTTGCAGAGGCGACAGGCCCAACCCCAATAACCCGGCAACCCCCGCAGCCCCAACGATGCCGCCCAGGCTGAACAGACCATGAAAGCCCGACATCATGGTTTTGCCACTCGCGCGCTCAACAATGACGGCTTGCAGGTTCACCGTGGAGTCCACCGTGCCCAGCCCCGCGCCAAACAGAAACAACCCGGCGATCAGCAACGGAATCGAGCTGACCGTGGCGAGTATCGGCAAGGCCAGGCAGATCATGACCGTGCCGGCGCTCAGTACACGTCGGCAACCGTAGCGTGATGCCAACGCACCCGCAGCCGGCATCGCGATGATCGACCCCACCCCTAGACATAACAACAGCAGACCCAGCGTGCCATCACTCAACGCCGCACGCGCCTTGGCATAGGGCACCAGCGGCGCCCAGGCTGCAATACCGAAGCCGGCAATGAAAAATGCGATACGGGTCGATATTTGTTCCAGTCGCCCGGGAACCACGGGCGCTGAGGTGGGGATGGCAGTCATGAAGAATCCTTGGTTTTGCGTTCAACGAACGATGTCCGGCGCGACATCCTTGCACATCAGGCCTTGGGGATCGAGCCGGGTTCCCACAAACGCTTTGTTGTGTAATACGCTGCTGTTCCAGTGTGTAGGCAATCGAACGGACTAAACGATGAAGATTTTCAGGCAGGCGGCGCCATGACCCGGTTCTATGATGCACGGGGCAATATTTATGGCGTAGTCAGCCCTGCGTTTTTACGCGGCCGGGGTATCGAGCTGCCCGATAGCGCCGCGCAGGCCGCGTGTGCTCGCGAGCGTTGGGCGTCCCTGGCGATAACGTCGGAGTGCGACTGGGGTTCGACGCCGCGTCCAGCCAATGCGAAAGCCCACCGATGTGATGGCTTGCTGGTTGGCCCTTTCCAGGCCGAGCCGCCGTTTGACCTGTTGATCGTCAACACCGACGGCTCGTTGGCCGAACGCAGTGGCAACGGGCTGACGATTTTTGCCCAGGCACTCACCGACCAGGGCCTGATGACCCAAGCCTGTGAATTGCGCGTGCATCATGACAAATCTGATGCGTGGTCGCCGGTAGCAACGCGGGTCGAGCCAGCCGTCCATGAGCACCGCCAGGGCTTCTGGCTGGCATTGGGTTTGCCCGTTTTCGGGCCGTCGGCGGTGGGCGCGCACGGCGTCGAGCAGGCGTTGCTCGGCGGTACTGAACTGAGCCACGTAACAGCGTTGGCGGCGATTGACTCGCAGTGGACCCACAGCCAGTTTGTGCGCGTGGGCAATCCCCATTGCGTGACGTTGGTCGAGCACGTTTCAGCCTTGCCGGACAACCTGCTGATGCAGCAGCCCGCGCTGTTCGAACAACTGCAGGCAATAGCCTTTGCGCCCCCGGCAGGCAGTGGTCAGCCCTGTTTGGCGGGGGTCAATTTGCAGTGGGCGGCCCGGCAGTCCGGCAATCGGATTATTGCCCGGGTGTTCGAACGGGGAGAGGGCCCCACGGCGTCCTCCGGCACCAGCGCCAGTGCCGTGGCATGTGCGGCGTGGCGAGCGGGTTGGGTCGAAGGTGGTGAAGTGGCGGTGGTGATGCCGGGTGGCACTGCGCCAGTGCGTTTGCAGACGCAGGCTGAAACGCTACTGAGCGTCAGTCTTTTTGGGACTGCATCGCCTCAGGCATAAACCTGTTTGAACGGCTGAAGCCCTGAGTGGTTGTCAGCCGTTTCGCTATCTATTAGTTATTTAACTGCAAGTTGTTGTAGGGGATTTCTTTTTTAATTCAGTGGTCTAGGGCCTCGATTCTTTGTTTCCTAAAAGACACTTCTAGCTTTGCCGTACGAAACTTCTTTTTTACTTTAACAGGGCCGATTTTTTTCCTGGGATCGCTAAGCTTTGCGGCGTTCAGGCGTTTTTTATCGGCATTTATTCAGTGCTCAGCCGGATAAAAATTCAGATTGGCAATAACATTGGCGGGTAACAAAGGATGGTTGACGCGTTTGTTTCTTCACGTTTCAAGTTGATATTTCCCTGTATGAATACAGACTTCCAGGTACTTGAATTCAAAGGCCAGGAGTTTCTCGATCAACCGTATTTCATCCAGATAAAGGGCGTCAGCGAAGACCCCAACCTTGACCTGGAGGCATTGCTTCATCAACCCGCCTACCTGGATTTCGGTGAAGCCAGCGAAGGCCTGCACGGGCAGGTTTACGCGATCGGCCGGCAGGATCCGGGTCGACGACTCACCTGCTACCACCTGACGCTGGCACCGCGTCTTGCCTACCTTGCCCACCGGCGCGACCAGCGGATTTTCCAGCAGCGCAGCGTTCCCCAGATCATCGCCACAGTCCTTGAACATCACGGCATTTTGGCCGACAGCCATGTCTTTGAGCTGGGCCCGGTGGTGTACCCGCCGCGCACGTTCTGTGTGCAATACGCGGAAACCGATCTGCAGTTCGTCCAGCGGCTGTGCGAAGAGGAGGGCATTCATTACCACTTCCGTCACAGCGCAGACGCGCATGTGCTGGTGTTTGGCGATGACCAGACTGTGTTTCGCCGCTTGCCCGCGCAGCGTTATTCCCCAGCAGGCGGACCGAAGGCTGACACTCGGGTTATCCAGCGTTTCGATGTGCGGCTTCGTACCCGCAGTGGGCAAACGGTGCGGCGTGATCATGATTTCGAGCATCCGTCCCTGCGCCTGCAGGCCGCTGCGGGTTCCACAGCAGAACAATCCCTTGAAGACTACCGCTATCCCGCCGGGTTCAGTGGCCATGAACGGGGTTTGCGCCTGGCTCGCAGAGGCTTGGAACGCCATCAGCGCGACCGTTATCGTGCGTCGGGCAAAAGCGACCAACCGGCGCTGTGCAGTGGGCACTTTCTTGAGTTGCGTGACCATCCAGATCCGCTTTGCAACGATTTGTGGTTGATTACCTCGGTCCGTCATGAGGGCTATCAGCCGCAGGTGCTGGAGGAGGCAGTAGGTGAGGACGGCACCTTCCAGGGGTATCGCAACCGCTTCACGGCGACACCGTGGAGGGTGACGCATCGACCGCCCCTCAAACACCCCAAGCCGACCATCAACGGCACCCAGACCGCAACGGTGACCGGGCCTGCCGGTGAGGAGGTGCATTGCGATGCGTACGGCCGGGTGAAAGTGCGGTTTCACTGGGACCGGCTGGACAAGACCGACGACAAAAGCAGTGGTTGGGTACGGGTGGCGTCGGCTTGGGCCGGTGACGGGTTTGGCACCACGATGCTCCCACGGGTGGGCATGGAAGTACTGGTGACCTTCCTGGAAGGTGACCCGGACCAGCCGTTGGTCCACGGGTGCCTGCCCAACGCGTTGCACATGCCGACCTATCCCTTGCCGCAACACAAGACCCGCAGTGTCTTGCGCAGCCGCAGTACCCTGGGCGGCGGCGGTTCCAACGAGTTGCACGTTGAAGACCGTCGTGGCGAGGAACTTATTTACGTCCGCGCTCAACGGGATCTTGAACAGCGGGTGGGGCATGACGCTCACCTGGAAGTCGCGGGTGAGCGGCGGGAAATCATTCGGGGGTTAAGCACGGTTCACCTGGAAAGCGAAGAACATCGTCACGTCACGGGTGATCGCAAGGTGGTACTTAAAGCCAGCGATCACTTGGATGTGCAGGGCGATAGCCAGACGTATGTCGGGCAAACCCTGGTGATTGAAGCGGGGCAACAGGTGCATCTCAAGGCCGGTGTCAGCCTGGTGATCGACGCAGGTGCGCACCTGAGCTTCAAAGCCGGTGGAGAGCACCTGGTTATCCAGGCGGGCGGCATTTTCGCCAGTCGGCCCATCACCTTGGGTGGCACACCGTCCGCCATCCGTTCGGCGAAGTCTGCATCGGTTGTTGAGCGCCCGAAAGTCTCCGTTGTCCAGGGCGCCATCATGCACTTGGCCAGGGAACTGGGCGCGGACTTCTGTGCGGTGTGCGAGTGCTGCCGAGAAGGGCTGTGCAATGTCAGTGAGAGGGCGGCCTGATGGACACTCTTCCAGGCCAATGGATGAGCCAACAACTGCAGGCAGGGCGCAGGTTGTGCTTGATACTTGAAGGCGAGAACGCAGCCCGCCAGCCGATGTTGGCAGCGCGGGGTTTACCCGAGTATTGCAGCCTCTATGCACAAACCCCGCTGGCGGAAATCGCCACGGCGGGCCCCTTGATCCTGTTGCTGGATCAGGTCGGCGAGCCTGCGCTGCTGGATCTTCTTCAAAAACCCGAGACGAATTGGGGCTGGTTGGGCAGTTTGCCCACCGTGGACCTGACGGGCGTGACGCAACATTGGCGCGACCGGCTGCTGGTCGGGCCGCAAGGTAACCAGGCGCTGTACCGCTTTCACGACAATCGTACGCTGGCGCGGGCGCTGAACCACCTGAGCAGTGAGCAGTGGCCAGCATTCCTTGGCCCGCTGATCAGTGTGTGCTACTGGCATGAAGGCCGCTGGCACTGTGGGAACAACCCGTTACCCGGTGACTATTCGGTGCCTGATCCAGCGCCTTGGCTGAACATACCCAACCCAAATGCCCACGCCATTTTGCACGCCAATATCTTGCGTTATCTGCTGGCTGAGCACAGTGAAAGCCTGGCGGCGCTGGTCGAATTCCAAGACCCCAGAGTCTGGTTGACCCAGGTGCTGGAACAAGCTCGCGCTTGGCAATGGCGCAGGCCTGAACAACTTGAGTTTCTGGTGGTGCGACGGTTGGAAGAGGCCACTCGCGACAGTGGTATTCGTTGGCAGCCAACCGCTGGAGAACCCCCCGAAGATCATTTCCAACGGGTGTTGCAGCAGTGGCACCGGATGGAGAAAGCAGATGACTAGACGCATCTTGGGGGTGTCGCTTGCGCTGGGAATGGCGGGGCTGTGGGGGTGCGCGGCAAAGCCGGTCGATAGCTTTACGCTGCAGGTGGATTTGCCGCCGCAATTTGAACTTAAAACAGCTGCCAACTACGGGCCCGCGACGGGTGAGGCCTGCACGTTGCCAAGGCGCCGAGGCAAGCGGCCGGAGCGCAAGGTCTTTTTTACAGACTACAAAGCAGCGGCCAGTCGGGTGAGTTATCACTTGCCGCTGAATGAAACAGTGGACGGGTGCCCGCTGGTGTTGCGTGGCGTGGAGTTTGATTTTTATGCGAAATGGGGGACACGGGATGGGGATGTTGGGGGGGATATTGGGGGTATTTCCATTGTTGATCGCCTTGATACGTCCCGGATGCCTGAGTCCGGTGTTCAGGTACTGCCGGGTCAATGTCAGTGGTTGTTTCGAACGGTAGGCACTATTCATGGGATCAGAAAGATTCTGCAATGCCGTTCACTGGGCGCGGCGGGTCAACTGCAAAAAAAAGGCGCAGGTGGGGTTGCACAGCGTGATGAGCTACGTGGGAAGACGCTCAGGGTGGTGCTGACCTTAACGGAGGTGGAACATCCGGCTTTTGACGATAGATGGATAGCTGTTCCTGGCGGGTGGAGGCGTTGCAGAGGTAAAAGTTTCGACGATCTGCACGCGTATTGCGGCAGTAATACCAAGGACTTCACGCCCATAAAAATGCCGGATGGGCGCATATGTGATGTCTATCCAACGTGCAGTGTAAAGGAGTGAAATCATGATGCAGGACGCATGGAAGCGAGCTTTTTTCAGTGACAGGATGCCCGCGTGCTCGTTGCGAGGGACATGGGTGAGCTTTTGCTTAGTGGATGAAACAGGTAGCGGAAAGCCCTATGGCGGTCTTCCATTTACTATCTACGACAGTGCCGGGGCCCCATACGAAGGACGGTTAAATGGTGATGGATTCGCCAAGCTTCAGGGTCTTTATTGTGGCCCCGCGGTTCTAAGTTTAGATAATCAATACACCGGGCAAGAAGAACCTTACCGCGAACTGATGACACGTAGGACTTACCAATTGCCGATCTCCGAACTTCAATTCCGTGCTGAGCGAACGGCTTTTTCGAGAGTGTCAGATTTTTTGTGTTCGGGCCGGTTACGGCCTGCCGTCAGGCAGGCCATCTTTACCAGGTCGGCCTGATAAATCGATCTCCGTACAGAATCGCAAATTGATTCATTGCGTTCTTCCA
>NZ_RWIO01000010.1:0-12645 GCF_009764655.1 Pseudomonas sp. PB105
AACTCAGTAGTGAAACGATGCATCGCCGATGGTAGTGTGGGGTTTCCCCATGTGAGAGTAGGTCATCGTCAAGATTAAATTCCGAAACCCCATTTGCGAAAGCAGATGGGGTTTTGTTTTGGGCGCTGGGAAAAGGCTGAGGCGGTCATCTCAGGCACCTTCAGTGCTAAAGTCCATGCCTCGATATTGTTTTTCCCAAGGAAGCCGTTATGCCGGATGCGACGTCCCTCAGTGCTGGATTCATGGTAGTTCACGGCAACCGGCTGGACGAACTGCGCAGCCTGGTGGTGAGTTGGATGCGTCGTTACCCCCTGGCGCCCCTGGAAAACGAAATCGCCCTGGTACAAAGCAACGGTATTGCTCAGTGGCTCAAACTGGCCCTGGCTGAAGACCCGGAAGACGACGACATGGGCGGCTGCGGAATCGCCGCCGCCATCAATGTTCAGCTCCCTGGCAGCTTTATGTGGCAGCTCTATCGCATGGTCCTGGGACGTGACGAAATTCCTCCCAAGTCCCTGCTCGATAAAGCTCCGCTCACCTGGCGCCTGATGCGCCTGCTCCCTGAACTCATCGGTCAACCGCACTTCGAGCCATTGCAGCGCTTTCTGACTAACGACACAGACCTGCGTAAACGCTACCAGCTATCGGAACGCCTGGCCGATCTGTTCGACCAATATCAGGTCTACCGTGCCGACTGGCTGGAAGACTGGGCCGCCGGCCGCCACCAATTGCGCAATGGTCGAGGGGAATCCAAGCCGCTCAATCCTGCCAATTGCTGGCAAGCCGAGCTATGGCGCGCGCTGCTCTTGGATGTCGGTGAAGAGGGTATGGCCGAAAGCCGCGCCGGCGTTCACCAGCGTTTCATCGAACGTATCAATACCCTTGAAGAGGCGCCGAAGGGCTTGCCTTCGCGGGTGATTGTCTTCGGGATTTCTTCTTTGCCCGCTCAAGCACTCGAAGCATTGGCCGGCCTGGCCCGTTTCAGCCAAGTCTTGCTGTGCGTGCACAACCCTTGTCGGCACCATTGGTCCGACATCGTCGCCGACAAAGACCTACTGCGTAACGAATACAAACGCCAAGCGCGCAAAGCCGGCATGCCGGTCACCATCGACCCGCAGACCCTGCACCAGCACGCCCACCCGCTTCTCGCCGCCTGGGGCAAACAAGGCCGCGACTACATCAGCCTGTTGGACAGTTACGACGATCCCAACAGTTACCGCGCTGCCTTCCGTGATGGACGCATCGATCTGTTCAGCGACAGCGAACCCACCACGCTGCTCAACCAACTGCAGGACGATATCCTCGAACTGCGCCCACTCAGTGAGACTCGCGACCTGTGGCCCGCCGTCGACCTGGAGCGTGACGCCTCAATCCGCTTCCACATCGCTCACAGCGCCCAGCGCGAAGTAGAAATCCTCCACGACCAGTTGCTCCAACGTTTCAGCGCCGACTCCACGCTTCGCCCAAGGGACATCATCGTCATGGTCCCCGACGTTGACAGCTACGCGCCGCATATCCGTGCAGTATTCGGCCAGTTGGAAAGAAACGATCCACGTTTCATCCCCTTCACCCTGACCGACCAAGGCCAACGTGGCCGCGACCCTTTGCTGATCGCCGTCGAACACCTGTTAAAACTCCCCGACAGCCGCTTCCCCGTCAGCGAAGTTCTTGATCTGCTCGATGTCCCGGCCTTGCGCGAACGCTTTGCCATCAAGGAACGGGACCTACCTACCTTGCACCGCTGGATCGAAGGTGCTGGCATCCGTTGGGGTCTCAACGCCGAACAACGTGCTGGCCTCGGTTTGCCAAGCGAGTTGGAGCAGAACAGCTGGCGTTTCGGCCTTCGCCGTATGCTGCTGGGTTATGCCGTTGGCACCGGTGCTGCCTGCGAAGGCATCGAGCCTTACGACGAAATCGGTGGGCTCGATGCGGCCTTGATCGGCCCGCTAGTAGCGTTGCTCGACGCGCTCAGCGATGCCCATCAGGCCCTGTCACAACCAGCGGCTCCCCACGAATGGGGCGAACGTCTGCAACGCCTGATGCAACTGTTCTTTCTGCCCAGCAGTGAGCACGACGATTTCCTGTTGGGGCAGCTTGAGCAGCTCAGAGAAACCTGGCTGGAAAGCTGCGAGTCAGTTGGCCTGCAGGACGAGTTACCGCTCACCGTAGTCCGCGAAGCCTGGCTCGCCGGCCTGGATCAGGGTCGTCTATCCCAGCGTTTCCTCGCCGGTGCTGTCAATTTTTGCACCTTGATGCCGATGCGTGCGATACCGTTCAAGCTGGTTTGCCTGCTCGGTATGAACGACGGCGATTACCCACGCGCCCAACCCCCGCTGGATTTCGACCTGATGGGCAGCGACTACCGTCCCGGCGACCGTTCGCGCCGTGAAGATGACCGTTATCTGCTCCTCGAAGCCCTCCTGTCGGCCCGGGACCAGCTCTACATCAGTTGGGTCGGCCGCAGCATCCGCGATAACAGCGAGCGCCCGGCTTCCGTCCTGATCGGCCAACTGCGCGACCATATCGCCAGCGGCTGGCATAACGCACAAGCAGAACAACCACTGCTCGAAGCGATGACCCAGGAGCACCCACTCCAACCCTTCAGCGCCCGCTACTTCCACGCGGGCGATCCACTGTTCAGCTACGCCCGCGAATGGCAGTTACTCCATGAAGTGCAGGTCGCGACGCCTGAACAAGACGATCTGGCACAACACCATCAGGAAGAACCCCTGAGCCTCGGCCAGTTGCAAGATTTCCTACGCAACCCGGTCAAACACTTCTTCAGCCAGCGCCTGAAAGTATTCTTCGAGGCGGCCGAAGTACCCTTGGCCGATGAAGAACCGTTTGTCCTCGATGCGCTGCAACGCTACAGCCTCAGCGACAGCCTGTTGAATGCAGCGCTGTCCCAACCCGATCACCTCGACCTGGCCCTCAACGCCCAGGCCTTGCGTCTGCAGGGGAGTGGCCTGCTGCCCATGGTCGGGTTCGGCGAATGCTTGCGCAACGAACTGATCGAGCCCTTGCCCGGCCTGCTGCAACGCTACCAACAGTTGCTGGCCCTCTGGCCCACTCCGCACTCCGGCGCCGAACCGATCAGTTTTGAGCATCAAGGCATTGCGCTGGAAGGCTGGATCAGCGGCCTGCATCGACGCAGTGATGGCGGATTGCTGAGTGTCACCACCATCCCCAATAGCATCGGGTCGATCAAGACACGCAAGTGGCATCGTCTGATCCGTCCTTGGGTCAACCATGTGGTGGCGTGCGCCTGTGGCCTGCCGCTGAGCACCGGTTTGGTGGCCAGTGACGACACGTTGCTACTGGCGCCGCTGGATAAACCCGCCGCCCAGGAAATCCTCCGCAACCTGCTGCTGGCCTGGCACAGCGCAATGAGAAAACCGCTGCCGGTCGCCGTCAAAACCGCCTTCGCCTGGCTCAGCCAAACCGACCCGGCCAAAGCCCACGCCGCAGCGAGCAAAGCCTATGAAGGCGACGGCCTGACCACCGACGGCGAACGCCGCGAAACCCCCGCGCTCACCCGGCAATTCCCTGATTACGCTGCCTTGATTGCCAGCGAAGAATTCGAAGGCTGGTGCGAAACCCTGTATCGACCACTGATCAACGCCCCATGGCGATCACTCACTGGCGAGGAGGCCGGCGCATGAGCAGCAAACCCTTGGCCCTGGCCTTCCCGCTGCGCGGCAGCCAACTCATCGAAGCCAGCGCCGGCACCGGCAAGACCTTCACTATTTCCGCACTGTACCTGCGCCTGGTGCTAGGTCATGGTGGTGAGGAGTCCGGGTTCGGTCGCGAGTTGCTGCCACCGCAAATCCTCGTCGTCACCTTTACCGATGCCGCCACCAAAGAACTGCGCGAGCGTATCCGTATCCGCCTGGCCGAAGCCGCACGCTTCTTCCGCGATGAGATTGAACAACCTGATGCGTTGATCGCTGACCTGCGCGCGCAATACCTGCCCGAGCAATGGTCCGCCTGCGCCAACCGCCTGGACATCGCCGCTCAGTGGATGGACGAAGCGGCGGTTTCCACGATTCACAGTTGGTGCCAGCGCATGCTGCGCGAACACGCATTTGACAGTGGCAGCCTGTTCACCCAAACCCTGGAAACCGACCACAGCGACCTGCTTGGCGAAGTGCTGCGCGACTACTGGCGGCTGTTTTGTTACCCGATGCATGACGATGCGCTCAACTGGGTGCGTAACAATTGGGGCGGACCCGCAGCCTTGATGCCTCGGGTGCGCGCACTGTTTGGCAGCGAACGGCCTGCAAATGAAACCCGTGAGCCAGCGGAACTGATCAACGCCTGTCTGCAAGAGCGCCGAGAAGCCCTGATACAACTCAAGGCACCTTGGCAGCAATGGGCAGCAGAGCTGCGCGATATCTGCCTGCAAGCCGTGGCCGACAAAGCCGTCGACGGCCGCAAGATGCAAGCGCGTTACTTTGAGCCCTGGTTCGAAAAAATCGGTGCCTGGGCTGCGGATGAAACCCTTGAGCAACTGGACATCGGCACCGGCTTCACCCGCCTGACCCCCGACGGTATGGCCGAAGCCTGGAAGGGCGACCCGCCGCAGCACCCCGGCATCGAGGCCATGGCCGGCCTCAAAGCCGCTCTCGACGCCCTGCCAACCCCTGACGCCGCCGTGTTGCAACACGCCGCCGGCTGGGTGGGCAAACGCTTCGAAGAAGAAAAACGCCGTCGCGCCGAAATGGGTTTCGACGACATGCTGATCCGCCTCAACGCTGCCCTGCACGCAGAGGGCGGCGAGCGTCTGGCCAGCGTGATCCGCGAGCAATTCCCGGTGGCCCTGATCGACGAATTCCAGGACACCGACCCGGTGCAATACAGCATCTTCGACAGCATTTACCGCATCGAAGACAACCACCTCGACAGTGGCCTGTTCCTGATTGGCGACCCCAAGCAAGCGATCTATGCGTTCCGTGGCGCCGACATCTACACCTACCTGCGCGCCCGCCAGTCCACCACTGGGCGTCACCACACCCTGGGCACCAACTTTCGTTCCAGCCATGCGATGGTCGAGGCGGTGAACCACGTGTTCCAGCGCGCAGAAACGGGCCGGGGCGCGTTCCTGTTCCGCGAGCCGACAGGCGAAAACCCGGTGCCGTTCCACGCGGTGCTATCCCAAGGCCGTAAGGAAAAGCTGCAGGTCGATGGTCAAACATTGCCAGCGATGAACCTCTGGCACCTGCCCACCGACCAGCCTGTTTCCAATGCCGTGTACCGTCAGCAATTGGCCGCCGCGTGTGCCACGCGGATCGTCGAATTGCTCAACGGTGGCCAGCAGGGTACGGCCGGTTTCCTACAACCGGACGACAGCTTCCGCGGCGTACTGCCGTCAGACATTGCCATTCTGGTGCGCGACGGCAAGGAAGCCCAAGCCGTGCGGGCCGAGCTGGCCGACCGCGGTGTGCGCAGCGTGTACCTGTCCGACAAGGATTCAGTGTTCGCCGCCCAGGAGGCCCACGACCTGCTGGCGTGGCTCAAGGCCTGCGCCGAGCCGGACGTTGAGCGTCCACTGCGGGCCGCTCTGGCCTGTGTCACCCTGAACCTGTCACTGCCGGAACTGGAGCGTCTGAATCAGGACGAGCTGGCGTGGGAAGCCCGCGTGATGCAGTTCCGTGGCTACCGTATGATCTGGCGCACCCAAGGCGTGCTGCCGATGCTGCGCCGTCTGCTGCACGACTTCAAATTGCCACAAGCCCTGATCGCCCGCAGCGATGGCGAACGGGTGCTGACCAACCTGCTGCACCTCAGCGAACTGCTGCAACAGGCCGCGTCCGAGCTGGACGGCGAACAAGCGTTGATCCGCCACTTGGCCGAACAGCTCGCGTTATCGGGCCAGGCCGGCGAAGAGCAGATCCTGCGCCTGGAAAGCGATGAGCAACTGGTCAAGGTCGTGACCATCCACAAGTCCAAGGGCCTGGAGTACGACCTGGTATTCCTGCCGTTCATCTGCTCGGCCAAGCCAGTGGACGGCAGTCGCCTGCCGCTGCATTACCACGACGAACACGGCAAGTCCCATGTCAGCCTGCGCCCTACGCCTGAGTTGATCGCCCAGGCTGATGACGAGCGTCTGGCCGAAGATCTGCGTTTGTTCTACGTGGCCCTGACCCGCGCCAAACACGCCTGCTGGCTTGGCGTTGGCGACCTCAAGCGCGGCAACAGCAGCAGCTCGGTATTGCACCTGTCAGCGCTGGGCTACCTGCTCGGCGCGGGTGCTGCGTTGGGTGAGTCAGCCGGCCTGGCGCGCTGGCTGCTGGACCTGCAGGAAGGCTGCCCGGCCATCCACTATGCACACGTGCCCGAGGCCCAGGACAGCGTGTTCCACCCGCCGCGCAACCAAGCGACTTTGCTTGCACCGCTGCTGCCCAGACGCAAGGCTGCCGAAAACTGGTGGATCGCGTCCTACAGCGCCTTGCGCATTGGTGAAAGCATGAGTGTCGCCAGCCTCGAAGCGCCCGAAAGCCCACAAGCGCAAAAGCTGTTTGATGACGAACGCCTCGACCCTGACGCGCCGCGTGAAGTGGCGGCGTCCGGCGGCGATATTCACCGTTTCCCACGCGGTCCCAACCCAGGGACCTTCCTTCACGGCCTGCTGGAGTGGGCAGGTGAAGAGGGCTTCAATGTGACGCCGGACGCCATCGAAAACGCCGTCGGCGCGCGCTGCAATCGCCGCAACTGGGAAGGCTGGATCATCACCCTCAGCGATTGGCTCGGCCACTTGCTGCACACGCCGCTGCCGGTGGACAACGCTCACGTCACCCTGAGCAGCCTGCAGCAGTACCAGATTGAAATGGAGTTCTGGTTCGCCAGCCATAAAGTCGATGTGCTCGCCCTCGACAAACTGGTGTGCCAGTACACTCATAACGGCGTCTCGCGCGTGGCTGCCGAACCGGTGCTGCTCAACGGCATGTTCAAAGGCTTTATCGACCTGACCTTCGAACACGACGGCCGCTACTACGTGGCTGACTACAAATCCAACTGGCTCGGCCCTGACGATTTGGCCTACACGCAAGCGGCCATGGAACAGTCGATCCTTGAGCATCGATACGACCTGCAATACGTCCTTTACCTACTGGCCCTGCATCGCCAACTCAAGGCGCGTCTGCCGGACTACGATTACGACCGCCACGTCGGCGGCGCGCTGTATGTATTCCTGCGTGGCACCCAAGCCGTCAGCCGAGGCGCGTTTTTTACTCGGCCGCCGCGTGAGCTGATCGAAGGCCTGGACCTGTTGTTCCAGGGCAAGCCCATCCCGCCCAAGGTTGAGCCCGCCTGGGAACAAGGAGTGTTGTTATGAGCCTGTCGCCCTTACCGCTGGAGGCGCTGGAGCCTCTGGACCGCGCCGCTGACCTGCTCCAGTTGCTGGACCGTTGGGTTGATCGTGGCTGGCTGCGGGCGTTGGACAAAGCCTTTGTCGGCTTCCTGCACGAACTCGACCCACACGCCGACCCGTTGGTGTTGCTGGCGGCCGCCCTGACCAGCCACCAGCTGGGCCACGGCCATGTGTGTCTGGACCTGTTCGAAACCCTCAAGGCACCGGACTTTGCTTTGTCTCTGCCGCCCGAAGGCGACCTGCAAACCGGCGCCATGCTGCTACCGTCGCAGTTGCTCGACGGCCTCGATGGCGCCCACTGGTGCCATGCGCTGGCCGCCAGCTCTTTGGTCGCCCTGGCGTTGGATGGCAGCGAGTCGGCGCACAGTCGCCCCTTGGTGCTGTCGGGCAAACGCCTGTATCTGCGCCGTTACTGGACCTACGAACGGCGCATCGACACCGCTCTGCGCCTGCGCCTGGCGACCCAGGAAGCCGTCGCCGCCGACTTGCCCCAACGCTTGAACGGCCTGTTTGACCAGCCGGCGCCCGATGGCGTGATTGACTGGCAAAAACTTGCCTGCGCCCTGGCCACGCGCGGTGCTTTCAGCATCGTCACCGGCGGCCCCGGCACCGGCAAGACCACCACCGTGGTGCGCCTGCTCGCCCTGTTACAAGCACCCGCGGTGGAAACCGGCAGCCCGTTGCGTATCCGCTTGGCCGCGCCCACCGGCAAAGCTGCCGCGCGTTTGACCGAATCCATCAGCCAGCAAGTGCTGTCGCTGAAAGTGCCGGAAAACGTGAAGGAAAAGATCCCGACCCAGGTCACCACTGTTCACCGCTTGCTGGGCAGTCGCCCCGGCACCCGACACTTCCGCCATCACCTTGGCAACCCGTTGCCCCTGGATGTGCTGGTGGTGGACGAAGCCTCGATGATCGACCTGGAAATGATGGCCAACCTGCTGGACGCGTTACCGCCCCATGCGCGCCTGGTGCTGCTGGGCGACAAAGACCAACTCGCCTCGGTGGAGGCCGGCGCCGTACTCGGTGATTTGTGCCGCGACGCCGAAGCCGGCTGGTACAGCCCCCAGACTCGCCAATGGCTGCAAGCCGTCAGCGGTGAAGACCTCGACGCCAGCGGCCTGCAAGAAGACCTCGACGGCAGCCATCCCCTGGCGCAGCAAGTGGTAATGCTGCGTTACTCGCGGCGTTTCGGCGAAGGTAGCGGCATCGGCCAACTGGCGCGCTGGGTCAATCAGCAAAACGCCGAAGAGGCCCGCAAGCTGCTGGCCGCTCGCAGTCACGGCGACCTGTTCTGTGTCAGCCTCAAAGGTGAGCACGACCATGCCCTGGAACGCCTGGTGCTGGATGGGCAGGGCGACGGCGCTGAGGGTTATCGCTATTACCTCAACCTGTTGCACAGCGCGCGTCCCACCCTCGACACCCCACGTGACAACCTCGCCTGGACCCACTGGGCGCAACAACTGCTGCAGGCCTTCGATGCGTTCCAACTGCTCTGCGCCGTGCGCAAAGGCCCTTGGGGCGTGGAAGGACTGAACCTGCGCATCACCGCAGCCTTGCGCAAAGTGCGGCTGATCGAGGGTGACGAACAATGGTACGAAGGCCGCCCGGTGCTGATGACGCGCAACGATTACGGCCTGGGGCTGATGAACGGCGACATCGGCATCGCCCTGAAGCTGCCCGAAAGTGACGGCGGCGACCCGGTGTTGCGTGTCGCTTTCCCACGTAACGACGGGCAAGGCGGCGTGCGATTTGTACTACCCAGCCGTTTGAATGATGTGGAAACCGTGTACGCCATGACCGTGCACAAATCCCAAGGCTCGGAATTCACCCACACCGCGCTGATCCTGCCGGACGCCTTGAACCCGGTGCTGACCAAGGAACTGATCTACACCGGCATCACCCGCGCCAAGCGCTGGTTCAGCCTGATCGAACCCCGTGGCGGAGTGTTTGAAGAGGCCGTGCGACGCAAGGTCAAGCGCTTGAGTGGGCTGATGCTGGAGTTGGGTCAGGAGTCAGAAATTTCTGATGCTGTGCTATCGTTGCGGCATCACTCCGAAAACACCTGAGAGTATCGCTGCATGAACGTGGCCGTCTCGCCCACAGAGCGAAGTTTGAGCTGGAGACGCCTGCTGCTTGTGGCGGTTTTGTGGCTGCTGGCGCCCCGCGTGTTTGCTGAGGCCCCAGGCCCGGCTGTCCAACGCGCCCAGGCCGTCACCCAAGTGGTCCTCGGCATCCTCAGCTATGCCCGCTGGCCCGTGGAGCCTGCACAACTGCGCCTGTGCATCGTCGGCCCCACCCAATACACCGACGACCTGATCAAAGGCACCACTCAGGCCACCGGCCGTCCGGTGGTGGTGCGCCGCCTGTTGGCCGACCATCCCGACATCGTCAGCGCCTGCGACGCCGTGTACATCGGCAAACTCAGCACGGATGAACGCAGCCGCCTGTTTGCCTCGTTGATCGGTCACCCGGTGCTCAGCATCAGCGAAGGCGGCGACCAGTGCACCGTCGGCAGCCTGTTCTGCCTGCGGGTGGGCGATGAGCAAGTGTCGTTCGAGGTCAACCTCGACTCGGTGGCACGCAGCGGCGTGCGTATTCACCCCAGTGTGCTGCAACTGTCCCGTCGCCGGGCGCCGGCCTCATGACAGCCGTGATTGTGCGCCCAACCCTGCGCTCGGTCATTGGCCGAGGGCACCTGATCCTGGCGCTGGTGGCCGTGACCCTGGCCAGCGTGTCCCTGACCCTGCTTGGCGTGTTGGCGCTGCGGGTCTACGCCGAACACAACCTGCACCTGATCGCACGTTCCATCAATTACACCGTCGAAGCGGCGGTAGTGTTCAACGACCGCGCGGCGGCCACCGAGGCGCTTAGCCTGATTGCTTCTACGGAAGAAGTGGCCCAGGCCGATGTGTTCGATGCCAGCGGCAGGCTGCTGGCGCATTGGGAGCGCCCCGAAACCGGCATGCTTTCGCGGGTTGAACTGGCGCTGGCGCATACCCTGCTTGAACAGCCCATCAGCCAGCCGATCCTGCACCAGGGCCGTACCATCGGCAGCATCCACTTGACCGGCCACGGTGGCAGTTTGCTGCGCTTCCTGCTCAGCGGGCTGGCGGGCATCCTGATCTGTACCGTCCTCAGCGCCTGGGTTGCCCTGCACCTGGCGCGCCGGCTGCTGAAGGGCATCACCGGGCCGCTGCAAAGCCTCGCCGCCGTGGCCCACGCTGCGCGCAGCGAACGCGACTTCGACCGTCGCGTGCCACCGGCGCGCATCGCCGAACTCGACAGCCTGGGCAGCGACTTCAATGCCTTGCTCGGCGAGATGGAAGCCTGGCAAAGCCACCTGCAAAGCGAAAACGAAACCCTCGCCCACCAGGCCAACCACGACAGCCTCACCGGCCTGCCCAACCGGGCGTTCTTCGAAGGCCGGCTGATCCGCGCACTGCGTAGCGCTGCCAAGGTCAACGAACGGGTCGCCGTGTTGTTCCTCGACAGTGACCGCTTCAAAGACATCAACGACAACTTCGGCCATGCCGCCGGCGACGCCGTGCTGGTGGCCGTCGCCGACCGCGTGCGTGCACAACTGCGTGACGATGACCTGGTGGCGCGCCTGGGCGGTGATGAGTTCGCCATCCTGCTGGCGCCGCTGCACAAAGTGGAGGATGCCCAGCGCATCGCCGACAAGATCATCGCCAGCATGGACCTGCCGATTGCCGTGCCCGGCAATACTCACGTATTGACCTCCCTCAGCATCGGCATCGCCATTTATCCCGATCATGGTGTCACTCCCGGCACCTTGCTCAACGCCGCTGACGCGGCGATGTATCAGGCCAAACGGTTTTCTCAGGGCGGCCAGCAAACGGCAGAGTCGGAGCACTCTACCGTCAACACTCAACACAGGAGTTGATCCCTTGTTCTCGACCGCGCGCGTTTTATTCATCTCATTGCTGGTGGCTTTCCTTGCCCTCGGCGGTTGCCAGACCGCCCCACCCAAAGGCCTGACCCCGGCGCAGGTCGCGGTCCTTAAACAGCAAGGCTTCGAACTCACCGACGAAGGCTGGGCATTCGGCCTGTCGGGCAAAGTACTGTTCGGCAGCGACGTCGAAACCCTCAACCAGCCCAGCACTGACATCGTCCAGCGCATCGGCAAAGCCCTGCTGGGCGTGGGCATCGAACGCGTGCGCGTCGACGGCCACACCGATGCATCGGGCAAGGAAATCTACAACCAACAACTTTCCTTGCGCCGCGCCAAAAGCGTGGCCACGGTGCTGCAAGGCGTGGGCATGAAAGAAGAAAACATTCAACTGCGCGGGTTGGGCAGCGCCGAGCCCGTGGCGTCCAACACCACGGCGGCGGGGCGTACGGAGAATCGTCGGGTATCGATTGTGGTCATCGCGGACTGAGTCGCCTCACCCCTCTCAACTTGAAATGCAATCAAAGTGTGGGAGGGGGCTTGCCCCGCGCTGGGCTGCGCAGCAGCCCCAATAAGGTCACCACAGAGTGCCAGAATCAGTCGAGGTGAAAGTCCTGGGGCCGCTTAGCAGGCCCGCGCGGGGCAAGCTTTATTAGGCCGTCAGAGACCGATAAGTGCTTTGGCGACATGACCCGCGATACTAGGATTCTCATTAAGTCTGCGCGTGCTGTAACCGTACCAGTCCATACCAAAGGGTACGTAAATACGCACGCTGAATCCCATTCTCAACACCTTGTCACGTAAGGGTTCGCAAACGCCTAGCAGCATCTGGAACTCAAACTGGGTTCTGTCGATCCCGTTGTCGCGGGCCAGAGCAATAACGTGCTCGATCAGTGCGGCGTCATGCGTGGCCACACCGACGAAGCTGCCGGCTTTAAAACAGCGCATGACGTGATCCAAAAAATGCTTGTTGATAGCGGTACGGTCATTCCATGAGCCGCTCACAAGGTGCGATCGATCCTCCACATAGATACCCTTGCAGATGCGTAAGGTGCTTGTTTCGCGTGTGAGCACCTCAATATCCTGATAAGTACGCTTCAAGTAGGCCTGCAATGCCAGCCCAACATTGTCATGGCTTCTCCTCAACCGGGTGAACAGATCGATTTCCTTTTCCGTGCAGCTGACATCTTCCATGTCTATGCAAACAGAGTTTTTGTGGCCCTCTGCGGCTTCAAGAATGCGCTCTGCCAGGCGTTCGCATTGCTGCATGTCCAGGAGCAATCCGAGCGAGGAAGGCTTGATCGAAATGTTGGCTTTTAATCCATTGGCTTGAATCGCTTCAAGCAAATCAATGTAATCGGTCGCC
>NZ_RWIO01000011.1:0-1302 GCF_009764655.1 Pseudomonas sp. PB105
TGGTGTTGCTGCGCGGCGACCCAGCCAGTCAGGCCGTTACGCCATCCCAGGGTTGCGGAGTCCGCGCTCACGTTGGTGACCTGGAGCAACTTGCCCAGGCCGGCTTCCATCTTCTTTTTGCCCTTGCCGTCGCCCTTGCGCGCCTCGAAAGCCGAGCCGTCCAGGTTGCGCTGTTCGCGGATCCGCTTACGGCTCATGGTCCGCACGCGCTTGGTCACGTTGTTGAGCAAACGCCGGCGCAACTGTGGGGGCAGACTCAACAGGGCCAGTTGCTCGCGAACGCCCAGGTGGCCCCGCACGTCCAGCTCGAAAGACCTACGCGCCACCGCCGCGGACCTCGCCTTGCTCAGCAACCCACAGGTCGAAGTCGACCAGGCCCCACGTTTTGCCGAAGGCCTCGACGTTGCCGCTGGGGTCTTCTGCCAGGTGCTGTGCCTCGACAAACTCCAAAGTCAGCTCCAGATCCGCTTCGTCCGGGGTGATCTGGTCGACGGCGAACGTCGGCGCCGGCAGGTCGTCGTCCCGATCGGGATCGTTGGACTCTAACCAGCCTCCCAGAAGCGCCATCAACAGCGCCGGGTTGCCGGCGAATCGCTCAATCACGACCACGGCGCGATAACGCATATCGCCCATGTGCAGGCCTTGGGTGGTGTCCTTCCAGATCAAGTCCAGGTTGACCTGTTCGGCCCAGCTGTCGATCTGCTCGGGCAGCACCAGGTCGAGGCCGATCAGGTACGAGGTCAGGGCGCGAAGCTTGTTCATAGGAGCGCCGCCGTGATGCGGCCACGACCCTGCAACGAACGGACGGCCTGTTGGCTGAACGCCAGGAAGGTTTCCGGGCGATCGGGGGATTCCTTGCCCAGGTTCTCGGCGCTGTCGCGGCGGATGATGGTCACGAACTGGGGCAGCAGGCTGGCTTTGGCCCTGCAGTAAACGGCGCGTTTGTACGTCGCTGCTTGAAATGTGCGCTCGGGCAGCACCATAGGGTCCGCAGATTCCAAGGTGGTGACACCTTGGTTCTGCCAACGCGCTTTGCACGTGGCCAAGTCGCTGTTGACCTCGGTCATAGCCGTGGCCAACTCAGCGGTCAGCAGTTCCACCAGGTACTCCGCCGGCAAGCGATAACCCTTCTGAAACTCGGCCACATCGAGGTTCGGCCAAAAGCCGTCGTTCTTGATCGCCAGTTCCACCAGGGTGGTGGGTTTACCTGAAAAGCTCATGCTGACCGCTCAAATAGGGCGGGGAGCCTGTTTTCAGTGGGACGGTCCATAAATGGGCGGCTCACTTCCACAGGTCCCCGCT
>NZ_RWIO01000012.1:0-55858 GCF_009764655.1 Pseudomonas sp. PB105
TCACGAGGAACTGTTCGGATACCTGTGAGAAATAACAGTGCCGACGAATGGCAGTGGCCCAGGACGGGCCACTTGAAACAGAGGGGTCAGGGCTGACGGTTCCAATGCCGGAACAACGGCTCCGCCAAAAACAGCACCAACAGCCAAGGCCAACTTACGGGTGCCGGATGAAACTGCGGCGCGCCGCCCTCCAGCATACGACGGAGGGGCAGCTACGCGTGATCATAGTGAAGATAGTCGTCTGTCAGGCCGTCACGGGAGCAAGGGTCTCAGTAAAACCGATAACAACGAATCACTACTTGGTCGACACTGGGGTAATGCACCAGGCCGATAAAACTGGAACGCCCAAGCCACTCCAATCGTCCCTTGGGCACCTGGAACACCGGCGTGCAGGTGCAGCGGTATTCCGCCTCCGGAATCGGCCACTGCCCCTCACGTTCCAGTTGGCGCCCGTACTCAGTCATGTTCAGAACACCCCGGTTCCGCAGGTTGATCAACTCGCCCTGGTCGGTTTTGAGGCTGTAGCGCGCATCCAGCTGACCGACGCCATCCGGGCGCAAGACAAACAAGTCTTCGCCGCCCGCCAGGACTTGGCCTCTGACACCGACCCCGTCGAAATCACCGCCCACAATCGGGTAGTTGCAGCGCACGCCTTCAACGCTGTCACCCAGCATCACGCCAGGCCCTATCGCCACGCGCAACGTCAGCACGCGCTGCAGGTTGGGCGCAATATCCAGCAAGTCCAAATGCTCACTCATGGCACCCTCCAGGCCCGGCGCGCACGCACCGGGCCACACTGATCAGCGATTGGTCTTGATGTTGGTCCAGGTGCGAGTACGAATGCGCTCGATCGCGGCTGGAATCGGTTCAAGCGCGAACAGCGTCTTGCGCGCCTCCTCCGGCACGTACATGTTGGGGTTGTTGCGGATACTGGCGTCCACCAGTGCGGTAGCGTCCTTGTTCGGGTTGGGATAGCCGATCTTGTTGCTGATGCGGGCAATCACTTCCGGGCGCAGGATGTAATTGATGAACGCGTGGGCCTCAGCGACGTCGGGAGCATTGGCCGGAATCATCATCACGTCCGACCACATCGGCGCACCTTCCTTGGGCAGTGCCATCTCGACCTTGACGCCCTTGCCGGCGGCATCCGCCAATTGCTTTGCCAGCGCGACGCCGCCGGACCAGCCCACGCCCACACAGATATCACCGTTGGCCAGGTCCATGCCGTAGCGCGACGAGTTGAAGTAGGTGATGTAGGGACGGATTTTCATCATCACCGCCTGGGCCAGCGGATAGTCCTCGCGTTTCTGGCTATTGGGGTCCAGGCCCTGATAGCGCAAGGCGATTGGCACGATCTCGTTGCCCGCGTCGAGAAAACCCACGCCACAACTGGCGAGTTTGGCGAGGTTCTCTTCCTTGAAGATGACGTCCCAGGTATCCATTTTGACGTCGGGGCCAAGGGCTTTGCGCACCTTGTCGACGTTGTAGCCGATCAGCGTGGTGCCCCACAGGTACGGCGCGGCGTAGCGATTGCCAGTGTCACCCACGGCTTCCAGGGACTGCATGAACTGCGGGTCCAGGTGTTGCCAGTTCGGTAACTGCTTGCGGTCCAAGGGCTGGACGGCGCCAGCGGTGATCAGGTGCCCGAGATTCGCGGTGCCGGGGAACACCACGTCATACCCGGAGTTGCCCGTCAGCAGCTTGGACTCCATGGTTTCGGCACTGTCAAACACGTCATAAATCGGGCGAATGCCAGTGTCTTCCTGGAAGCTCTTGAGCACTTCCGGCGGCAGGTATTCGATCCAGTTGTAGATCCGTACGGTTCGTTCTTCAGCCACGCAAGCGCCACTGATCAGCAATGAGGCAACCGTACCCAGCAAGGTGTGACGCAAAAACCTGTTCATGATGAAACACTCCAGCGCGGCCACGATGGCTCGCGGCACTTAATAGCGATAGGTGAAATACATTTCCAGCGCACTGAATGTCTGGTCATCGCCAAAGACCTGCTTGGCAGCGGCCAGTGGCTTGACCCAGTTATAGGACAGCGACGTATAGAACGACGGCGTGGGCGTCCAGTCGACAAATACCACGCTCTCATCGGCAAAACGCCGCTCACTGACTGCGGCGCCCAGGTAGTTTTTCTCGTCCAGCCAGAACTGGTAGTGAATCGTGCCGAGGGTCACGGTATCGCTGAGGTGGGTCTTGAGCGAGAACTGCTGGACCTTTTCGTTGCTGTTGAACAGCAGGTAATTGCCGACCACGTCGCCGACGAGCCACGTGCCCCAGTCGAGAAAACCTTTGCTCAGTGGATCCCAGGCTTTCTGGCGGTTGTCGGTGAGGTTGTCATCCCCGGAAAAGCTCGCGTAGCGATAACCGATGATCGGTGTCAGCGGCAGCGTACTGAAGGCGTAGTCGGCCTGGGCATACCAGGCGTTGGCAGCGTAATCGGCACCCTCGCCGCTGCCACGCTCCACGGCGTACTCGGCGTTGAGCGTCAGTGCTTGCACACCGGGCACCTTGGCGTTGAGCGCTCGCACGTTGTAGACCTGCATCCCGTCACGAAGACGCGGGAACGTGCTGCCTTTTGGCCCCAAGGCATGGACCTTCATGGCCATCGCCCCGAGGGTTACCTGGTCATCGAGGTTGTAATCGAGGTTGACGCCGGTCATGCGGAAGTCGCCCAAATCGTCGTCGGTGCGCAAGGTAAATGCCTGGGATTTGAATGCGCCATGGTTCCAGGCCAGGATCGCCGAATCCTTGAACGCGGTGCGAGGCCCCAGCCAGTAGGCGGCGTCCTTGTACTGGTCGAGGTTGCCGTCCATGACGATGAACCCCGTACCGATCATGTAGTTCTGGCGGCCTGCGGTGAGCGTCCATTCGCCGGTTCGAACACCCGCGTAGAGTTCTTCGACGGCGGCCTTGCCGTCGGAGCTGCGGGTGAAGCCGCCCGCGTCGCCGTCGCCGAAGGTGCTGGCCGCCACCAGGGAGCCGCCCGTCAGCAGGCTGAAGTCGGGTTGCAGCGCATAATCAAGCTTGACGCCGGGTTTGACGTAGAGCTCTTGCCAGTTGATGTTGGCGCCGCCATTTTTACCGCTGCGGGCATCAACCTGGCCACTGCCGAAGTTGACGCCACGGGTAAACAGCGTGCCACCGCCCGCCGTGAGATTGACTTCACCCTTGAGATTGCCGTCCTCAAAGGTGTAGCCCGCCAGCGCGACGTGGGTGGTCAAGGGTAAGCCGACCGCTAAGAGCGCCCGGGAAAAACGCTTGGTGAAAACCATAAGAAGCTCCTGTGGAATTATTGTTGTTACAGGGCAGTCAATGGCGACGCAGCGCGCCGCCAACACCTGGGCGGGCCAGGTGAATAGAACGCAAGACTCTTATTGTTTGGCGTGTGTCAGTGGTTCAGGTGGGCGGCAATGGCGCGCAGCATGCGCACGCTGTCGGCATCGAACGGGCCGACCGCCTCCGCCAGGGAGGATTGCTTGACGATCACCACGCCGGAGGGCTTGTCGATGAACAAGTACTGGCCGTGAATTCCGCCGGCCATCAGCGCTTGGCTGTGGTCGTTGAACACGTACCACTGGCTGCGATAGGACGCTCCCGGCGTCCAGCTGGAAAACTCGTCATTCTGCGCATAGATCGCCGGATCGGCCCCGGCAGCGATTCGGGCCACGGTGTCAGGCGACAGCAACTCAAGACCGTCGTGACGGCCATCGTTGGCCAGTAACCGACCGAAACGCGCCATGTCTCTCAAGGTGGCGCTGAAGCCCGCCCCCGCCACATTGCGTCCCCAGGCATCGGCCATGAAATAACCATCACGGTCGCACCCCAAGCGCTTCCAGATCGCCTCCAGCATCTGACTGCAGGCCTTGCCCGAGGCACGTTCCATGACCCAGGCGAGGGCTTCGGTGGTCGCGGTCACATAGTGGAAAAACCCACCGTGGCTGCCGCGCTTCTTGAGGGACGGCAAGTACTGATACAGGGATTCGAACTGTGCGTAAGTCGCAGGCGCCGGCTGAAAACCGCAGGCGTAACCGTACTGCGAACTCTCTGAGTTGGGATCGTCATAGACCTCGCTGTAGTCGATGCCTACCGCCATGTCGAACAACTGGCGCACGGTGGCATCGCCAAACGCGCTGCCCGCCAGTTCGGGGACGTAATACGCAGCAGGCAACTCGGGCCTGAGCACACCCTCGGTGACCAGTTGCTCGCCCAAGGTGCCGATCAGCGACTTGGTCACCGAGAACATGATGTGTCGATCACAGGCGCGCTGCCCGTTGAAGTAACGCTCGAACAGCACCGTGTCGCCCTGCATCACCAAAAAGGCGTCGGTCTGGCTGGCGACAAGGTGATCGATAACGCTGATGCTCAGCCCACATTCACTGTCAAAGCACAGCGATTCCAGGGCTTTGGGCGCGTCCTTGAGCGTACCCACGGGACCTGGGCCTGCCGCGACATCAATGGAGGGCCGCAGCCGCGCCAGGTTACGGAACCCCCACTGGTTGAAGGGCGCACGCATCCAGTTGTGCCACGTGACCCGGTGTTTCAGTTCGGCAGGAAAGCCCTGCATCAGCAAGGGGGCAACGCCTGTTGCCAATGACGATTCGTTTGCCTCGACGTAAAGCGTCGCTAGCGAGGACGCGATTGTTTGACTCATCGGGATAACCCTGAAGATGACTCTGCATGACAGCAGATGCCCAGGAATAATTATCCGATAATTTATTTTAGTCAATAAAACTTTTTACGAGGCAATCTGAATTTCACAGGACATCGAGCTACCGCGCTATCACCAGCCAGAGCAGGCATGAACGATTAGCCAAGCCTCATAATTTTACCGACACGTGAGGTTTGAGATACCCAGAGGACAAACAACGCCAGCCTGGGCTTCAGCGGTTTATCGCAGAAACGAAAAAAGACGCCGTAGCGTCTTTTTCAGTGTGCCCTCATCTGGCGTAAATCGCGCCCTGAAGAAATCATTGCCTGGCTTGGCGAATCACAAGCTGCGTCAGACGGCTCTTGACTCGGAAGCAGAACTCACGAATTTGAAATTGATAAGCTGGCATCACCATATCGTTAATATCCGGGCTTATGGAGTCTTTGATTTCCATGTATTTACCCGTCTTGCTGGCGATTGCCTGGTATTCCGCCTCGTATTTATTGTACGACGCCTTGTTGTAAACCTTCAAAACATCGAGCTCTTTGCGGCATTGCTCAGCGCTATAGATGTTTGAGCTCGCTTCTGGTTCTGGCTGAGTCGTATGGGGCGAGACAGCGACCGGGGCCGCAGCAGCGGCAGACTCATACCGCACCGAATAACCCTCAGATGGGTTTGCGGCTGCAGGGGTGGAGACTTCAGCTGGTGATTGCTGGACGACGACAGGTTCTGGAGTCACTCCAGGTTTTTCTGGAGTTTTCGTAGCGCATCCAGAGAGGGCGAGCCCTACCGATACAACGATGCCACAAATTTTATTCATCGGTTTCACCAAGGGGTAATTATGGTTGGCTGAGTCATTACGTTCGGGGTAAAGGTAAGAACTCATTCAATGATCGAGGGTAAAGTTTCTACCAGCCTCAAGGCACTCAGCCTCTCTTCCTTGAGTGCGCAGCTAACCGATAATAGTAAAAAAACAACGACATGACGAGTAAAAGCTTGTCAAAAACGCCACAAGTACAATGGGACAATTACTGCGGGTGCCGGGCATCTTGAGGCGAAACCATGAGCGACGCCTGAAGCTCCAACTATCAAAATTGGCATCACCTGATGTGCCTCATTGAGCGGCTGTGCCTTGAGGTGAGTCTTCCAGGAAAAGGTACATGAGCGTAGCGGATTACCCCGGATGCCAGTGGTTTTGCGCAGAAACGAAAAAGACGCGAAGCTTCTGTTTGGTGAATTTCAGGCAAAAAAAAGCCACTCGTTTGAGTGGCTTTTTCTTAATGCTTGGAGCGGGAAACGAGACTCGAACTCGCGACCCCGACCTTGGCAAGGTCGTGCTCTACCAACTGAGCTATTCCCGCTTGGTGATGCGCATTCTATAGAATCTTGAGCACCCGTCAACCTCTTGATTCAAAAAAGTTTTATTTCTTTTCAACCTCAGTGCGCAGATGCGGCCAGGCGGCGCGCAGATACTGGAGCATCGACCACAGGGTCAAGCCGGCGGCGATGAGCAGCAAGGCGTAGCCCAGCAGGACCCAGAAGGTGAAGTCCGACGGGTTGGCCAGCAGGATCACCAGCGCGAGCATTTGCGCGGCGGTTTTCCATTTGCCCATGTTGGACACGGCCACATGGGCGCGGGCGCCGATTTCGGCCATCCATTCGCGCAGCGCCGAGACGACGATCTCGCGGCCGATGATCACTGCGGCTGGCAGGGTCAGCCACAGGTTGCCATGCTCCTGCACCAGCAGGACCAGGGCGACGGCCACCATGAGTTTGTCGGCCACAGGGTCCAGGAAGGCGCCGAAAGGCGTGCTCTGTTCCAGGCGGCGGGCCAGGTAGCCGTCGAGCCAGTCGGTAGCGGCCGCAAAGGCGAACACTGAACTGGAGGCCAGGTAGCTCCATTCGTACGGCAAATAGAACAACAGTATAAAAATCGGAATGAGCAGGACGCGTAGAACGGTGATCAGATTAGGGATATTCATCGGCACAACTGGCTACGAGGTGGAAAGGCATTCTATTCGCTGTGCAGATTCGCATAAATCAGCTCAGCGAGCTTTTTACTGATACCGGGTGCTTTGGCTATCTCGTCAATGCTGGCACGGGACAGCTCCTGCAAGCCACCAAAATGTTTAAGCAAGTCGCGACGTCGCGTCGGGCCGACCCCTGCCACCCCTTCCAGGGTTGAGGTTCGCCGGGTTTTGCCACGGCGAGCGCGGTGGCCGGTAATGGCGAAACGGTGGGCTTCGTCGCGAATCTGTTGGATCAAATGCAGCGCGGGTGAATCGCCCTTCAAAGTGAACTCATGGGCGGCATCATTCAAGTACAACGTCTCGAAACCGGCCTTGCGCGTGGCGCCCTTGGCGACGCCCAGCAGGATCAGATCGGGTACCGCCAGCTCATTGAGCACGTCGCGGGCCATGGACAGCTGACCCTTGCCGCCGTCGACCAGGAGGATATCCGGCAACTTGCCCTCCCCGTCCTTCAACTTGCTGAAGCGGCGCGTGAGGGCCTGATGCATGGCGGCATAGTCGTCGCCGGGGGTCACGCCTTCGATGTTGTAGCGCCGGTAGTCGGACTTGATCGGCCCTTCCGGCCCGAACACAACGCAGGAGGCCACAGTGGCCTCGCCGCTGGAGTGACTGATGTCGTAGCACTCCAGGCGCTGTGGCGGCTCGTCCAGGTTGAGGACTTCGGCTAGGGCGTCGAAGCGTGCGGCCACATGCTGTCGATTGGCCAGGCGTGCGCTCAGGGCTTGCTCGGCGTTGGTCACCGCCAGTTGCTGCCAGCGCGCTCGGGTGCCGCGTACACGGTGGCTGATGTCCAGTTCCCGGCCGCGAAGTTCGTGAATCGCTTCGATCAAGGTGGGGAAGTCTTCGTGCACCACATTGACGATCAGCTCCGACGGCAGGTCGCGCTCAGGGCTGCTCACATAGTACTGGCCCAGGAAGGCGGCCATGACTTCGGCCACTTCCTCGTCGATCCCGGTCTGCGGGAAGAAGTTCTTGCTGCCCAGCACTCGTCCGCCGCGCACGCTGATCAGGTGTACACAGGCGCCGCCTGGGTTGACGAAGGCCGCGATCACGTCCACATCGCCAGTGCCACCTTCCATGCTTTGCTGGTCTTGAACCCGGCGCAGCAAGGAGATCTGGTCGCGCAATTCTGCTGCCTGCTCGAAATCCAGGGTGCTGGCCGCCTGCTCCATGGCCGTGGAAAGCTCGTCGGTCAGCGCGTTGCTGCGTCCTTCGAGGAACATCACCGAATGGCGCACATCCTCGGCGTACTCCGCCGGCTCCACCAGCCCCACGCACGGCCCCTTGCAACGTTTGATCTGGTATTGCAGGCAAGGCCGCGTGCGGTTCTTGAAGAAGCTGTCTTCACACTGGCGCACAAAAAAGGTTTTTTGCAGCAGGCTCAGGCTTTCACGGATCGCCCCGGCGCTGGGATAAGGCCCGAAGTACTTGCCCTTCGCCTTCTTCGCCCCACGGTGAATGCTCAGGCGTGGGAAGTTACCGTCGGATAAAAACACGTAGGGGTAGGATTTATCGTCACGCAGCAGAATGTTATAGGGCGGTCGCCATTCCTTGATCAGCGTCTGTTCAAGTAGCAGCGCCTCGGTTTCATTGGCGGTGATGGTGGTTTCGACCTGGGCGATACGCGCCACCAGTGCGGCGGTTTTCGGCGCGAGACCGCTCTTGCGAAAGTAGCTCGCCAGACGGTTCTTCAGGTTCTTGGCTTTGCCGACGTAAAGCAGGCGTGCCTCGCCGTCGAACATGCGGTACACGCCGGGGCGGCCACTGCAGGTTGAGAGAAAGGCACTCGGATCAAACGGTGTGGTCATGTCAGGCGCTGGCGTCCACCATACCGTGGCGCACCGCGAGCAGGGTCAATTCAACATCACTGCTGATAGCGAGCTTCTCGAAAATGCGATAGCGGTAGGTGTTGACGGTCTTGGGTGACAGGCACAGTTTGTCGGAGATCGTCTGGACCTTCTGGCAACCGACGATCATCAAGGCGATCTGGATTTCCCGCTCTGACAGCGTATCAAACGGCGAGTCGCTGACAGGCTGGAAGGACTTGATAGCCAATTGCTGGGCAATCTGCGGGCTGATATAGCGCTGGCCGGCAAACACCAGGCGAATGGCCTGGACCATTTCCGCCAAGCCAGCGCCTTTTGTGAGGTAACCCGCAGCGCCTGCCTGCAGCAGACGTGTCGGAAACGGATCTTCCTCGCACACGGTCACCACTACGACTTTGATGTCCGGATGGCTGCGCAGCAATTTGGTCGTCGCACCAAGACCGCCGATCCCAGGCATCTTGACGTCCATCAACACCACATCGGGTTTCAACTCCCGGGCCTTGATCAGGGATTCCTCCCCCGACTCTGCCTGGCCGACTACTTGCAGGCCATCGATGTCAGCCAGCATTCGTGTAATGCCTGTACGAACGAGATCATGGTCATCGACTACTAGCACCCTAATCAAGCAGACACCTCGCGAAATGGTCTTATAGGTTGCTGAACACCTTAGCAAAAAACCAAGGCGCAGACCTAGTTGCACACGTCATATATATGGAGTTTGGTTAAACGACAGCCACCCGCTGGCAGGCGGGTGGCTTGATTTGCTGGGCGAAGCGTCAGGAATCCTGGGGCTGCGGCTTGGCTTTTCCGTTCATCGCAGATGAATGCTCGGCGAGGGTCGAGGTCAGACGACGGATCGCAGCCTGGTCTTCCTTGAACATTGCGCGGTAGTCCCCAAGCACCTTCTCTTCAATCTGGCTAAGGTTTTCCAATTGAATCGGCGTGGCCACGCCGGTCAACACATACAGCACGTCCACGCCTCTTTCGGCGACCCGCGACAGGTAGTCCGCTTTAGGTGCCCGCCCTCCACTTTCGTATTTGCCTTGTGCGTTGGCCTCAACGCCTCCTATTTCACCAAATACTTTTTGCGACAAGCCAAGTCGCTCTCTTTCTTGCCTCAAACGCGAACCGATTCCACTCATTTGGATGTATGATCCTATTTGGCACACCCCAAGAGGTGACACACTCATCTCTTAGTTAAACAAACTTGAACGGTTTTGAACTATGCCCGGAATCCGTACTGCTGCACAAGCCAAGGCCTGGCTGGAACACCAAGGAAAATCAGTTCAAGCGTTCGCCCGAGAACATGGCGTCGATCCGGCAACCACCTATCAAGTGCTCGCTGGGCGCAAAAAGGGACGACGTGGAGAGGCCCATAAGGTAGCGGTCCTTCTGGGCATGAAAGAGGGGATTATCCTTTCTGAGGCTGATGGCCAAAACAACGATCAGGAAGTCGACTCCTGAGGCCAGTATGCGCTTATTGGGATTCAACGCATGGTTTAACTACAGACACGTTCCATGCGCCAGAAGCAGTCTTCTTCACCCACGATATTGAACCCCATACGCAAATAAAGCGTTTTTGCCGGATTCGTCTTGAACACGGTCAGACGCAATCGGCCAAGCCTCTGTGCCTTGAGCGCCATCTGCCCCAACACCCAGGTCCCGGCGCCGATCCCGCGACAGTCTTCGAGCATATGCAACTCGCGAATGTAGAGCGCGCGGCTGTCGCGACTCAGGCTCACAAACCCCAGCACGGCGTCGTCGCGGCAGATCAGCCAATTTTCCCGACCGGCCCAGGCGGTGTCGAAGCCATCGTTGGACCACCACAGCCCGTACTGCACGTAATAGCGGGCCATCGCTTCATGGGTGAGCGTTCGTGCGAAGGGCAAGTGCTGATCCGTCGCCGCGCGTAGGTGAAAAACCATTTAGAGGGCCATCACTTGGTTAGTCCAACGCTCACCGTCGCGACGGGCGATCAGCAGTGCATCTCCCAGCCGAGGCGCAGCCGCAAGCAAACCGCCATCGGCGGCCCAGATCGCACTGCGACCGGCGCACGCCCAGCCACCCGAGGGGCCGCCATGGTTGGCCATCAACACCACCAGGCCATGTTCCGCAGCGTAGCCTCGGAGCAGCGCACTGTCCGTTGCGTAACCGCCCTCACTGATCAACACACCGGCGGCATACACCGTGGCACCCGATTGGGCCGCAGCACGTGGATGGCCAGCATGGGAAAAGTCCGCACACACCGCCAGTGCAATCCGGTCATCCCCGAACTCAAGGGCCGCACCGCCCTGCCCTGGGACAAACGCGACTTCTTCACCATCATGCAGATGCTGCTTGGTATAGACCGCCAGGGAGCCATCTGCGCCCAACACCAGCGCACCGATCAACACACCTGTCTGCGGCGCCAGTCGGATCGGCATACCCACTACCACCGTCAGTCGCAGCTCCCGTGCCATTTCACGCAGGGGCGCCAGCATCTGGTCCTCTGGCGCGATCGCCAACTCAGCCGCCAGCGACGGTTCATAGCCCGTCAACGACAACTCGGGGAACACCAGCAATTGCACACCCTGCTGCGCCGCAGCGCGCATAAATGCCAGGTGGCGTTCGATATTGGCCGGCACATCGCCCGCAATGGAAATGGATTGAGCAGCAGCAAGGGTGAAGGCAGTCATGGTCGCGTCCAAGCAATCAATATCTAAGTGTTACCAGCATATCGGCACTCACCCCATAGCCGTAAGTACCCCACCGCAATAGAAATTACTGATTGAATCCCCCTGCGTGCCTCTAGTAAGCTCCCCCCATCATTTGGAGACATACCATGTTGCAACTCACCCACACTCAGGTTTGCCCTACTGCCAGCGCCCAGCGCTCGGTGTCGGCTACCCGTGTGAACGGTTTGAGCGCACTGGTCAGCTCTTATTTTGGGTATTGGTTTAGCCACTGGCGCGCCTGATACCTGAAATCGGCGCCCACTACTCAAGGGGTCGCCTACCAGAGAAATCTAACCCCCGGTCGGCTCCCCGACCGGGGGTTTTGTTTTTCAGATCCCCACACACTTTTCAGCTTGATCAAGAACACTTAAAGGAATCACGACATGAACTACGCCACTTATTACCGCTACGACACTTGCACTGCATGGCGATTTAGCAAGCTCCGCTCGGGACAGCCTGCCGCCTCCGATCGGTCACCAATGGGTGGCAAGCCAACACACGTAGCCGATACGGCCAATTGTCGAACACCCCAGTAGGCCAAGCGCGCGGGAGCAACCCGCCGCTTGCCCAGGAAGCCTTGAATATGAACTCCTCCGTCGCCGCTCTGCCTGTTTCAAACCTGACCAGCGCCAATGAAGCCCTGACTCAGCGCCTGCCCAGCTCGCTTGAGCTCAAGCACCAGCTCCCTCTCAGCCCGTTCCTCAACGAACAGATCCACGCCCATCGCCAAGCCGTGCGCGCCATCCTCAATGGCGAAGATTCACGCTTGCTGGTAATTGTCGGCCCGTGCTCGATCCACGATCCGGAATCGGCCATGGAATACGCGCGAAACCTGAAGAAACTGGCCCTTGAGGTCAGCGACCAGATGTTGCTGGTGATCCGCGCCTACGTCGAAAAACCGCGCACCACCATCGGCTGGAAAGGCCTGGCGTACGACCCGCACCTGGATGGCAGCGATGACATGGCGGCTGGCCTGACCCTGTCCCGCGAACTGATGCGCGAAATGCTGCGCCTGGGCCTGCCGGTCGCCACCGAGCTGTTGCAACCCATGGCCGCCGGCTACTTCGATGACCTGCTCAGTTGGGTGGCAATTGGCGCGCGCACCACGGAATCCCAGATCCACCGCGAAATGGCCAGCGGCCTGGGCATGCCCGTGGGCTTCAAGAACGGTACCGACGGCGGCGTCGCGATTGCCTGTGACGCCATGCGCTCGGCGTCCCACCCGCACCGCCACTTCGGCGTCGACAGCCAGGGCCACCCGGCCATCATCCAGACCCCAGGCAACCCTGATACCCATCTGGTGCTGCGCGGCGGCCATAGCGGGCCGAACTACGATGCCCAGAGCGTGGCAGCGGTGAAACACGATCTCGCCAAGTCCAAGGTGATGCCACGGATCATGGTCGATTGCAGCCACGCCAACAGCAGCAAGGACCCACTGCGCCAGCCAGCCGTGTTCAACGACGTGCTGGAACAGCGCTTGAAGGGTAACACCGCGCTGATCGGCATGATGCTCGAAAGCCATCTGTTCGAAGGCTGCCAGCCATTGAGCCCGTCGATGAAATACGGTGTGTCCGTGACCGACGGCTGCCTCGGCTGGGCCGCCACCGAGCAGTTGTTGCGCAAGGCTGCAGAGCGCCTGCGCGCTCAAGAGTGATCGATCAAGGCGCTGCTACAGCGGGTACAGCGCCTCAACACCCCGCCCCACACACTTGCCATTCGTGATTTGCAGTCAAGAGTCCTTTTCGGATTCGGCTGTGTTTGCGAAGGAACGACGCGGGGATACTTGACTCCATTGCCTACCACGCCACCCCGGCACAAGTGACCCTGGCCTGGGCCATGCAGTTGGGTTATGCGGTCATCTGGGTTATGCGACCAAGCGCGCCAACCTGGAAAGCAACCTCAAGGCCGTGCAACTCACCTTGAGCGCTGCCGATATGGCGCAGATTGCCGGGCTGGAGCGCGGCCATCGCTTGACCAGCCCCAAGGGCATCGCGCCGAAGTGGGACTAAACCCCTGCTACCCGTGTGCGTGATAATTCACGCAGCCAGGGCAACACCCGCAGGCCGGCGCAGGCCTCGGGTGGGTCGATAATGTCCATGAAGTGTTCAAGATTGACGTTGTCCGGCACGCCGGGCAGCCGTACCAGCACCGCCGGTGTTACGCCGGGGGCTGCACCCAAATCCAGGTGATCGTAGACCAACACATGGCGCACCTGGGGTTGGGGCCCACAGGCATGAGTTGTCAGCCCCGCATTGATGATCAGCACGTCAAAGGGCTCGGCTGGGATGGCCGTCAGTATCTGGACCTCTTCGAAGGTTTGTACCGGCACGATCCGGTGGTACCCCAACTGATTGAGCATTTTCTCGATGTACAACCGTTGCAGGTGTTGTTCATCGGCAATCAGGATGGTCAGTGCTTTGTTCGGCATGGCAAACCCCTGGGCAGGCAGCGCTCGTCAGTGAGCGACGCCCATTTTCCAGACATATCCCGAAGACAAAATCAGGCATGTTCCCCCTTCGTGTAGGAGTTCTCCCAAATCCACCGAATGGCCATCCACCTCAGTCAAGCCTGATTGCGGTACCGACTCAGGCTGTGATGCAACTGTTCGATGGCCACGTCCAACGCCTCGACCGCAGCGCCCAACCCACTGCTGTCACGCCGCTCACACACGTCTTCCAACGTCTCGCAGCAAGTGATCAACACCTGGGCCTTGACCATGCGAGCGCCGCCTTTGACACGATGAGCCAAGTCATGAAGCTTGGCGATTTCGCCTTGGCCGTTCAGCGCCGACAAGCGCCTACGGTCCTCTGCGAGACTGTCGAGCAACGGCAACAGCAGCTCGTTGAGGGCAGCGTTATCACCCTGCGTCAGCATAAGCAGCGGGTTTAAATCAAACGCCGGCGAGGCTTCATCCGTTACGGTTTCGGCGGTACGTGACGCCAAGGCCAACCTCAAGTCGTCAAGCCCGGTAGGCTTGAACAGGCAACCGTCCATACCTGCTTGCCGGCAACGTTCGGTCTCCTGCGGCTGGGCATTGGCGGTAAACCCCAGTATCAGGCACGGTTTCAGCCCACGCTCGCGCTCATCGGCGCGAATATCACGTGCCAGCGCATAACCGTCCTTCAAGGGCATATTGCAATCGGTGATCACGCCATCAAACTGCCCGGCCTGCCACAGTGCAAACCCTTGGATACCATCCTCGGCCGTGTTGATGCGATGCCCCAGAAAACTCAGTTGCCGCGCCAGCAGCAGGCGGTTGGCCGGATAGTCATCTACCACCAGGATGTTCAACGTGCCAGCCGGTGGAAGGTTGGCAGCCTCTGCGCTGGCCGATACCTGCGTGGTGGTCGTCAGTGCCACCGCCACGTCAACCCGAGTGCCCTTGCCCAGCACACTGGTCAGGTGCAGTTGACCGCCCATCATCTCGCACAGGTCCCGACTGATCACCAAGCCCAGGCCCGAACCGCTGCGCGCCGACTGCCCGTTGTTGTGACCCTGGATAAAGGGGTTGAACAAACGCTGCTGATCTTCGGCGCTGATACCTATGCCCGAGTCTTCGACCCACAAGCGCAGGTTCAACAGGTCGCCAGCCACTGCCGGTGCACACTGGGCGCCCAGGCGCACTTGGCCGGCGTTGGTGAACTTGATCGCGTTCCCGAGCAGATTGGACACCACTTGCTTAAAGCGCAGCGGGTCGACCAACACTACCCTGTCGATCAACGGGTCAAGCTCCACCTGCAGCATCAGGCCTTTGTCCCGCGCCAACCCTTCGAATACCCGCGCCACAGAGGCCAGCAGTTCATGCAGGTTGGCCGGCTCCAGGCTCAGGGACAGGTGACCGGATTCGATCCGCGCAATGTCGAGAATATCGCCGATCAACTCCAGCATGCTGCGGGATGCCACCGACGCAACCTCCAGCGCATCGCGGTCGGCCCTGCCATGCTCGGCGTTTTTCAGGGCCAACTCGATCATGCCGATCACCGCATTCATAGGCGTACGGATCTCGTGACTCATGGTCGCCAGGAAGGTGGTCTTGGCGCGATTGGCGGCGTCAGCCTCCTCCTTGGCCTCCTGCAGTTCGCCCAACAACCGCTGGCGCTCGCTGACATCCACCCAACCGGCAATCATGCCCACGACACTGCCATGGCTATCACGGTACGGCAGCATCCACTGGTAGATGGTCAGCACACCACCGGCAGGCAACTTGAGCACGCGGTCATGGATCTGCGGCTCGCCCTCCGCCATCAAGCGCAAGTAATCAGCATGGAACGACTGGGCCTGGGGCGGGTTACCGGTGTCGGTTTCCACCACGGTCTTACCGATGACGTCTTCCAATTTGAAGCCGAACACATCGAGATAGGCATTATTGCAGGCCATCAAGCGACCCTGGCGGTCGCGCACATAAATCGGGTGCGGCGTGCCATCGATCAGCACGCCCATAAACCGCATCTGGTCGCTCAAGGCACGCTCGGCCTGAGCGCGCTTGCGAATCAGGTTGCGCAGATAGAACACCCAGCCCAGGGTGACCAACAACAGCAGGGCGGCCAGGCCGAACCCTTGGATAATCACATTGCGATGGCGTATCCAGTAGCTGTCTTCGAGGATGATTTCACTGCGCCAGTGATTGGTCAGTTCGTCCATCTCTTCCGGGGAAATACTCAACAACGCCTTGTCGAGGATCGAGTACAACTCTAATTGGCTGCGCCTGACCCCAAGGGTAAAACGCGCAGGCTCCCTACCGACGGTACTGGTGATGCGCAGGCGCTCACGGTAATGGCGCGCGATCATATAGCGCGCACTGATCAGCGAAACGGCCGTCGCCTCGACACTGCCCTTGGCCACCAACTCCATGGCCTGTTCAGGACTCTCGACATCAACATACTCAATACTGGGGTAATCCCGGGCGATCTGCGCAGACAGGGTGGTATCGCGAATAATCGCCAGGCGCTTGCCGGGCATATCTTCCAGGGTTACCAGATGTTCGTCGGCGGCGCGTACTACCAACACATAGGGGTTGGACAGGTAAGGCCGGGTAAAGCGAATTTTCTCGGCTCCCTCCACGCTCGGGGTGACGACCGCCAGCATGTCTACGCGACCTGAACTTGCCTGCTCAATCAGCTTGGGCAGTGAACTGCCGCGCTCCACATCAAATTTCAAGCCCGTGCGCAAGCTGATACGCGTCAGCACCTCGGCGCTCAACCCTTCGAATTGCTCTTGCTCGTTGAAAAAAGATAACGGCACGAGTTTGTCGGGAACCGCTACTTTCACCCGTGGGTTTTTCTCCAGCCAGCGCCGCTCACTTTCGCTCAGGCGCAACTGATCGGCCTCCAGAAAACCGCTGCCGCCAGCACTCCAACGGCGCAGGACTTCCATCTGCTGGCTGGCCGGGACAGCAGCCAGCGCGACGTTGACGATGTTCAACAGGCGCCGGTTATCTTTGGCGAAGGCAAATCCGAAAGGATTGACCTCCAACGCAGAAAAATCCGCCATGCGCACGTTATTGAGGTGGTTCTTGTTGATCAGGTAGCGGGCACTGATGGCATCGCCCAGGTAGACATCCGCCTGGCCGAACGCGACGGCCCCGATGGCTTCGAAGGTCGAGGCAAACAAAAGCAATTGCGCTTTGGGGTAGAACGCCTGGACAGCGTCGGGCGGCATGTAGTGGTAGAGCATCGCTACGCGCTTGCCCGCAAGGTCGGCCGTGAGCGTGTGACTTTCCCCCGCGCGCGCTACCAGTGCGGGCTGGTCGTTGGCGTAAGAACGGGACAGCGCCAACTCAGGGTCGGCCGCCTCATACCCATTGGCCGACCCCACAAAATCCACGGCGCCGGTCTTGACGGCCTCGATCACCTCATCGCGGGTGTCGTAACGCCGCACCTCAATGGTAATGTTCAACGCCTGGGCGATCAGCGCCGCATAATCGGCGGTGATGCCCTCCAGCTCATCGTTGTTATTACTCAGATCAAAGGGCGCGTAATCGGGCGCCGACACCCCCATCGACAATGTGCGCTGGGTGCGCAGCCAAGACCAATCGGCTTCGTCCAGCACCACCGGCGGCCCTTCAAGGGTGGAGTGGCCCAACAGCCGCAGTGTGTGCGGCTCATCCAGGGCCATCACACCAGAGGGCATCAGCCCCACCAGCAGCATGGCCACGTACCTCAACAGACGGGTGGCAATCATTTCAGATCAAGTGATTGCGCTGAGCGAACTTGGACAGGTGCACCACCGATGACATTCGCAATTTCTCCTTGAGGCGCGTCTTGTAGGTACTGATAGTCTTGTGGCTCAACAGCATGTTCTCAGCGATCTCCTTGTTGCCCAGGCCAAGCGCCAGCTTCTGCAGCACGGCCAACTCACGGTCAGATAACGCCTCCACCAACTCCCGCTCAGTGGATTGCAAGTCGTCGCGCCGCACCGAGCTGGTAGGCAAGCTAGGGAAGCAGCTGTAGCCAGACCTGATCGCCCTTATCGCCTTTTGCAGCTCATCCAGCTCGCCGGTCTTGGAGACGAACCCCATCGCTCCAGCGCGCATGCAACGGGTGGAAAAAAACACCGCCAGGTACGAGGTCAGCACGAGGATTTTGCAGTCCAACCCAAGCGCCTTGACCCGACTGATCACCTCCAGCCCACCGAGTTTAGGCATCGCCAGGTCCAGAATGATCAGGTCCGGATGCTGTTCGCGCACAGCCTGCATGGCGTCGGCACCGTTATCCGCCTCGTAGATGCTATCGAAGCCTTCCTGCTTCAACAGGTACCTGACGGTGGCGCGTATAAAAGGGTGATCGTCCACAATTAAAGCTTTGTTGCTCATAAGAGTCCCCGGAGAACATCAGTACGCTGACATATCACGCGAGACCCAACTACCTGTGAAAAGTAACAGTTCCGACAAACGGTACTGACTACTCTGTACGACGCTTCAGGCAGAAAAGGCCCCTCCTTTGAAAAACACAGTAACTACGTGTAGTGCGACGCCTTGATTCCTGAGCAGACGCAAGCGCGCAACCTTATCAACCGTGTGCCGTTCAAAATGAAGGGATACTCTCGACTGCTTGTAGGACTTTTCCTCAATAACGCAAGACCAGGTGTCCAGAACTACTCGGTCGTACTCGGGCTCCAGAAGGCCTGCACCACCAGGCTCGACCTGCAAATCCGTGCGACCAGGGCGTCCAGTTCGTCACCGTCCACAGAGGTCACCGCCAGCGTGGCTTCGATTTCCACCTCTTCGGTGCCAAACGGTCGCACATCGACATCGCTGGCCGGGTAATTGCACCGCGCCAATTCGGCTTCCAGCAACGCCAATACCGCGGTTTGCTGAGTGCGCCGGGCGATCACATAGAGGATGTTCGTGACCTCCGCAGACACCACATCAAGCGGCTGGCGGTTGATGTTATTGACGATGGGTCTCAGCAAGGTATTGGCCGCCAGCACAAACAGTGTGCCCAGCAACGCTTCAAGCACCAGGTCGGCGCCGGCACAGGCCCCTACCGCCGCCGACGCCCACAGCGTGGCGGCGGTGTTGAGCCCACGGACATTGCCTTCTTCGCGCATGATCACGCCGGCACCGAGAAAGCCAATGCCCGACACCACATACGCCACCACCCGCACCGCGCCTTCCGCGCCACCGAGGCGGCTGGCCATATCGACAAAAATCGCCGCCCCCACCGCCACCAGCACATTGGTGCGCAGGCCCGCCGTGCGCTGGCGGTACTGGCGCTCGAAACCGATCAGGCCGCCGAGGATAAACGCGGCGGTGAGGCTGACCAGGGTGTCGATCAAGGAATCGAGGTTGATGTTGTTGATTGCTTGCATCGGAAATCGTCCCTGCTCATTGCCAGCCAAACTTACGGATGTAGTAGCCCTTCACCGCCTGGGTCAGCGCCATGTACGCCAGCAGAATCACCGGCAAAAACACGAAATACAGCGACGGCAACGCCTGCAATTTGAAGTAGTGCGCCAGCGGCCCCATCGGCAGGAAAATTCCCACCGCCATGATCACGCCGGTCATCACCATCAACGGCATTGCTGCACGGCTTTGCAGGAACGGAATTTTCGGCGTGCGGATCATGTGCACGATCAGCGTCTGGGTCAGCAGCCCCACCACAAACCAGCCTGACTGGAACAGCGTCTGATGGTCTGGCGTGTTGGCATCAAACACGTACCACATGAGTGCGAACGTGGTGATGTCAAAGATTGAACTGATCGGCCCGAAAAACAGCATGAAACGTCCCACATCCCCCGGCTGCCAGCGCTGTGGCTTGGCCAGCATCTCGTCATCGACGTTGTCGAACGGGATTGCGATCTGGGAAATGTCATACAGCAGGTTCTGCACCAACAGGTGCATCGGCAACATCGGCAGAAACGGGATAAATGCACTCGCCACCAACACGGAGAACACGTTGCCGAAGTTGGAACTGGCGGTCATCTTGATGTACTTGAGCATGTTGGCGAAGGTGCGGCGCCCTTCCAGAACGCCCTCTTCCAGGATCATCAGGCTCTTTTCCAGCAGGATGATGTCGGCCGCTTCCTTGGCAATGTCCACCGCGCTGTCCACCGAAATACCGATGTCCGCCGTGCGCAGCGCCGGCGCATCGTTGATACCGTCGCCCATAAAACCCACCACATGCCCGTTGGCCTTGAGCAGGCGCACGATGCGTTCCTTGTGGCTGGGCGTCAGCTTGGCGAACACATTGGTGGTCTCCACGGCCTTGGCCAGCTCGGCATCGGTCATGTCTTCGATGTCGTTGCCCATCAGCAGGCCCTGTTGCTCCAGGCCCACTTCGCGGCAGATCTTTGCAGTCACCAGCTCGTTGTCACCGGTCAGCACTTTGACCGCGACGCCATGGGCTTTCAAGGCTTTGAGAGCAGGCGCGGTGCTTTCCTTGGGCGGGTCGAGGAAGGCCACGTAGCCGATCAACGTCAGGTTGTTTTCATCCGCCAGGCTGTAGGTGTCGCGCCCCGGTGCCATCGGTTGCGCGGCCACGGCCACTACACGCAGGCCTTCTTCATTGAACGCGGCGGTCACTTGGCGAATGCGCGCCAGCAGTTCCTCGGTGAGCGCTTCGTTGGTGTCGCCGTGGCGCACGCTGTTGCACACCGAGAGGATCTCCTCCACGGCGCCCTTGCAGATCAGCAGGTGCGGCAAGCCCTGCTCGGCCACGACCACCGACATGCGGCGGCGATTGAAATCGAACGGGATCTCGTCGACCTTGTGGAACGCGGTGCCGACTTTCAGCTCGCGATGCACCTCCACATGCTCCAGCACCGCCACGTCCAGCAGGTTTTTCAGGCCAGTCTGGTAGTAGCTGTTGAGGTAGGCCATTTCCAATACGTCGTCGGATTCTTCGCCCCACACATCCACATGGCGTGCCAGGAAAATCCGGTCCTGGGTCAGGGTGCCGGTCTTGTCGGTGCACAGCACGTCCATTGCGCCGAAGTTCTGGATCGCGTCCAGACGCTTGACGATGACCTTCTTGCGCGACAAAAACACCGCGCCCTTGGCCAGGGTGGACGTGACGATCATCGGCAGCATTTCCGGGGTCAGGCCCACGGCAATCGACAGCGCAAACAGGAGCGCCTCGGTCCAGTCGCCCTTGGTGAAGCCGTTGATGAACAGCACCAGCGGCGCCATCACAAACATGAAGCGGATCAGCAACCAGCTGACTTTATTCACGCCATGCTGGAACGAAGTGGTGGCACGGTCAGTGGCCGTCACACGTTGCGCCAACGCACCGAAATAGGTGCTGTTGCCGGTGGTCAGGATCACCGCCGTCGCTGCACCGGACACCACGTTGGTGCCCATGAACAGGATATTGTCCAGGTCCAGGGGGTTGCGGGTGTGGGCGTCCTGCTGCTGGGCGAATTTCTCCACCGGCATCGATTCGCCGGTCATCGCCGCCTGGCTCACGAATAAGTCCTTGGCACTGAGCACGCGGCAATCGGCGGGGATCATGTCGCCGGCCGACAGCACGATCAGGTCGCCAGGCACCAATTGTTTGATCGGCAACTCGATGCGCTTGGCCGCATCGCGGCGCAGTACCGTGGCGGTGTTGCTGACCATGGCTTTCAAGGCGTCGGCGGCCTTGTTCGACTTGGCCTCCTGCCAGAAACGCAGCAGCGTCGAGAGCACCACCATGGAGAAAATCACCGTGGCGGCCTTCATGTCTTCGGTCAGCCAGGAGATCACCGCCAGCAAAGTCAGCAGCAGGTTGAACGGGTTTTTGTAGCAGTGCCAGAGGTGCACCCACCACGGCAGCGGCTGCTCGTGCTCGACTTCGTTGAGGCCATATTGCACGCGCAGGGCGTCAGCTTCCTGAGGGCTCAAGCCCTCGGCATGGCTGCCCAACGTGCCGAGCAATTGCACAGTGCTGCTGTTGGCCGCGACCACCAGGGTTTGCGCCAGGGTCGGCGGCACTTCGCGGCTGACGCTGGCGTCGGTGACGGTTTCGAGCATGGCCAGGCGACGGAAATGCCGGGCAATGTGCCGGGTCCGCAGGAAGCCGGCGAAGAACTCTTTCAACAGAGTGAGGTTCATGGTGTTACTCCTGCGCGAGGAAAAAACCGTCGTGCAGGTACTGCCCATCCGCACCGTGCCTGTCAGACAGGCACAGCCGGCTTGGCCCGCCCGCCGCAAAAGGCAGGCGCGTCCGTAGCATCCCAAGGTTACTCAGGTGCTGGTCAGCGTCGATGAAAGAGGATCGAAACAGAGCCAGGACTGGCCGCTGCCTTGATGCCGCTTCTCGCTTGGATGGCGAGACAACGGCATCGGATAAATGCGCGTTACCTTGCCAAGCCCGTGCCGGTTACCGAAACCGGCCGACTACTGTCACTCGAACAAGTACCCACTGAGGGTCTCCGCTATTGATGAAAACGCGCGAAGCTTACGCCCCGATTTCAGGAGAGTAAACCGTAGGAAAGTTTCCGCCTGGTGAATAAGAAGATTCTTCAGGATGGGTTCAGGAACCGGCTCTGGACACGCAGAAAATCAAATGCAGGAGCAGGCTTGTTGTGGTGAGCGGGCTTGCCGCGCTGGGGCGCGAAGCGGCCCCAATAAGGAAGGCCATCGCGTCTAGGGTGTGCCTGGTCGATCCCGCTCAACCAACGCCAGGTAGTCCTCAACCCTCCCACCCGCCAACGCCTTGATCTGAATCGACACCCTGTTCACCTGCCGCCCCATCGCAACCCCGTCACGAGTGCGCACCGGTACATACCCAAGCCTGGGCCAGAAGCGCTCGGCGCGGGTATTGCCCAGCACCACCGTCAGCCGCAGCCACTGGGCGCCGTTCCCTATCGCCCAGCGCTCAAGGTCAGCATGCAGGTGCTGCGCAAGGCCGCTGCCATGCCAGCGCGAGTCGACCAGCAACAGGCCGATATGCCAGACGCCCTCAGCGAGCAAATCCGCCGCGATATTCACCACAGCGACCAGTTGGCCGTGCGCCCCGCGATACCCCAGCCAGTAGATTCGGCTGCAACGCCAGCCCGGTGGAAGCTGGTTTTGCAACTCGTCGTGCGCTTCGGTTGGCGTGGCCGGCTCGCCATTGACCGAGATGAAGTAATCCGGCGCCTGCTCGAAAAAATGCTGTAGCTCGACATCGTCAGCCACGGTAAGCGCCAGGACTCGAATATCGGGGAAGGTACTCAGAGGAAGATGAGTCATGCAATCCATAACGTGCTGTCCTTACAAGCGACTAATCCACAATCCTGAGCTTCACCTGTGCGCCGTCAGGCAAATTCTTGATCTCACGCGCCAGATCACCGCAGAACCGAAGCTGCTCGACATGATCAAGCCGACGCACATTGTCGCTGGCGTATTCGCCGCCCAACACCGGCGAAATAACGAAATGGTAAACCTCACCCTGCGCCAACGGTCCCAGCATCTCCTCGGCCTGATCCACCATCGGTTGCAGATACCAGTCGTGCAGAAAGACCTGATCTTTGGAAACTTCATCCAAGGCCGCGCGGGTATCGGCGATCACTTCGCAGGAAAGCGCCTCGGGGCAGACTCGCCAGTAGTGGCCCTGTTCGTCCCTGACCATCAAATTGCCGAACGCCGTAGCGCCTACGACCTCAACAGGGTCAATGCCCGCCCAACCCCAGCTGTCGCGCAATGCGTGAAGTATGTTCATGCAGCCTCCTTGCGTCGAAACGACTCAATCATCCCGCGTCAGTACTTCCAGCAACTCAATCTCAAAGCGCAGATTACTGTGGGGCGTGATATGCGCACCCATCGACCGCTCGCCGTAGGCCAGGTGCGCCGGCACGTATAAGGTGCGCACCCCGCCGACCTGCATGCCCATCAGGCCCTGGTCCCAGCCTTTAATGACGCGCCCGGTGCCGATCACACACTGGAACGGCTTGCCCCGTTCCCAGGATGAATCGAACACCGTGCCATCTTCCAGGGTGCCGGTGTATTGAGTGGTGATCAGCGCGCCCTTCACCACGGCTTTGCCGGTGCCCTGGCGGATGTCGGTGATCTGGAGTTCGTCGTGATTCATGGGGGTTCTCTTTAAATGCGCAAGGGCGGGTTTTCCCAGAATCGGACGGGTTTGGCAAGTGCGAGACAACTGAAGACACCGCGTACTGACCGAAGGAATGCCGGACAACCGTCAGTGCCGTTTATGAACTGCCGCCTACAACGAACCACGAAATCCCTTAATCCAAAATCATATCCTGCTTATTTTCAGGCGCTGGAAAACAAGCGCACGCTGAAACGACTTCACTAGTTAAAGAAAGGCACTATCAAGATGACCATCGGATCCAGCTTCAATTACCCTGCCGATATCGCCAATCAACGCAACAGAGTGAAACGTTCTGCGAACAAGAAGTGGAGAGCCACATTCCCCAGTCCGCCAGACTTGTGCTTCGACTATCGGACCCTCGTAGAACAGGAAAACGGAGTTGCGAAAGCTACCGACACAGATCATAAAATCGGCATTATTGGTGCTGGGATAACAGGTTTAACAACTGCCCGAGAATTGCACAGGTGCGGATTCAAGAACATTACCCTATTTGAAAAATCGAAGCGTATTGGCGGCAGGCATTTAACAGTCCTTGGACACAACAATACTGGAAGTATTGGCAGGCCACCTTTTGAAATGGGCGCGATGAGAATGCCTTTTTTCAACACATCAAAAGAGCATCCAAAAGATGGACGCTCACTGATGGCCTACTACGCCAACGAATTTGAGTTAGTCATTTCAGACTTCCCAAACCCTGGCAGCGCGGCCGTTCGATCTACCGGAATATATCTACAGGAAGGGAGCATGGAGAGCAGCACGGAACCAACCATGTTGATCTGGAAAAACACGGATGGAAAAACAGCACCACCCGGCCCGGCCTTGGGCACTGTCTTCTCTAAATGGACAGTATTCGCGGAACGCATGACATTGAAAATTTCCGAGCACTATGGTTCCAAACTATGGGAGGACCTATGGGCTGCCATCGTAAAAAAATATGAAAACACTTCATTTCGTGATTTGGTTAAGATGCCAACAATAGAGACGTGGAGTTCAAATGACCCAGGAAACTTTGGCGGAATGGGCATGACAGCGGATGAGTCTGCTATTTTCTATAGCATTGGAATTGGTGATGGTAGTTGGGGAGCATTTTATGACATCTGCTCACTTTACCCGATACGCACAGCAATGTTCGGCTTCAGCAGCAACCTTCAACTGATCCACGGACGTGTAGACAAAGAAGGCAAACCTGTCGCCTCACCTTACTTGAACGCCGCGCAGACCAAAGATTCGAGAGAACTGACCTTCAACAAACCGAATTACGTTGGGCTTGGATCTTTAGCGGAGTCTTTACTATTCATAAAACCTGCTGAAGCCCACCAATCGTTATATGAACACTTAACAAAAACCGAGACCGGGCTACTTACCGACAGCACAGTGACAAAACTAAAAAAACTTGAGAACGGAAAAATTCGAATTCATTACGATTGGAACGCCGCACAACCAGACCAGATGGAAAAAAACTTTATGGACGTCGACTCGGTTGTCATGACACTCCCTTCATGGCTGATAGAGACACAAATCCTTCTCGAAAACTTTGATGCAAACATGCTTCCACAGAAAATAATCACTGCGTACAAAACAGCTCACTGGGAAACCAGCTGCAAGGTATATGCGCCGTTAAAAAAATCCTTTCTTTCAAAAAATAAAAACATACCTCAAACCATCGTCACTGACAGCTTCATACATGACGTGTACACCTACCGCTACAACGAACACAACACTTATGACTGCACTCTTCTGAGTTACACATGGGAAGACGATGCAACAAAGCTTTCATCATTCAACGACAAAGAACTTGTTGATAGATGCATAAAGGAACTGGATAGAATCCTCTTAAAGTCTTCAAACATAAAAGAGAAAATATCTCCCTACATTGGACACGAGCAGGCCATTGTTCAGCGCTGGATGAACGATAAACATGCACTCGGCTGCGCAAAGCTCTATCGTGCAGGCACCTATTACGACGCGGTAAACCTGATGAAATACAATAGAGACTACGCTTACAAATCCGGACTATATCTTTGCGGCGAGTCTTTTTCTGTCGATGCGGGATGGACTGAGCCTTGCTTTAGGGGAGCTATCGATGCAGTCATAAATATCTGTGACAAAACCCGCGCCCATTTCAATGGCGGCTTTACTTTGCAGGACTATCCCGAATATCAAACCGACCATTAACAAATAAAAGAATCAGATTACAACACCGTGGGAAACATCTGACTTTTCATTAAACGCCGCCTCCCCTCTTATAAACACTCAACCAACGTCGGTTGCATAACAATAAGAGGTTACTTCCATGATGGAACCCATCAGCCCTGCGCGAGTTGCGGTCATTCAACTTGACCCTCAGGTAGGCATGGCCAACCGCGCCAACAACCTGCGTCAAAGCCTTGCACTTGCTACGGAAGCCGCAAACGGCGGCGCCAGCCTGATCGTATTGCCCGAACTTTCCAATTGCGGATATTTCTTCAGCAGTCGCCAAGACGCCTTCGATCATGCCGAAGCGGTTCCGGAGGGGCCCAGTGTAAGCGCGTGGGCAGATTTTGCCCGCGAGCATCAGGTGTACCTGGTTGCCGGCCTGAGCGAGATCGAGGGCAGGCAGCTGTTCAATACCGCAGTGCTAATGGGGCCAGAAGGATTTATCGGCAAATACCGAAAAGCTCATTTATGGAACATGGAAAAACTTTGGTTCACCCCTGGCAATACAGGATTCCCAGTGTTTGAAACGCCGATTGGGCGCATCGGCCTGTTGATTTGCTGGGACATCTGGTTCCCTGAGGTCCCTCGTATTCTCAGCCAGCAAGGCGCGGATATTATTTGTAGCCTGAACAACTGGGTGTGGACGCCCCCGCCGTTGTTCGATGAGGCGGGCAAATGCATGGCGTCCTACCTGACCATGACGGCCGCCCACGTTAACAACGTATTCATCGCTGCTGCCAGCCGCATTGGCGAAGAACGAGACGCACGCTACCTGGGATGCTCGTTGATCGCCGGAACCAATGGCTGGCCTATAGGTTCAGTCGCTTCGGCCAATCGCCAGGAAATTCTGTTCGCAGACATCGATATCACCAGTGCACGCAGTGCGCCGATATGGAATAGCCTCAACGACCTGCAACGTGACCGACGCAATGACATCTACGATCAGATGCTTGGGTACTCCCAACACTCTGCCCTGCCGCGCTAAACGGAGGGCGCCCGATGGAGACGTCATTTACCAAGACTGCATCTATTCGTTCACGAGCGGATATCACGGTCCTTGCCCTAGGCTTTATGAGTTTACTGCTGATCATTTGGGTCTCAATCACTTACGGCGGTTCTTGGCCGGGGTATAGCGAGATGTTGGCAAGCCTGCCCCATCCGAGCGCATGGCTACGTTGGGTAGTGGGGGATATCAGCGAAGTAGCGTTCTATAAGCATGAACTCGCGTCCCTTGGACTTTTATCCGGCGCCTATCTGGCCTGGTGGGCCGGAAAACATGGCAAAGCCTGGCAAGGCTTTTCCATTTCCTACGGCACAGGGCTGTGGCCTTGGCTGATAACCAGTTCACTCCTGGGGCTGCTGCTGAGCAACTTGCTGTGGGGTTGGAGCGTCACCGCTGAGACTTGGCAACCGACGTTCGCAGCATTCGTTTCACTGCCGGCGGCGATGGTGTTGATGTTCGGTGGGGGTTGGAAGGTTGCGCTCAATGGTGCGCTTTTAGGGGCAGTGCTGGTGACCCCAGCGTGCTTACTGATCGTAAACTATGTGTGTATACCGCTTGGGTTGCCGGTGGTCATTGGCAATGTGCTGGGTATGGCATTGGGCAGCGTTATCGCGTTTTTACTCTGCCGACGCATTCCCGCACTGGTACGCTCCGATTACATGACACCGAACACGCCGCCTCCCACCAAGCCAGCCACTTACGGCGTGACATGGAGTCTGCGTCGGGTATTGGCAGACTTTTCCGAAGCACCGTTCTTTGGTAATGAACTGGCGAGTCTCGGCTTACTGGTGGGTGTGTTACTCGCGTATTCGCTCAACCCTTTGAGCCCTGGCTACGGTTCAGGCCTAATCTTGCACCTGGTCGGCGCGCAAGCGCTGACGTCTGCAATCGGCGTTGTGATCTGGCGACATCAATGGATCAAGCGCGGCTGGTATCCAACGTATGTGCCACTGGTTTCGGTGGTACCTGCGGCAGTGTTGACCTACGGCGGAAGTTGGACAGTGGTGGGCTCAAGCGCTCTGCTCGGCGCATTGATTGCACCGCCGTTGGCATATGCCATAGCTGGACGATTACCCGCCTACTTTCATCCTTACATCGGCAATGTAATTTCGATGGCTTTGAGCACATTGATCATTGTGCCTCTGGTGGGTCGATTAGCCGCATAACGTAAGGCTTGCCTGTTGCAATGGCTCTGTAGACCCGCTCCTTTTTAGGCTGGGAGTCATCTATCACAGGCAAGCCATACCTTCTTGAATACGCTCCCAGGCACTGCCGCTTCAAAGGTAGAGTGCTGGGGGCTAGCCTTTTGCTGAAGATCAAACGCGGCATCCTTGCCGCACATTCAGATCACGCCAACGGCACCCGACGGGTTGTCAGCGCGATACGCCCTACGAAGAAACTCAACGCAGCGCCCAACAGCAGCATCGCCAAGGTGCTCCAGGCCGCGCGGGACAGTTGCTTCGCCGCTACTTCAGCCGCTTCACGCGCCTTCTGCTCAGCCTGCTGTTTCAGTTCATCAACCTTCTGCATGGCTTGCTGATACGCCTGGGCATAGTTGTCGACGATCTGAGTGGCCTCGGCCTTGCTCTTGCCGGTACGCGCGGCAACGATGTTGACCAGCGCATCTTTGTCGGCCGCATTCAATGCCGGCTCGCCGGACGCTTTGACACGCTCGAACCACTGCTTCAACTCGTCACCGGCTTGTGCAGGATCGGTCGCTGCATCCGTCGCCGACTGCTTGCCATCCGCTGCTGCCTGATCGGTTTTCTGCTCCACATTCGCAGGATCCAACTCAGGCTTGCCGCTCTGCTTGAGCAAGGTATCGAGCTGACCCTGCAGGCTGTTCCAATCCAGCTGGATGCCCTGCTCGCTCAACTGCTGCTTGATGCTGCTGCCGATGCCTGGGGCTGCGGCGGCGATACCACTGCCGGCAGCGGAAAGGCCCTTGCCCACCACATTGCCGGCGGTCCCGACCACGCTGGCAGCCAGCCCGGCCAACAACCAGGTGGTGAGCAAGGTGGTGAGAGTCCAAGTCAACACGCCATGCAGGCCGCCTCGATCCGGTGCGGTGCGCCCGGCCACGAAGGCACCCAAGCCGACAGCCACCAAGGTCGACACAAACAGCCAGATGCCGGCACCCGTGCCGAAACCGCTCAACGGGTTGCCCGCCTCCATGGGATTGACGGCGCTGGCGCCGATAGCAGTACCGAGCACACTCAAGACCAGGTAGCTCACCAGTGCAATTGCACTACCGGCCAATACCGAACTCCAGGACACGCGAAACAACGAACGATTTGCTTCATAGACAGTGCTCATGATGGATCCTTTGGCAGTTATTGACCGTTTCAGTCTGGCGCTCGACGCGGCACGCCGTCCTCGCGCAAATGCACCAGTACGCCTGGTGCATTCGCACCCCACGACGGGCAATTTCTCTGCACTATCCTCAAGCGTGGTTGTCGTACTCCCATGCGCCCCATTCACCTAAAAGAACGCGGAGAATCCATGAGCCAGGACGTCCTTGCCAAAGAAACCAACCGCCGCCAACTGCAGCAGATCATCTCCGGGCTCTCGGATGGGATCATCCTCGCGGAAGTCGACCAGACCATCCTGTGGGCCAACGAAGCCGCGCTGACCATGCACGGCGTGGATGACGTGCAGGCACTGGGCGCCAACACTCAAGCCTACGCCGAGCGTTTCGCCCTGCGGTACCGCAACAACCATCCCGTACAGCTGGATAACTACCCCTTGGCCCGCGCGGCGGCCGGTGATGAATTCAGCGATGTGGTGGTGGAAGTCACGCCCACCGCCGACCCGGACAAAACCTGGGTGCACCGCCTGCGCAGCCTGGTGATCAGTGACTCCCACGGCGAGCCGGAGCTGCTGGTGTTGATCCTCAGCGACGCCACCGAATGGGCCAGCGCCGAGCAGCGCTTCGAAAAAACCTTCAACGCCAACCCCGCGCCTGCGGTGATCTGCCGCTTGAGCGACTTGCGCTACATCAAGGTCAACCAGGGCTTTTTGGAGATGACCGGTTACAACCGTGACCAGGTCATCGGTAAATCAGTGTATGAATTGGACGTGCTGGAGCAGGCCGAGCGCAAAGACCTGGCTATCCAGCGCCTGGGCGAAGGCGCGACGATCCCGCAGATGCAGGCCGAACTCAAACTGCCCGACGGCGGCAGCAAATTGGTGATCGTCGCCGGCCAGCCGTTGGACATGAACGAGGAAGACTGCATGCTGTTTTCGTTCACCGACCTGGAGCCGCGACGCAAGGCCGAAGTGGCCCTGCGCCAGAGTGAAGAACGTTTTGCCAAGTCGTTCCGCCTCACGCCGGTGCCCACGCTGGTGTGCAACGCCGCCAACCGCCAGGTGGTGGACGTCAACGAAGCGTTTATGAGCATCACCGGCTATATCAGCGAAGAGCTGATCGGCAAATCCATCGAAGACATCGACTTTATCGACAGCCCCCAGGCGGGCACGCAGTTGTTCACCACCCTGGAGAAAGCGGGCAACCTCGACGGCCAGGATCTCAAGGTGCGCAAAAAAGGCAACGAGGTGATCGACTGCGTGGTGTCCGCAGACACCGTGATCATCGAGGACGTGCCTTGCTACCTGCTGGTGCTGATGAACATCACCGAACGCAAGCGCTCGGAGCTGGAATTGGTGGCGGCCATTGAGGAAGTGATGCAGGACGCGTCCTGGTTCAGCCAGACCCTGATCGAGAAACTGGCCAACGCCAAGAGTGTCAACAGCCCCAACGCGCCGAATATCAGCTTCACCGACCTCACCGCCCGTGAGCGCGATGTGCTGGGGTTGATCTGCGAAGGCCTGGCCGACAAAGAAATCGCCTCACGCCTGAAATTGGCGCCCAACACCGTGCGCAATCACGTGGCCACGGTGTACTCCAAGCTGGGGGTGCACAGCCGCAGCGCGGCCATCGTTTGGGCCCGTGAACGCGGGCTGTTTGCCGGCGAACTGCGCCTGAAAAACAAGTCCTGACAGTGCAAATGCACTAGAGCGGCTAGTGCGAATTCAACTTATGGCGCAGCGGTGCACGCAATAACCTTCAAGGCATCTAACCGGACGTCTTGAAGGAACACGCATGTTTACCCTCGCCCAACTGCGAAATTGCATCGAAGAAGGCCTGTCGCCACTGACCTGCGAATTCACCCTGTGCCGGGATGCGTCCTTGACCCTCAAGGTCTATGACGCTGATACCGGTCGGGTTGACCTGGTGGTCACCGGGATCAGCACCAACCGCCTGCAGACCCCGCAAGAAGTGGAAAAAATGGTGGAAGAGCTGCGCTACGAACTGCACAGCAACACCATGGGCAAACTTACGTTGGATGACTTTCCTTCAACGACGAACCAATGAAATAGAACACCCCGCCCGCCACAATGAACGCCCCCAGCATGTAGAACATGGTGTGCGCCGGCAGGTTGGCCAGCACCAGCCCACACAACACCGGCCCCAGTGCAGCGCCGAGGTTGGACAGGTTCTGCGCGCCGTAGTACATGCCCCGCAGGTGGTCCGGGGCGATTCGGTCGATAAACATGTACTCGGCCGGAAACACCACAATCTCCCCCACCGTGAACACTGCCATTGCCAGCACCCACCACAGCACGCTGGTGGACAGCGCAAAGCCAATCAACCCCAGCATGAACATGCTCAAGCCGAAGATGAGCCATTGGCTCAAGTAACGGTGCGAGATGCGTCGGCCGATCACATATTGCAAGGCGATCACCATCACCGCGTTGGTGGTGAGCACGGCGCTGATCACGGTGTAGGTGTATTCAGCCGTGGTTGTGGTCACCAGGTACTGCGACAGGTAGGCCGTGAACTGGCCGAACACCACTGCGCTGAGCAAGCCGCCTATCGTGAAACACACCAGCCGACGGTCCTGCAGCAATACACGGCCAACGGCGAGAAACGACACCGGCTTCTGCGCCACGTCCACCGTGGTTAACCTGCGGTCGCCCCAGCGCCAATACAGCAGGAAAAACCCCGCCCCCAGCAGTGCTGACAACATGAACGGCAGGCTGATATCAAGCTTCGCCACCATCGCCCCGAAAAACGGCCCGACCGCGTAGCCGATATTGGTGAGGGTGTACTTGATGGAAAACACTTCACTGCGCGCATCTTCCGGCAGCAGGCTGGCAAAGCCGGCCTTCACCGCAATGTCGATGACAGCGTAGGCCAGGTTGATCAGGATCAGGCAGCTATAAAACGCCCAGATGTTCTGCGCCAATAGCGTGCCGACAAACCCCAGTACAAACAGCAGGCTCATCCAAAGCAATAACCGATAGCTGTTGATGCGATCGACGAGGAAACCGCCATACACACTCAGTAGCGAACCGACAATCAGCGAGCTGCCGATGACGAGGCCAACTTGAGTGATGTCGAGGGTGAAATGGTGGGTGAGGTAGATCACCAGGTACGGAAACGTGATGGCCTTGGCCAGCGTCAGCAGCAACGTGGCGCCCAGCAGCAGGTTCACGGTGCGGGGGTAGTTTCTTATTGTGGCAAGCATCCTGCTCTCATTCTTCGAAGGTAACGCGACCATTGCGGCCGGTTACCTTAACGCAAGAACAAGGCAAAAAGGAGGGTCACTTCTTGACGGGAGTGATCTCCAGAATAGTGCCGTTGGTGGTCTTGAGCAGCACGAACTTATCGCCTACCCGCGCCCATTGGCTGTCTTCCTCGGGTTGCTTGAGGCCGCGCTTTTTCCAGTCACTGACGGCCGACTCCTTGCGCATCAGGATATCCGGGGCGCGGTCGCCTTCTTTTAAATCACGGGCATTGATGTTGGAAGGTTGCACGGTTTCCTGGGGCGTATCACCGGCCTGGGCCACAAAGCTGACGGTGGACAGGCTGGCAGCGACTAAAACACAGGCTGCGAGGGTTTTGGACTTCATGGGTACTCCTTCAATGAATGGCGCGTACCCAGGTTCCGACCGCAGGCGCGCGCAATCATTCACCGTATGAAATCCGCCTGGTATCGCGCACTGTGCTTATGCCACTCCAGGTTCCCCGCCACCGTTCACCTGCTAACCTTGCGCCAGCCCTATTCTCGAGTCTGACAATAATGAAAACCGCCCTGACCCGAACCAAACTTCTTGCCAGCGCCCTGGTGGTGGTCGCCGTCATCGGCGGCGCGGCCTATTACCTGTTTGACCGGCACGTCATCACGGGCTTGGTCAGCGGCACCGAATACAGCGATGAGCAGCTCAATGAAGGCGCGGTGGACGACCTCCACAGCCTGACGCTGGCGCAAGCGAAAAAACGCCTGAACTACCTGGAAATGGACGCGCGCGACAGCATCAACCAGATCGCAATGATCGAAAGCATGCGCCTGGAAATTTCGCCGGTAGCCGACACTGCCGAGTCGCCCGGCGAGAAAAAACAGCTGCGCTATGACGATCCCTTCGTCCCCTTCCCCGCTGCCGAGCTGAAAACCGCGCTGGAAGATCTCGCACAGAAAAAGCCGACGTTCGAGCAGTTCTTTTTCGACAACCAGTCGGGGCTGAAACTGGACGTGGAGCCGATCCGCGAGCTGCTCAAGCGTGGCGCCCTGCCCGACCAGCGCGAAGAGGAACGTTACGCGGTACACACCCTGTACTTTCGCGACGGGACGCAGCAGGCGTTTGCCGACGCTGGGCCCGACATCAGCGAAGAACAGGACACCTCCAAGGTCGAACTCAAGGTCAATAAGCCGGTAGAACGCGTCAGCGTCACCCTCACCTACCCAAGCTACCCTGGCTTCAAAAAGATTGTGCTGGACCCCAAGCATCCGAAAGTTACCGGCGACAACGGCGAGGTCTACCAATTGACCGCCCTGGCTGACGAGCGTGTGTCCCTGCTGCTGGCCACGCCAAAGGACAAGACCTACGTGATCGAGGGCTTGAGCGCCGACGGCAAGACACTCTACAGCGGCGGCAACAGCAGCAACTCTTCGCCTACCGCCGAGCAAAAGGCCAACCTGCGCGCTTACTACGACGAACTGCTGCGCATGCAGGACCAGTTCTCCCGCTATACCACCAGCGCCGAACTGCAGGAACACCTGGAGCAGTTCGTCAAAGGCCTGCCGGACAGCGACGGTGCCCTGACCAACGTGCAAGCCACCTACCAGTTCGAAGACACCCCGGCGAGCATCGTCATCTACCTGCTGGACCCCGCCCAACCGCAACCCCTGACGCTGGAGATGCACAACAGTGTGCCGGCCCAGGCTCGCTATATCGCTTACGACAATGCCACGAAAAAAAGCGGCTTTATCGACAGCAACGGCCAATGGGTGGTCAAGCCGCGCTTTGAGCGCATCGAGTACAGCCCCATGCCCGGTGTATTCAACATGCAGGTGGGCAGGACACCGCAGAAAGATGGCTGGAGCCAGTTGCAATTCAAGTACTTTGCGTTCGTGCCCGGCGGGCACACCTTGAAGGAGTTACCGTTCGAGATCATCGAAAAACCGCTCAATGATGAGCTGATGATCGTCGAACGCGAAACGAACGGGCCCTACGGCGTATACGACGTGAAGAAGCAGCAAGTGGTGGTGCCGATGAAGTACGTCAATGTTCAGGTAGTCGGCGACCTGTTCATTGCCCGGCCTGGGCTGAAGACCTACGGTGGCGACTCCTCCTACGGCGTGTGGAACCTGGCCGGCAAGGAACTGCTGGCGCCGCGTTTCTCCAACATCGACGTCGTCGGTGACTACCTCTACACCACCTCGGCTGACGGGGGGCAAATCGACATCTATACGCTGAAACTGCAAAAGCTCAATCCACCAGGCAGCACGGCCATTGGCGCGTTTATCCAGGGCCAGCCGCAACTGCTGCAAGACCGCAAAAACCGGAAATACCGCTTTATCGACGCCGAAGGCAAACCCTTGCCCATCAGCTTGCCCTATGACGAAGTCGAGCCGTTCTCCAATGGCATGGCCGTGGTCAAAAAAGGTGAACGCTACGGCGCGCTCGACCTGGCCGGCAAACTGCGCGTGCCCCTGAAGTACACCCGCCTCAACCCCTTCCAGAAAAACCTCGCCTCGGCGGAAATGGACGGTTTCAGAGGCCTGGTGCTGATCGACAAAAACAACACCCTGGTGAAAAAACTCGGCTCGTACACCACCTACAGCCTGCCCACCAACAGCAACGACGCGACGTACAGCATCTGGGACGCGAAAGACGAAAACCGGGTGAATGTGTTCAATGCCGACGGCGTACAGGTGGACAGCTACCAACGCGAGTAACCGCCCCCGTGGCGAGGGCGCTTGCTCCCGCTGGGCTGCGCAGCAGCCCCAAAAAGCCGAACCGAAATCCCTCTGAAACAACCCAGTGGCCGGAGGGGGGCTGCCTTTGAATCTCGGCCAACCATTGCCTGCGTGAAATTTATGCTGTAATTTTTCATGAAATTTCTCGACATAAATTTCATGAACCAACAAGAAGAACTCGACGCCCTGGCGAGCCTGGTCCACGACCTTCGCAAGCATAAGAAGCTGACCCTCGCCCAACTCGCGCAAAAGATCGAGCGTTCAGTAGGCTTCCTGTCCCAGGTAGAGCGCGGCCTGTCGCGCCCGACCGTGGCAGACCTGACGGCCATCAGCCACGCCCTCGACGTGCCCACCACTTATTTCTACAGCCAACCCAAGCCCAAAGCGGTGGACTGGATCACCCGTCCCAACGAGCGGCGCACGGTGTATTACGCCAATGGGATCACCGACATCCTGGTCTCCCCCAGCATGAAGGGTGCGTTTTCGATACTCGACAGCCTGCTGGCGCCCGGTGCCAACAGTGGTGAACAGACCATGAGCGACCGCGCCGAGCAGGCCGGTTTTGTGCTCGAAGGTGAATTGACCCTGTGGGTCGAAGGCCAGGCCGACTCGGTCACCCTCGGCCCCGGCGACAGTTTCCACCTGGCCAGTTTCGCCCATTGTCGCTACGCCAACCTGACCGCCCTGCCCGCCCGCGTGTTGTGGGTTTACAACTAGGAGCTGCACCCGTGAAAAGCCATGCCGCCACGTTACTGGCCGAAGTACGGACCTTTCGCCAGAACCACCCCGACGTGCGCTACGTCGACCTGATCGCCCTGGACCTTCCCGGGCATTTCTACGGCAAGCGCTACCCGATCGAGATGCTGGAAAAGGTCGCCGCCGGCAGCCCGTTGAAACTGCCGCAGAACGCTGTGCTGCTTGGCGCCCAAGGCGGGCTGTTCAAGATTGGTGACTACTGCTTCAACGACGGCGACCCAGACGCCAACCGCCGCCTGGTGCCGGGCACGCTCAAGCCGGTGAACTGGGAATCGCAGCCCCTGGGGCAGATGCTGATCACTTCCGACGGCACCGAAGCGCCCATCGAGTTCGAGCCGCGTGAAGTGCTGGCCAAGGTGCTGGAGCGCCTGCACCACAAGGGCATTCACCCGATGGTGGCGTTTGAACTGGAGTTCTACCTGTTCGACAAGAAACTCGACAACGGCCTGCCGCAATTCGCCCGCGACCCGCTGAGTAATGACGCCGACGACCAGCCCAACCTGCATATCGAACGGCTGTCGCGTTTCAGCGAAGTACTCGACGACATGGCCCAGACCGCCAAGGACCAGGGCATCGACATCACGGTGATCACCGCCGAACTCGGCCCCGGCCAGTTCGAGATCAATTTCGGCCACCAGGGCGACGGCCTGTGCGCCGCCGACTGGGCTGCCCTGTTCTGCCGCAGCACCCGCGGCGTGGCACTCAAGCACGGCTACCGCGCCAGCTTCATGGCCAAGCCTTACCTGCAATTTCCCGGCAGCGGCATGCATGTGCATGTCAGCCTGTATGACGGCGCGGGCAATAACCTGCTGGCGGCGCATCAACAGCAGCCGCTGCGCCATGCCGTCGCCGGTTGCCTGGAACTGCTGCCCCACTGCATGCCGATCTTCTCGCCCAACCACAACGCCTTTCGCCGCCTGGGCGGCACGGTCAACGCCGCCACCCGCGCCTGCTGGGGCTTTGAAGACCGCGACGCGTGCGTGCGTGTCCCCGAGTCCGACCCGCGCAACCTGCGCATCGAACACCGCCTGGCCAGCGCCGACGCCAACCCGTATCTAGTGCTGGCGGCGATCCTTGTCGGTCTGGAACATGGTCTAGAAACCAAACAGGAACCCATCGCGCCACTGAACGAGGACCGCGCCAGCGGCACCGACTTCCCCGTCGAAATGCTCGACGCTGTGCGTGCCATGCAGCATCAAGCGGTAGTGCGCGATAAGCTGGGCGCCGAATTTGTCGACGTGTACTGCGAGAACAAGCGCCAGGATCACCTGGCCTTCCAGCAAGAGATCCACGCGCGGGAATACCGCTGGTTTCTCTGACTCAACCGCCAAGGAATCACCGATGACCGACCCAAGCGCCCCGGCCCTCAAGGACATCTTCAACGTCGAACGCCTGCAACATATCGCCACGGAAATGACGGCGGTGTACCCGGCGTTCGACGCCAAAGGCTTCCTCGCACACGCCAAGGCCGGCCTGGCCGAGCTGTCGGTGATGCAGCGCATGGCACGGGTCAGCGAAAGCCTGCATGCGGTAATACCGCTGGATTATCCGCAAAGCCTCAAACTGCTTTACGCCCTCGCGCCCCGCCTGAACAGCGGGTTTGTCAGCCTGTTTCTGCCGCACTACGTGGCGAGCTACGGCCTGGCGGACTTCAAGCGCTCCATGGCGGCACTCAAGTACTTCACTACCTTTGGCTCTGCCGAATTCGCCATTCGTCACTTCCTGCTTCAAGACTTCCCACGCACCTTGGCGGTGATGCAGCAGTGGTCGCTGGATGACAACGACCACGTGCGCCGCCTGGCAAGCGAAGGTTCGCGACCGCGTTTACCGTGGTCGTTTCGTCTGGCCGACGTGCAGGCCAACCCAGCGTTATGCGCCTCGATCCTCGACAACCTCAAGGCCGATCCGAGCCTCTACGTGCGCAAGTCCGTGGCCAACCACCTCAATGACGTCACCAAGGACCATCCCGAGTGGGTGCTTGGCCTGATCGAAGGCTGGAACCTCGATAACCCCCACACCGCCTGGATCGCCCGCCATGCGCTGCGCAGCCTGATCAAGCAAGGCAACACCCGCGCACTGACGATCATGGGCGCGGGGGCCAAGGCCGAGGTCAAGCTCCATCACCTGAGCGTGACGCCGGCGGTGATCAGGCTGGGGGAACGGATCAACCTGTCGTTCAGCCTGGAATCCACTGCGGTCACTGCGCAAAAACTGGTGGTGGATTACGCCATCGACTATGTGAAAAGCGCCGGGCACAGCGCGAGCAAGGTATTCAAGCTCAAGGCGTTTACCCTGGGGGCCGGAGAACAGCAGCGCATCAGCCGCGAGCAACACATCCGCGAACTGACCACACGCAAGCACTACCCCGGTCGGCATGTGGTGCATGTGATGGTCAATGGCGAAAGACTCGGCAGTGCTGCATTCGAATTGCACGACTGAACCCACACCAGAGCACCCATGTGGGAGGGGCGGTTTCTTCAGTCAAGGTTCGCCGAGCAGCAATCCCTGCTCCCGCGCGCACAGTTCCACCACGTAATCCCACAACACCCGCAATCGTACTGACTTGTGCAGCTCCCGACGCGAGCTGATCCAGTAGCTGCGCTGGATCCCCTCCCCCGGCAACACAGCCACCAGATCCGGGTCGCCCGAGGCCATGAAGCACGGCAACACCGCAATGCCCAACCCGGAGCGCGCCGCCTGGTGCTGGGCGATGACGCTGGTGCTGTGAAACACCACTTTGGGATTGCGGCAGAAGCTGCTGAGGAGCTTCAGCTCCTGGCTGAACAGCAGGTCGTCGACGTAATCGATCCAGGCATGGGCGGCGAGGTCTTCGCGTTTTTCGATGGGTGGACTGCGGTCCAGGTAGGCGCGGCTGGCGTAGAGCGCCAGGCGGTAATCGGTGAGTTTGCGGGTGACCAGTTGATCGACGCTGGGGCGTTCGAGATGGATGCTGATTTCCGCTTCGCGGTTGAGGATGCTGACAAAGCGCGGCACCGCCACCAGTTCCACCTCCAATCCCGGATAACGGTCGAACAACCCGCCCATGCGACTGGCGAGGAACATCACCCCCAGCCCTTCAGCCACGCCAAGGCGAATCTTGCCCAGGGGCGCGGCGCAATGGGTGAGTTCGTCTTCGGCCAGCAGTGCGACGTTTTCCATGGCTTCGGCGTGTTTGAGCAGCGCTTCGCCGGAAGGCGTCAGCTCATAGCCTTGGGCATGCTGCACGAACAACGCGGTGCCGAGGCTTTTCTCGATAGCCTCGATATGCCGGGCCACGGTGGCGTGGGTGGTTTTCAGGCGTTGCGCAGCGGTGAGCAGGCGGCCGCTGCGCTGGAGCTCAAGAAAGAACCGCAGGTCATTCCAGTCGAACATGTCGCCTCCATTCCATCAGCCAGGGCAGCGCTGTTTAAAAACGCACAGCAGCTGGGTAAAAACTAACATTTTTAAGACGAAAACTAACAACTAGGATGGAGCCAATAAGAAAAACAAGCGAGACCTCAGATGCCCATTGCAGCTGCTGAATACGATTACGTGGTAGTAGGCGCCGGCCCCGCAGGCTGCCTGCTGGCCAATCGACTGTCCGCCAACCCCGCCCACCGCGTGCTGCTGCTCGAAGCCGGTGGCCGCGACAATTACCCCTGGATCCATATCCCGGTCGGCTACCTCTTCTGCATCGGCAACCCGCGCACCGACTGGTGCTTCAAGACCGAAGCCCAGGAAGGCCTGCAAGGCCGTGCCCTGAGTTACCCGCGCGGCAAGGTGCTGGGCGGCTGCTCGTCCATCAACGGCATGATCTACATGCGCGGCCAGGCCCAGGACTACGACGGCTGGGCCGCTGAGGGCAACCTCGGCTGGGCCTGGAAAGACGTGCTGCCACTGTTCAAACAAAGCGAAAACCACTTTGCCGGTGGTTCCGAGTTCCACAGCGACGGCGGTGAATGGCGCGTCGAGCAGCAGCGCCTGTCGTGGCCGATCCTGGATGCGTTTCGCGAGGCGGCGGCGCAAAGTGGCATCGCCAATATCAATGACTTTAACGAGGGCGATAACGAAGGCTGCGGTTACTTCCAGGTCAACCAGAAGGCCGGCGTGCGCTGGAACGCCGCCAAGGCGTTTCTCAAGCCTATTCGCCAACGTCCCAATCTCACCGTGCTGACTGAAGTCGAAGTCGACCGCGTGGTCTTGGAAAACGGCCGCGCCTCGGCAGTGGTCGGGCGTCAAAACGGCCAGCAGATGAGCTGGAAGGCGCGCAAGGAGATCGTGCTGTGCGCCGGCTCCGTGGGCTCGCCGGGCATTCTGCAACGCTCCGGCATCGGCCCGTCCAGCGTGCTCAAGCCCTTGGGCATCGACGTGTTGCATGAACTGCCTGGCGTGGGCGGCAACCTGCAGGATCACCTGCAATTGCGGCTGATCTACAAGCTGGAAAACGCCCGCACCCTGAACCAGATCGCCGGCACCGTGTGGGGCAAGATGGGCATGGGCCTGCGCTACCTGTACGACCGCAGCGGCCCGCTGTCGATGGCACCCAGTCAGCTCGGCGCCTTTGCCCGCTCCGGCCCGGAACAGACTTCGGCCAACCTTGAATACCACGTGCAGCCGCTGTCCCTGGAGCGCTTCGGCGAACCGTTGCACGCGTTCCCGGCGTTCACCGCCTCGGTGTGCGACCTGCGCCCGCAAAGCCGTGGCCGTATCGATATCCGCTCGGCCAACCCGGCGGATGCGCCGCTGATCCGGCCCAACTACCTCAGCCATCCGCAAGACTTGCGCGTGGCCGCCGACGCGATTCGCCTGACTCGACGCATCGTCGCCGCCCCCGCCCTGAGCCAGTTCAAACCGGTGGAATACCTGCCCGGTGATTCGCTGCAAACCGAAGAGGAACTGCACGAAGCCGCCGCCCGTATCGGCACGACGATTTTCCACCCGGTGGGCACCTGCCGCATGGGCAGTGACAAAGACGCAGTGGTCGATGCGCAACTGCGGGTGCATGGCGTGCCCGGCCTGCGCATCGCTGATGCCTCGGTCATGCCGCGCATCACCTCCGGCAACACTTGTTCACCCACGCTGATGATCGCGGAGAAAGCCGCGCAGCTGATCCTTTCGCCGCCTACAAGGAGCCTCGCCCCGGAGAAAGAACTGGTTCATGCAATCTGAATAGCGGCGCCGCACCTGGCGCCGACAGTGGAACAACAATAAATAATCACTGTGAGGGCTACCCGATGTCAGAACATGCTCAACCCTTGGGCTCGACGGTCAACACCGCCAGCACCACCAACGACTCAAAAAAGGTCATCTTCGCCTCGTCCCTGGGGACGGTGTTCGAGTGGTATGACTTTTTCCTCTACGGCGCCCTGGCGGCCGTGATCAGCAAGCAGTTCTTTGCCGGGGTCAACGACACCACGGCGTTTATCTTTGCCTTGATGGCCTTCGCGGCCGGCTTTGTGGTGCGCCCGTTTGGCGCGCTGGTATTCGGCCGCCTGGGCGACATGATCGGGCGCAAGTACACCTTCCTCGTCACCATCATCCTGATGGGCGTCGCCACCTTCTGCGTCGGGCTGCTGCCGACTTACGCCAGCATCGGCATCGCGGCGCCGATCATCCTGATCGTGCTGCGCATGCTGCAAGGCCTGGCGCTGGGCGGTGAATACGGCGGCGCGGCGACCTATGTGGCCGAACATGCACCGGCCGGCAAACGTGGCCTCAATACCAGCTGGATCCAATCCACCGCGACCATCGGCCTGCTGTTGTCGCTGCTGGTAGTGCTGGCCTGCCGTTACTTCACCGGTGACCAGTTCGAAGTGTGGGGCTGGCGGATTCCGTTCCTGTTTTCCATCGTGCTGCTGGGCATTTCCACCTGGATCCGCATGAGCCTGCACGAGTCGCCAGCGTTCCTCAAAATGAAAGAGGAAGGCAAGGCCAGCAAGGCGCCGATCCGTGAGTCGTTCGGCAAATGGGAAAACCTCAAGGTGGTGCTGATTGCGCTGTTCAGCATCAACGGCGGGCAAGCGGTGACCTTCTACGCGTCGCAGTTCTACGTGCTGTTTTTCCTCACGCAGTTCCTGAAGATGGACCCGGCGCTGGCCAACATGCTGCTGATTATCAGCGTGGTGATCGGCGCGCCGTTCTTTATCTTCTTTGGCTGGCTGTCGGACAAGGTCGGCCGCAAGCCGGTGCTGATGCTCGGCCTGCTGCTGGCCACCGTGCTGTACTTTCCGATCTTCAAGAGCCTGGCGCACTACACCAACCCGGCGATGGACCAGGCCAGCACTCAAGCCCCCATCACCGTACTCGCCGACCCGGCCACCTGCACCTTCCAGTTCGACCCGGTGGGCAAGGCGAAATTTGACAGCCCGTGCGACAAGGTCAAGACCTTCCTGGTCAAGCAAGGCCTGCCCTACAGCAGCGCCGCCGCACCCGCCGGCAGCCCGGTGCAGGTGAGCGTGGGCGAGGTGCGCATCGACGGTTTTGACGAAAAGGCCCTGCGCGGCGCCGTGACCCTGGCCGGTTATCCGACTTCGGCGGATGTGGCTCAGGTCAACAAGGTCATGGTGGTGGTGCTGATCGTCGCACTGATCCTGATCGCGGCCATGTGCTACGGCCCGCTGGCGGCGCTGATGGTGGAATTGTTCCCGACGCGCATCCGCTATACCTCGATGTCCTTGCCCTACCACATCGGTAATGGCTGGTTTGGCGGGTTCCTGCCGACCGTGTCGTTTGCGCTGGTGGTGTACACCGGGGATATCTTCTACGGGCTGTGGTACCCGGTGGTCGTGACCGGGGTAAGCCTGATCGTGGGGATGATCTGCCTCAAAGAAACGCGGCATGTGGATATCGATAAAAACTGATCCCGAAGATCCCCTGTGGGAGGGGGCTTGCCCCCGATAGCGATGGTGCAGTCAGCGTTGCAGTGACTGGTATGCCACTATCGGGAGCAAGCCCCCTTCCACATTCACTCCCCAGTGCCTACATAAATAACTGTATATCCATACAGATAACAGTTGCTCAATTCCCTTCTTATGCCCATCCTGCTCTCCATTCAACTGTGAAACGAATGGGCTGACCATGCGGCTGTACCTCTGTGAAAAACCCTCCCAGGCCAAGGATATCGCGGCCGTGCTTGGCGCCAGTCGCCGGGGCGACGGGTGCTGGCTGGGCAATGGGGTCACAGTCACCTGGTGCATCGGCCATCTGCTGGAAACCGCTCCGCCCGACGCCTACGACGAAAAGTACAAGCGCTGGGTGCTGGCCGACCTGCCAATCGTCCCGGAAAAATGGAAAATGCGGGTCAAGCCCAAGACCGCCAGCCAGTTCAAGGCAGTCAAGCGCCTGCTCGGGGAAGCCCAGGAGCTGGTGATCGCCACCGACGCCGACCGCGAGGGCGAGATGATCGCCCGCGAGCTGGTGGAGCACTGTCGTTATCGCGGGCCGATCCAGCGTTTGTGGTTGTCGGCGCTGGATGACGCCTCCATTCGCAAAGCCTTGGCAGCGCTCAAGCAGGGTGCCGAAACCTTCAGCCTGTATCACTCGGCCCTGGGCCGCTCCCGTGCCGACTGGCTGATCGGCATGAACATGAGTCGTCTGTTTACCCTGCTGGGGCGTCAGTCCGGTTATCAAGGTGTGTTGCCGGTAGGCCGGGTGCAAACCCCGACCCTGCGCCTGGTGGTGGACCGCGACCGCAGCATCGCCGATTTCGTGCCGGTGGCTTATTGGGCCATTGATGTGGACCTGCGGCACGAGCGCATGACCTTCACCGCCCAGTGGCGTGCCGCCGAAGACGCCTGCGACGATCAAGGCCGCTGCCTCAATCCTCAGCTGGCCCGTGAAGCCGCCGATGCGATGAGCAACGCCGCCAGCGCACGCCTGGTAAAACTGCGTACCGAACGCATGCGCGAAGTGGCGCCCCTGCCCTTCGATCTCGGCACGCTGCAGGAAATCTGTTCCAAGAAACTCGGTCTCGGCGCCCAGGAAACCCTGGACATCGCCCAATCCCTCTACGAAACCCACAAGGTCATCACCTACCCACGCAGTGACTGCGGCTACCTGCCCGTGAGCCAGCACAGCGATGCGCCGAAGATTCTTGCCGCTCTGGGCCGGGCCGACGCAGCGGTCAACGAGCTGATGTCCCATATCGATCCCCAACGCCGCTCGCGGGCCTGGAACGACGCCAAGGTCAGCGCCCACCACGGCATCATTCCAACGGGCGCCGGCAAGGACGTCGGGCAGCTCACAGGCAAACACAGAGCGGTGTACACGCTGATTCGTGCGCGCTACCTGGCGCAGTTTCTGCCCAACCATGAATACGATCGCACGCAGGCGGATTTCGACTGCGCGGGCTTTGCCTTGCGCGCGGTGGGCAAGGTGGTGATCGAAGCAGGCTGGAAACGCGCCTTGCCCGAAGCCCTGGCGCCGACCAAGGGCCGTGAAGCCCCCGCACCACAAGCCTTGCCGACGTTGGTACAGGGCCAGGACTATGCCGTGGCCAAGGTCAACCTCAAGGACTTGTGGACCCAGCCGCCCAAACCCTTTACCGAAGGCGACCTGATCAAGGCGATGAAAAACGTCGCCAAGCTGGTGGAAGACCCCCTGCTCAAGCAAAAACTCAAGGACACCACCGGTATCGGCACCGAAGCCACCCGCGCCGGGATTATCCAGGGCCTGCTCGACCGAGGTTACCTGGTGAAAAACGGCAAGGCGCTGTCGGCCACCCCGGCGGCGTTCAGCCTGATCGACGCTGTGCCTCGGGCCATTGCCGACCCTGGCACCACTGCCATCTGGGAGCAGGCACTGGACATGGTGCAAAGCGGTGAAATGAGCCTGGAAGAATTCGTCGCCAAGCAGGCGGCGTGGATGAGCAAGCAAGTGGCGCGCTGCAATGGGATGCGCATGACCATTACCGGGCCGGCGAGCCCCGCGGGTCGAGGCGCCACGCCGTGGAAAAAGAAGCGCAAGGCCGCCCCACGTAAGACCGCCGCCAGCCCCAAGCGAGCTAAAAAGCCAACAAATGCAGGCTAAATGCAGAAAAAATCCGGCGAATGACGTTTTTCGACGGGTTTAGCGCCGCTTTGGACCTTGCTCCCGCGTTGGACGTCTAGGATTCTGTAGGGACCTGCTGATTTCCTAACAACAACACCGGAGTGGCCGCCATGAAAACCGTTGCACAAGTGCTCAAAGCCAAGGACCAGAAGAACCAGGACGTCCACACCATCCAATGGGACCACACCGTGTTTGAAGCGCTGGTGCGGATGTCGGAGAAAAACGTCGGGGCCTTGCCGGTCGTTAAGAAAGACGTGGTGGTGGGGATCATCAGCGAACGTGATTACGCACGTAAAATCATGCTCAAGGGTCTATCGTCGGTCACTACCAAGGTCCACGAGGTGATGAGTTCCCCGGTGATCACCGTCGACACCCACAAAAGTGTCGACGAATGTATGAACATCATGACCGACAGTCACCTGCGTCACCTGCCCGTGGTTGAGGATGGCAAATTGCTCGGCTTGCTCTCCATCGGTGACCTGGTAAAAGAAGCCATTGCCGAACAGGCCGATCTGATCAAACAGCTGGAGCAATACATCCGCGGCGAATAGGGAGCCCCCATGCTCGACAGCCTGCAACACCAGGAAGACCACCTCGACACCCTGCTCCGCGCCATGGCCGAACGGCGCTTTCTGGTGCTGACCGGTGCGGGGATCAGCACATCGTCGGGCATCCCCGATTACCGTGACAGCGAAGGCGTGCGCCGGGGCAAGGCGCCGATGATGTACCAGGAATTCCTCGCCACCCCACAAGCCCGCCGCCGTTACTGGGCGCGTGCGATGCTGGGGTGGCCGAGGGTGCGTATTGCCGAGCCGAACAAGGCGCACCTGGCACTGGCGACCCTGCAACAACGCCAGCAAATCAGCGGACTGATCACCCAAAACGTCGACACCCTGCATGATCAAGCAGGCAGTCACGATGTGATCGAACTGCATGGCAGCCTGCATCGGGTGCTGTGCCTGGATTGCCAGCAACGCAGCGAGCGCGATGTGATCCAGCAACTGATGGAAGGCCAGAATCCCTACCTGGCTGGCGTCGACGCGGTGCAGGCACCCGATGGCGATACCCTGCTTGATCCTGCGTTTGAAGAGCGCTTCCTGGTTCCGAGTTGCCCCCATTGCGGCGGCCAGCGGCTCAAGCCGGACGTGGTGTTTTTTGGCGAGAACGTCGCTCAGGACACCGCAGCCAAGGCGATGGCTGCCGTGGAGCACGCCGAGGGGTTGCTGGTGGTGGGTTCATCGCTGATGGCGTATTCGGCGTTCCGCCTATGCAAAGCCACGGTTGAACAAGGCAAACCGGTGATCGCCATCAACCTCGGCAAGACCCGTGGGGATGAGTTGTTGCAGGTAAAGATCCAAGCGTCGTGCGAGCGGTTGTTACCCCTGCTTGTCGATCGATTGACCTGACCTGCCGCAAGCCCGCTCGCCACAAAAGCGCCTTTACGGCTTGACCGTCAGCTCCAGAAAATGACGCCCAAGTCACGTTTTCCCGCATTTCCCCGTCCCCACGGCAATTTATGTAGTGACTAAAAATAATCACTACATAATCGTTGACGTAACCTTTTTGTCCTTGCATTATCGAGACGTCTCCCGGATCGGGAGCGTTGGTAACAAGCGTTTTGAAAGAGCTCGTCTGACCGCCGAGCTGTTTTTTCCGGATGTGCACTGCCCACAAGGCAGATTGATGAAGCTGACCCGTCTCGAAAGGGATAGGTACAAGGAGCTCAAACGCTGCTTGTCTTCGTTATGAAACCATTGCGTAGCAGTTCATCAGCAAGACTACATGCATCAGGTTCAAGACCCTGCCCGTATTCGGCAGACCGTCACTGACGCCCGGCTTTCAACGCCGGAGACAACTAAGCAGTTTTAACGGAATCAACTGATAGATCGCCAACTGGTCAAGGGGCTTACACATGAATCTGAACAACCAACCAACTATCGACGAATTGGCTGAGATGTTCGCAGCGCAGAAAGACACACTCGACGACCATATCCTGTGGATTGGCAAATCGGGCGAAGTGCAACTTGCCTGCCTGGAGCCCAATACCGAAGAAGCCGAGTTTGACCGCAATAACCGTGAGCTGGCAGCGCGCCTGAAGGTGTATCGCCGTGGCCAGGGTTATGTCGGCAAGAAGGCCGCGGCTGATCGCAACTTTATCGAGCAGGTCTTTCATACATTGAATACCGAATGGCAGAACCTTAAGGGCCAGTCGCAAGTCAAGGTGATTGATAGATACTGCTGATCACTCAGCATTAAACATTCAAGCCCGCTCGTTAGTTCGAGCGGGCTTTTTAATTGCACTCTTACAACACTGCCGGAAATCGTCCTTTGCCGGCTTCGTCGCGAAAAATATCAAACAACACTTGTGCCGCCGCCGACAACTCATGCCCCGGCTTGGTCAGAACACCAATCGGCCGCTCGATCACTGGACTGTTCAAGGTGATGCAATGGGCACCTGCCTCTTCCATCTGCCGTGCACACAATGCAGGCACCGCACTGACGCCCAGGCCACTGGCAACCATCTTGCCCACAGTTGCCAATTGATGGCTTTCCAACGCCACGGGCAGTTTCATCTGTAAGGCGCCCAAGTGTTCTTCCAGCATTACCCGCACCGTGGACGGCCGCTGCAAGGTGATGAACGGCTGTTCCAGCAAGGTCGCCCAATCGATCTCGGCACATTGCGCCAAAGGTGAATCACCCGGCACTACGGCAATGAAACGATCCAGGTACAACGGCGTGAACGCCAGTGACGAGCCTTCCGACGGCTCAAACGCTACGCCCAGTTCCACCTGGCGGTCGCGGACCATTTCCAGTACCTGTTCGTTGATCAAGTCGTGCACCGTCACATTCACCTGGGGGTAACGTGCGCGGAATGTCTTCAGGATCGGCGGCAGCAAATTGCCCGCAAACGATGGCATCGCCGCCACAGTGACCCGTCCGCGTTGCAGGGTGAACCGTTGGCGCAATTCGTCCTCGGCATTGTCCCAGTCAGCAATCAGCCGGCGCGCCAGGGGCAACAGGGATTCACCTTCCGGCGTCAGCGCGACATTGCGGGTGTTACGGCTGAACAAGCGGCCCCCCAAGCCTTCCTCCAAACCTTTAATGGTCAGGCTCAACGCCGATTGTGAGAGGTGCAAGCGCTCGCACGCAGCGGCAAAACTCAGGCTTTGGGCCACGGCGAGAAACGCACGCATCTGCTTAACGGTCATGACGCTGCTCCGAACGGGAATGGACTATGCTGTTTTCTAAATCAATCAACCTTAAAAAACAACTTAACAAATCAATCCGTCGGCGCAACACTCGGTTCATTGGCTGGCCCACACACAATAACTAGAGGTGCATATGGCAGGTTTCGATAAACGCGTGGCGTCCTACGAGGAAGCGCTGGCAGGCCTGGAAGACGGCATGACCGTGCTCTCCGGCGGTTTTGGCCTGTGCGGTATTCCCGAGAACCTCATCAATGAGATCAAGCGCAAAGGCACCCGCGACCTCACCGTGGTTTCCAACAACTGCGGCGTCGACGGTTTCGGCCTGGGCGTGCTGCTGGAGCAAAAGCAGATCAGTAAAGTGATCGCCTCCTACGTAGGTGAAAACGCGCTGTTCGAGAAGCAACTGCTCAGCGGCGAGATCGAAGTGGTCCTCACCCCTCAAGGCACCCTCGCGGAGAAAATGCGCGCAGGCGGCGCCGGCATCCCGGCCTTCTTCACCGCCACCGGCGTCGGCACGCCAGTGGCCGAAGGCAAGGAGACCCGCGAATTCAACGGCCGTCCGTACCTGATGGAAGAGTCCATCACCGGCGACTTCGCCATCGTCAAGGGCTGGAAAGCCGACCACTTCGGCAACGTCATCTATCGCCACACTGCCCAGAACTTCAACCCGCTGGCCGCCACTGCCGGCAAGATCACCGTGGTTGAAGTCGAGGAAATCGTCGAACCGGGCGAGCTGGACCCGGCGCAGATCCACACCCCTGGCATCTACGTCGACCGGATCATCTGCGGCACGTTCGAGAAGCGCATCGAACAGCGCACCGTGCGCAAATAATCCGCCTGCGGCCCTAAGAATAAGAGGAACACAACCATGGCTCTGACCCGCGAACAAATGGCTCAACGCGTCGCCCGCGAAATGCAGGACGGTTTCTACGTAAACCTCGGCATTGGCATTCCGACCCTGGTGGCCAACTACATCCCCGAAGGCATGGAAGTGATGCTGCAATCGGAAAACGGCCTGCTTGGCATGGGCCCGTTTCCTACGGAAGAAACCATCGATGCCGACATGATCAACGCCGGCAAGCAGACCGTCACCGCACGCGTCGGCGCCTCGATCTTCTCCTCCGCCGAGTCCTTCGCGATGATTCGTGGCGGCCACGTCGACCTCACCGTGCTCGGTGCGTTTGAAGTCGACGTACTCGGCAACATCGCCTCGTGGATGATTCCTGGCAAGTTGGTCAAAGGCATGGGCGGCGCCATGGACCTGGTGGCCGGCGCGGAAAACATCATCGTGATCATGACCCATGCTTCCAAGGATGGTGAGTCCAAGTTGCTCAGCCAATGCAGCCTGCCGCTGACCGGTGCCAACTGCATCAAGCGTGTATTGACGGACCTGGCATACCTGGAAATCGAAAATGGCGCTTTTGTCCTCAAGGAACGCGCACCTGGCGTCAGCGTTGAAGAGATTGTGAGCAAGACCGCCGGTAAACTGATCGTCCCGGACCACGTTCCAGAAATGCACTTCCAGTGAGGACAGATTCCATGCAAGACGTCGTGATTGTTGCTGCCACCCGCACCGCCGTGGGCAGCTTTCAAGGTTCACTGGCCAACATCCCGGCACCGGAACTGGGCGCCGCCGTGATCCGCCGCCTGCTGGAGCAGACCGGCCTGGACCCGGCCCAGGTAGATGAAGTGATCCTCGGCCAGGTGCTTACCGCTGGCTCGGGCCAGAACCCCGCGCGCCAGGCCTCGATCCTCGCCGGCCTGCCCCACGCTGTGCCAGCCATGACCCTGAACAAGGTCTGCGGCTCGGGCCTCAAGGCCTTGCACCTCGGCGCCCAGGCCATCCGATGCGGCGACGCAGACGTTATCATCGCCGGCGGCATGGAGAACATGAGCCTCGCCCCGTACGTATTGCCGGCCGCACGCACCGGTTTGCGCATGGGCCATGCCAAGATGATCGACAGCATGATCAGCGACGGGCTGTGGGATGCATTCAACGACTACCACATGGGCATCACCGCCGAGAACCTGGTGGACAAGTACGGCATCAGCCGGGAAGCCCAGGACGCCTTCGCTGCCGCCTCCCAGCAAAAAGCCAGCACGGCCATCGAAACCGGGCGCTTTGTGGATGAAATCACACCGATTCTGATCCCCCAGCGCAAGGGCGACCCAGTCGACTTCGCCGTGGATGAACAACCGCGTGCCGGCACCAGCGCCGAATCCCTGGCCAAACTCAAACCCGCATTCAAGAAAGACGGCAGCGTCACCGCCGGCAACGCCTCCAGCCTCAATGACGGCGCCGCCGCCGTGCTGCTGATGAGTGCCGACAAGGCCAAGGCACTGGGCTTGCCGGTACTGGCACGTATTGCCAGCTACGCCAACGCCGGCGTCGACCCGGCGATCATGGGCATCGGCCCGGTCTCGGCCACCCGCCGTTGCCTGGACAAAGCCGGCTGGAAACTGAGTGACCTGGACCTCATCGAAGCCAACGAAGCCTTTGCTGCTCAAGCATTAGCCGTGGGCAAAGAGCTGGAATGGGACGCTGAAAAAGTCAACGTCAACGGCGGCGCCATCGCCATCGGCCACCCCATCGGCGCTTCAGGCTGCCGTGTGCTGGTGACCCTGCTGCATGAAATGATCAAACGCGACGCCAAGAAAGGCCTGGCAACGCTGTGCATCGGTGGCGGCCAGGGCGTAGCCCTCGCTCTCGAACGCAGCTGATATTGACGATCTGTGGTGCGCGGGCTTGCTGTGGTGAGCGGGCTTGCCCCGCGCTGGGCTGCGAAGCAGCCCCAATAGGAGTATCTCTTTTATATCGGCATTTTCAGTCCGAGCGCGGCACCGCAAACACCGCATTCGCCCGCGCCACCACTTTGTCTCCCACCTGCAGACTCACCGTCCCAAACGCCATCTGCCGCCCACGCTTGTGATGCTCCAGCCGCACCACAATCCACTCCCCCACCTGCACCGCGCCCAGGTAATCCACGGTCATGCTCGCAGTGATCAGCGGCAACGGCGGCTCACTGGAAAACGCCATCGCATAGCCCATGCCGATATCCGCCAGCGTCGCCAACACCCCGCCATGCACCGTGCCGCGCCCATTGGCGTGGCGATTGTCGGCGCGCAGGCCGACTTCCAGTTGCAAGCCTTCACCCCGGCAATACGCCGGGCCAAGCAGGTCAAGCAATGGGCTGCTGCGAGGCAGTGGAACAAATCCTTCAGGCACGGCGTGAGCAATCATGGCAAGTCTTCCTTGGAGTCAGGCTTGACGTGTACGCCACGCTCCGAACGCTAGCCATCACCATCAGCCGCACAAATCTTGCGCGATGCTTTGCGTTAATCCGCCAGACCGGCTTTAATCGCCGCCCATTTCCCCGCACACCTCAAGGAACAGCAATGCGCCATCAGGACGGCAACCTTCACTCGCTTCGCGCGCCTCTGTTGATTTTGCTGGCCGGCATGGCCCTGGTCGGTTGCTCGCCCAAGGATCACTCCCGCGCCACGGTGGTCAATGGGGAGCAAGGCAAGGCCGGCGCCCAATTGGCCTATGAGCATGAGCTGACCCTGGCCCTGCCCGGCGCCCTACTCGCGCCACGGATGCAGGCCACCCGTGAGGCTTGTGAAACGGCGCGGTTCGGCACGTGCAATATCCTGGGGATCACCGAAGACAGTAACGGTGGCGAGATGATCCTGCGTATCGCGCCAGCGGGTGTTGAGCCAATGGTCGCCATGGCGGCTGAAGGCGGCACGCTCGGCCAGCGCATCACCACCGCCGAAGACCTGGCCGATGCTGTCGACGATGTGAATCGCCGCCGAGACCGTCTGCAAGCCCAGCAAAACCGCCTCGATGAACTGGCCAAGCGCAAGGACATCACCGTCAGCGATCTGATCGTCTTGAGCAAGGAACAGGCCGGCATCGAAAACGACCTGCAGGCGCTGGCCCAGATTGCCGCCGGCCAGCAGCGCCGCCTGGATACCAACCGTGTCACCCTCAACTTCCGCTCTTCGGACGGCGCGAACCAACCGTCACGCTTCAGCCGGATGTTCAGCAACCTGGGCACGAATATGGTGGAAGGCACGGCTGACGCCCTGGAACGCGCCAGCTACGTCCTGCCCTTTGTGATCCTGGCGTTCCCGGTGGTCTGGTTGTGGGTGTGGCTGTGGCGCAGGTTTGTGCGCCGCCGCCCCTGATCAGCGCTTCATACAGCGCTGATAGCGCTCATCCACGCGCTTGGCGAACCAGGCCGTGGTGAGGTTACGGGTGATCTTCGGGCTCTTGAGCACAATGCCCGGCAAGATCGCCCGGGGCAGCGGTTTACCGGCAGCCTTGTCGGCCAGGGCAAACACGCGCTTATAGAGCGTGGTGTCCTCAAAATCCAACTGTTCGCCCTGCTCCAACTGGCTACGGATGCTGGGGTTGCGCATATCCAGCTTGGCGCCCAGGGAGCGCACTGCCAGCTCAGTGGTGCCGGGCAGCAGTGAGCCATAGCGGATCAAATCCCCGTCCAGCGCCAGCTCAGTGCCGGAAGCCCGGCTGACCGCCGCCTGGAACGCCGCGTTGCGGCTCGCATACCAACCTGCATTGAAATCGGCAAAGCGGTACAGCGGCTGGTCGTAATTCACTGGATAACCGAGCAAATGGGCGATGCCAAAGTACATACCGCCACGGCGGGTGAAGACCTCCCGACGAATCGTGCCATCCACCGTGTAGGGATAACCCCGCGCCTGTTTCTGTGCAAAGTCGATGCTGACCTGCATGGGGCCAGCGGTGTGCACCGGGTTGAAGCCGCCAAACAGTGTATTGCCCAAGGGCACCATGCTGATGAAGTCATCGAAGATGCCGCTGAGGTCTTTCTCGGTGCGGGCAGCATTCAACCGGTCGGCGTAGGACTTGCCGGTGGGCGACCTCAATTGCAGCGCGCTGCGCACCACGAAGGCCGGCACATGCACCTTGCCAGCGCGGCGCAGGATCTCGTCCTGGGCGATCTTGCCCATATTGGGCACGGGCGGGTCGACCTGATAGGTGGACTCCTGCTCCGTCACCGCCAGCACAGCGCAGATATTCTCGGTGCTGGGGTAGATTTTCTGGGTGTCGAAAGCCGTGTAGATATCCTGAGCCCAACCATTGCGATCCGCCACCTTGGCCGGGAGCAGGCGCACAATCTGCGCCTTCACCTCGGCCTCGCTGCGCTCCGGTTGCTGCGGGCCGCGTGAGGTGGAGCAACCGGCCAGCACCAGCAAGGGGATGAGGCACAGGATCAGGCGGCGTGGGGACATGGGGCTTCCTTGAAGAACAATGGGCCGAGCGTTGCGGATATGGACAGGTAAGTCTAACGCGGGTTCGTCAACTCGCCCTCTCGCCAGCCCGAGCCGATCATGACAGGATCTTTCTTCGACCATTCGTACAAGGAGTTTGAATGCCATGCTGAGCCTGAACTTCCTCGTCACCCACCGCGACCGTCTGTCTTCGCAATGAATCACGTGTTTCACTGCTGCGTTTGCAGGGCTGGAATTAGGCCTTGCGTTTGCGCGTCACAAAAGGCTTTTTTCAAGCTGACAAAAGCTGTCGAAGCTTCCCACGTGGACGCCGGATAAGCTCTACAGCTTCCCCCTGAAAACCTCTGCAAAGTCCCTCGCCTGAATACACAGTGCGAGGGATTGCAGATGGTTCTTTTCGTTAAGGCCCTGGTTGACGGGGCTGTCTCATGATCAACGCCACCAGCCAAGCCATTGGGTATCTGGTGCTGGCGGCCATGGATTCAAAGACGCGTGACGTCGAGTCCGTGCTCAGTGATTTCCGCAGTTGCCTCAATCACTACGATGCCTGGGCCGAAAGCTTTTTCAGTTTTTCGGCGCTGGATATCGAGCAGGTGTTCAAGGTTGGGGATGAGGTGGCGCTGGTGGCGCCGATCAACCGCTCCCTCTTCCCCAGTGCGACCGTTGCACAGTGTCCAGCCAGTGGGACGTTGACGCTGGTGCATATGTTTCAAAGTTCACGCTTCGTGCCCATTGGCAATACGCCGGTGGTGCTGCAGCGCATCGACCCAAACGGCGGCCCATTGGGCGAGCCCATTCATAAAACCATTGGCCCCAGCGGCATTCTTGAAATCAAAGAATGTGATCGCAACCAGCGGTATCGGATCAGCTTCTACCCCAACGTTTCCAAGGAACACTTCAAGGCGCTCTACGCATCTTATCGGTCGGTGATCACGCCACTGGAAGTGTGGTTGCGTACTGAATGGAGCGAAACGTTTGAACCATTGTGGAAGGGCTATTCCGAGGCGGACTTCCTCAAGCGCTATCTCTCATTGCATCAAGCCTATGCCCGTGGGTTCGGCGACGCGCTGTACACACTCTGGGACAACCTCCAGCAGCTTTGCCAATGGCTGAGCGACCCCTTGGCCAACGCCGAAAAGCTGCTGCAATACCTGACCCAGGATGAATTTGAACAGTTACTGGCGTTGAGCACAGAGACCATCGCCAAGGGCCTGCTGGTGCTCAGTGATGAACCCTTGCTGTTCATCCATCTGGCCGCACTGGTCAGCTGGATGAGGATGTTGCCGCCTCCGTACATGAACGAAATGCTGGGGGAGATCGGTGCCGAGGTGCTGATCAACTTACTGCTGGGGTTTGCTACCGCGGGCATGGGCATGGCGGTGCGTATGAGCACGAAAGTGCTCGGCAGTATCAAGTCTCAACGTGTGCGCAAGTGGCTGGAGCAAATAGCCAAACAGTTTGGCACCGCTCAACTGGATGGCCATGCCGAAGCGCTAAAGCCGGTGTTGTTCAAGAGTGAGGCTGTGCCAATCAAGGTGGTACCGGCTGCGCCGTTGAAGGCTGGGGAGAATCTGGTTTCGAACGCGGTGCCGGCGGTTCGCGGCAAGACACAGCGGACGGTGTTGGTTCGCCAGGAACATGTCGACGACGCGCCTGCCGTGGCGACGAATCCGAAGGGGGATGCTGCGGCGGCTTCGGACAAGACCGTGACTAACGGGTGTCCGGTGTCGATGGTCACCGGCGAAGAATTACTCACCCTCACCGATGGCACGTTGGACGGAATTTTGCCGTTTGAGTGGACACGGTTGTATCGCACCAGTGCGGTGGAAGTGGATGTCGGGCTGGGGTTTGGCTGGAGTCATTCGCTGGCGCATCGGCTTTCGGTTGACGGTGATTTCGCGGTCTGGACGGATCATGAGAACCGCTCGACTGAGTTTCCACTGCCGACAGTTGCTCGACCTGCAATCACCAATAGCCTGGCTGAAGCGGCGATTTATCTGGGGGATTTGCCGGATGAGTTGGTGCTGGCGCAGGCGTCGCGGTTTTATCACTTTCGCGATGGGGTGCTGGTTTCGATCAGTGATGCGTATGACAACCGGCTGCGGATTAGTCGGGACGTTTTAGGGCGCATTGAGCGGCTGGATAACGGTGCCGGTTGTGCGCTGTTTTTGCGTTACGAGTCGGGCCGCATTGTGGCGGTGGACTACCAGGTTCAGCGGGCCAAGGGACATGAGCCTTACGTCTGGATCACAGAGCGCAGCGTTGTTTCCTACGTCTACGACGACATAGGCCGACTGGTCTCAGCGACCAATGCCGTCGGTGAAAGCGAGGTTTATCGCTACGACGATCAGCACGTGATTCTTGAACGTGGGTTGGCCGGTGGG
>NZ_RWIO01000013.1:0-1521 GCF_009764655.1 Pseudomonas sp. PB105
ATAGCGGCTCGACTCCACTTTTAAACTGGGTGGCGGAAAAGGAGCGGATCAGGGAGATCAGTTGGTGGAATGAGGTGGCGCAGGGAGTTGGATTGCCGGTGGATGGGCAGGTTTATCACTTGCATCCTCTTGCTTTGCTGGGGAATCTGAATGTCACTCAACGCCAGGGTAATGATCTTACTGTATTGCGAGGGCAAGTCACTTTCGACGCAGAAGGGAATGACATTGCTAACAGCCCTTACTTTAGCCGACGCTTACATTGGCCGGGTGGAGCTTCCGGAGTGACGTTGGGGCGAGGCTACGATATTCGACACCGGACACAGAATGCAGTACGAGCAGATCTAATTGCAGCAGGGGTGGATATATCTTCCGCAGAGAATTTTTCTCGTGGCGCGGGGCTGTTCGGGAATTCCGCGCGCGATTTTGTAAGCGCTAACCGTGATGCATATGGAATAATTTCATTACGAGCTCAAAGGATCCTATTTGAAATTGTTATTTATCCTCGTTATGAAGCCGCTACCCGACAACAATATAATTCAAACGTAATGTCGGGCTGGATATCATGGGAGCAGCTAGATGAGCGCGTACGAGATATTGCAGTGGACTTAACATATCAGCAAGGTAGTATCTGGAATCGTCAAATTCCCTATATTCGACAGAACAGCAGAGAGGCACTGGCGATGTACATTCAAGAAACACCGGAATTGGCACAGTATGAGCAGGGCAGGAATAGAGCTCGGTATCTTAGGGGAGGCAATTAACTTGAAAACCACTACCTGTCTTGCTATTTCGATGTTGCATGTTTCCTTGCTCAATGCCGAACAAATAAACGAAGATTCAAAAGTAACAGCTCAAGAATTTTTTTTTACCAAAAAAATAGCATCGAATTTCTTATGGACTGGGCACTACTTTAAAAAAAGTGAGCTGTGTACATCGCCCAACGATGGCGTCGACTGCTCCGAACAATTTGTCGATGAGCTAAGAATAGAAAAAAAATATTTGGGTTACTTGGTCAGGCTGCACAGTACACAGGCAAATCAAAGTGTCTGCTCCTTTGAGTTTTATATGATACCTAAGGACGGAAAGCTTATTCACAATACACAATTTTGACCTATATTCTTGCAGAAAGACGCAGACTCACTTGAAATCTTTTCGAAAGGAATAGATCCGACGGCTCTCGGTTTAGGTGTGTGTGGAGTGCACGCAGATATTGACGGCCTGAAGTTTCCACTGCCCATTAAATCCAAAGCTGGTTTTGAGTAACTGTGGGAAAAATTACTTTTTGGCTCAAGCAAATAAGGAAGCAAAGCGCAGGGTGCTTTCGCAACTGATCATCCACTACGAAAGCGAGTGGCGCCATGAACCCCATAAGTGGGACACACTGGACGATGTACTGGGGCATAGCGGCTCGACTCCACTTTTAAACTGGGTGGCGGAAAAGGAGCGGATCAGGGAGATCAGTTGGTGGAATGAGGTGGCGCAGGGAGTTGGATTGCCGGTGGATGGGCAGGTTTATCACTT
>NZ_RWIO01000014.1:0-2078 GCF_009764655.1 Pseudomonas sp. PB105
TTTGGGCAGGTCCAGCAGGCTGGTCAGCCGCTGGCGAGTCGTGGTGTGCGCATCCGGCACACCGCTTCGCATAAAATCCCTTGGCATCCTTTCACCTGTGAGTAGACAGAGGTGAAAGAGCCTGGGGATAGTTTCCTTGTAATGCTGTCAGCCCATTCGCTGTTTATTGTAGGAACCGGCTGGGCAGTTAGTTCATTGAGCTACATAGGTTTCATGCAAATGGCGCCACAACAGCGCGCCATTCGCCTGCTTCTCAAACACCACGGTGGCCCGCCGATCTGTTTGGGTGCCGCTGTCGTCAACCTGATGCTCACGATAAGTCACCGTCGCACCGCGTGCATGCCGGTCAATCCCAGCCATTTCACTCAAGGTGATTTTCAGCCCCGGACGCATCCCGCCCAGGCGTGTGAACAGCGCATTCACCCCGGCTGCATTGACGCGTGTGCCGCTGGCGGGGGCGATCATGCTGAATTGCGGCGAGAAGCGCGCAAGCAGGTTTTGCAAGGTGCCGTCAGGCGCAACGCCGGCAAACCATTGCTCGATCTCGACGTGGGTCTGGATCACTTCTTCGAAAAAATCGCTGTAGTCGATCATTTACAAATTCCCCTTCAAACGTTGGCGGCGGGGATTGCGTGCACGGTGATTGTGAACTCGGCGCCAAACTGAATGGCAGGCCTAAGCGAATGGCTTGCTGGCCCTGATTTTTCGTCGACGCTTTACCCTCAACATGCTCGTGTATCGGCGATGGTTTTTTGAATTAAGGATCAGGATGTAGAGCAGCGATGTGAACAGAGGGAATAAGTTGAACAGTGTCACCGGTTGACTGGCCAGGTAACCAATTGCGAGAAAGGTATTAACGATGGCGATAGATACGAGTATTCGCCGTGCGTGATGGAAGCCTTCAAATAACATTATCTGGCCTGCGCAAAAAAACAGACAAAGTGCCATACCGGTTCCGAAAGAAAATTCAGTCGGTAGATGATTGGCCCTTGCGTAATACGACAAGCTAAGTGTCATGTTGATAGCAATATTGTTTAGCATTAGCAGAAGAGCACTGGCCCATGACGGTAGGAATCGATATGCGTAACGGCGCCAAATTCGATATTCACGGAAGGGGTCGACGCTATAAGTCATATTCGGAAAACTCCTCATACAGACCTATGACGATGTGATTGATATTTCCGGAATAGATGCTGCCTCCAACGGCCAAGGTCGCTCCAATCTGATCTTTTATTTGAGTGAGAATGCCCAACCGCAGTTGGAGGTTGCTGTAGCGTTTGGGTAGCTGCCCCGCTAGTTGTTTCAGACGAATCATCTCTCGGGGATGGCGAGGGTTCTGCAGTCGCAGTACTTCGGTTGTTAACTTTGCACGTTCCTGGCGACTCATGAGTCTCAAGATGTCTGTCGAATTACGCCCAGTCGCACGTTTGATAGCCATTACTGATTTGACGGTAGCGAAGGTGGTGGTACCGGCCCCGACCAATGAAATGCCATCCAGAGCGACTGTCATTGCCTGATACCAGCTCAGGCTGTCGTAATAGTCATTTTTGGCGGGATTGGTCAATTCGTTGGAGACTCTCCATGAACTGTTTACGCACTGGAGAGCACTGGCAGTCGCAGCGCTGTAGGCAACGTAGCTCAATGCAAGGCTGGCACCCGCGCTGAAAGGCACTGCTGCGATTCCTGATTTCGCAACGATGTATCCAATTACGGCCCCTCCACAGGAGGAAGCCACTCCCGACGCTTCGCGCCACAGCTGTGATTCACGAGGCGAGCTTGCTGCAAGCTCTGCATACTGATCGGCAGTCATCGCCGGTCCCGCCACCTCCCGCAGAATCACCCGCTTGGGCTTGATACTGCACAGCGGTACAAACTCACGCAGCACCGTCACCTGATAATCACTGCCGATATGCACCACACCTGCCCCGACGATGGCCGGGTCGGCGTCAATGGTTCGATAAAGTTTGGGCAGGTCCAGCAGGCTGGTCAGCCGCTGGCGAGTCGTGGTGTGCGCATCCGGCACACCGCTTCGCATAAAATCCCTTGGCATCCTTTCACCTGTGAGTAGACAGAGGTGA